>NZ_JAMQQF010000055.1 GCF_023716945.1 Frankia sp. AiPs1 | reverse complement strand
CCGCCGGCCGCTGCGGGCCGCCGCCCAGCCGGCCGGCCGGCTGCTCGGTGACGACGCACCCACCGACCCGGCGGTCGACGTAACCGCCGGCGAGCGCCCCGACCGTGCCACTCGATCAGCACCGCTGGATGCTCGGACCCGCATCGGCGAGACGGTCGGAACCGGCCCGACGGGCGTCGGAGAGCCGGGCGAGGCAGGCAGGACAGACGAAACGAATAGGACGAACAAGACGGAAAGGTCGGACGGAACGAGTGGGACCGACGAGACGGGCGGGGTGGGCTGTGAGGTCGAGACGGGCGGGGTGGGCTGTGAGGACGAGACGGGCGGGGTGGGCTGTGAGGACGAGACGGGTGGGGTGGGCCGAAAGGCGACAGGATGAGGCGTTCGTCGGCGCGACCGGTCAGGGAAGCAGGCTCGCGCTCGACCGGCAGCCGCGCGGGCAGGCAGCGGGTTGGACGACCGGGACGGCGGCCGAGGCGGACCCCGCGGCCGTCACCCCGGGCACAGCGCGTCGACGATGGCGCGAGTGTCCGCCCCCGAGGCGGCGGCCCGCGCCCGGCCGGCATCCCTCGCGCCGGTACCCAGCCGCGGGGCGCGCGGCGGTAGGACCCGCTGCGTCCGACCCGCCTGGTGCACGGTCCAGCCATCCCGGTCGCAACCGGTGACCGTCCACGGCACCGACCCGGACTGGTCCGCCTCCCCGCCGGCCGGGTCCGCCTCACCGTCGGGTGGGCCCATCCCTCGGTCGGGCGGTGCGGCCACCCAGGCGGCCACCTCCCGCATGGCGACATCGAGCAGATGGCCGCCGCCGCCGAGCACCGAGGCAGCCACGGCCAGCGCGGCGAACAGCCCGGTGAGCGGGTCGGCGATGGCGTCGCCGCAGAACACCGGACTCGCGGTGTCGCCACCGGCACGGTCCCACCCGACGAGACCACCCGCCACCGCGGCATCGTCGCCGAACGCGACGGGGTCCGGGCCCGGATGGGCGTCGGCGTAGGCCCGCCCGTAGCCGGTGATGCTCACCCAGGTACGCCCCGGTCGGGCGGCGACGAGCTCCGCGGCGTCGAGCCCGAGCTGGGCCAGGGCACGCGGCCGCGACGACTCGATGACGACGTCGGCGCGCTCCACCAGGCGACGCAGCATGGCCCGACCGCCCGGGGTCGTGAAGTCCAGGGCCACGCTTTCGTGGCCGGCGTGCAGCCAGTCGTAGAACTCCGGGTCTCCGCGACGGGCCCCGTCCGGTCTATGCACGCTTTCGACTTTCACCACCCGCATCCCGGCCTCGCCGAGCAGGTGCGCGCACAGTGGACCCGCCCACATGGCCGACAGGTCGACGACCAGCGGCGGTTCGGCGCCGACGCCTCCCACGGCCCCCGCGGCGCCGATCCGGGGCGATGCCGGCCCAGACGATGTAGGTCGAGTGGCCCGAGTCGACCAGGAAGCCCGCGTCGGCTCGGAATCCCCTGTCGGCCGGACACCTAGTGTCGGCCGGGCCCCCTGAATCGGCCGGGCATCCTGCATCGGCCGGGCCCCCGGTGTCGCCCGGGCACCCTGTATCGGCAGGGTCCGGACGGGCCTGGGCCGGTGGGGCCCGGCCAGCTCGCTGGCCGGGATGGCGAGCAGCCGGGCGATGTCGACCACGTCGGCGGCCGGCCGGGCGACCACCGCCGCGCTCAGCGCCGTCCACGCCTGCTCGACGGGGTGCAGACACGGGTCGGCCGCACCGAGTCCGAGCTGATCCCCGAGCGCGCCGACCAGTGCATCCACGGCGTCCACGTCGTGGGGCCGCGCGAGGTTCACGGCTATCCAGCCGTCCGCGGCCGGCAACAGGCGGCAGCTTCCGTTCGCCGACCAGGTGCCTCGGCGGTGCAACCCCAGCAGCGCGGCCCGGCCGCCCAACAGCGTGGTCACATCGGGCCGGACGGCCCGGCCGAGTTGCCGGGACAAGTCCGTGAACAGCTGGGCCGCCGCCCCGGCGCGGCCGAGCACCGGCCCGTCGGGAACCAGCGGGGCCCGACCGGGTGGGCCAGTGAGCCACATCAGCCCGCTGGCCGCCCAGCCCAGCGCGGCCGGCACCTCGTCTGTCCCCCCGGCTCGGGCGGTGTTCGACGCCGGCGGGTCGGCGGCGGCGACCGGCAACCCCTCGCGGGCGAACATCGAGCGCAGCTCGTCGAGCAGCACGCCGAGTGCGGGCTCGACGGAACCCGCCGGGCGAGTCCCCCGTGCCCGTGCGGGCCGTCCGGTTCGGACGGTTGGGGCGGCGCCCGCCGGAGGCGTTGCTGGCGACGACATCTCGGCTCCCTGCACGATCACGAACCCTGCACGATCACGAACCCTGCACGATCACGAACTCTGCACGATCACGAACTCTGCACGATCACGAACTCTGCACGCCGGTCTCTGCGCATCGGTCCCTGCTTCTGCGACGCGGGCCCGGCGGCTCGTGCACGGCGGTGCGGACAGGCGGGTCAGTGCCCTTCCTGGGTCGTGCCGGCCGCCGGTGTCTCGCCGCACTGGACGACGACGAAACCCCCCCGACCGGAGTACTCGATCTGCGCGAGCTCCCCGGAGCTGCGCCCCACGAGGTTGCCCAGCTTGAAGGTGGACACAACCCGGGTGCGCACGCCCGCAGTCCAGGCGACGGCCGCGTCCCGGTCGACACACACCGGCTCGTCCGTCGGGAGTACCAGCGGGGAACCCAGACAGAGCACGGCCACCCCGCCGGTGCCCGAGACCTCGGTGTTGAACACCCCCCCGGCGATCATCGCGCCGAGGCCGCCCGAGGTCGTGGTCACCTTGTAACGCACCCCGGACTCGATCGCGAGCAGGCTGCGGCCGTTGACCGTCAGGCTGTCGCGGTCGAGAGTGAAGATCGAGATGTGGCTGCCCGACTCGGCGAACCAGACGGTCCCGCGACCGGTGACCTTCATCAGGTCCTGGCCCTCGCCGGTCACCGCGCGCCGCAGGAAGCCGCCCACGCCCTGGCCCTTGTAGGCGAAGTCGAGCCGCCCCCGGTAGGCCACCATCGACCCCTGCTTGGCGTAGGTCTGCCCACCGTCGAGGCGGACCCGCAGCATCCGGTCGCCCTCCTCGAGGGCGAACGGTGGGCCCGCGGGCTGACCGTTCGCGAAGTTTGCCAGCGGGTGTGTCATGCCTCCAGTGTCAACTCCTGTGTCTGCGAGTGTCTATACGCCCGGTTCTATCCTCATTCAGCGCGGTGCCAGAGGCACCTGGGGGGAGCGGGTGTCAGTGAGTGTCTGGGGGTCCCGGTGCCAACTTGGCGCCACTGGCACCGACCTCGCCACGGTTCTTAACGATCTTCTCCGCTACCCGCCATCGACCGCTCCTGCAGGCGGCACGGCCGCCGACTGAGCTTGCCTGCAACGGGTGGGGGTCGTCGTGTGTGATCTACACCCCCGCCCGTCGGGGGCAAGCAGACAGTGGCGCGGTTACAGAACGTAGTCTGACCGACGGGGCACTGTAACCGCTAGCGCTGTCGTGCGCGACGGAGGCCGGGAGTTCCACGACTTCCTCGCTCCCTTTGCCGACGGTGTTGCCGGCGGTGTTGCCGGCGGTGTTGCCGGCGGTGTTGCCGCTGTAACTCACGTACTTAACTCACGTACTGACTCGCGTGATGACTCACGCATGAACTCTCCCGCGCATGCGCGGGAGGAGAGCCACGCCCAGGAGGCAGCACTCGTGGCGGAGCATGATCGACGGCTCCCTGGCAAGCAACCCCCCGCCTCCGAGTGCCGAGCCGAGACGGTAGCCGAGGCTGCACCCGCTCGGCGCCCAGCAGGACGACGGCCACGGCGTGGCCCTGTAAGCGCCGTAGGCGGGCGAGATCGCCCAGTACGTACATCGGGCTAGGCCGGAGCTCTCGGGCAGGCTGTGAGCCTCTCAGGCCCGCAGACGGACGGCAGCTCAGGTAGGCTCGGCCGAGCCCCCCTGTGGCATAGAGCAGCTTCGCGCCACACCGGCGCACCGACCCGGACGACTCCGGCGCTCTGTCATGGGGTCATCATGCCAATCAAGATCCAGTTTCTGTGTCCTCGCCCGGCACCACCCCACCGTGTGGGTCGCAGCCGCGCAGCACGGGCGGGACAGTGGCGGCCAAGCAGTCCGGGACGGCCGTAGGCGGCTGATCTCTGGCTTCTCGTGCAACTTACTTGCGGCTGTTAGCCCGGAGCTCTACGGCCGGCTGAGCGGCTCCCCGTGTAATCCAGGGATACGCCTGGTAGGCCAGGGGGACAGTGCCGACTTCTAGAAACCCACCAAGTGGGTATCTGCCAAGGCTCCAGAGTTCCACTCTCTGGGTTTCTGGAAGGTTCCAGAGTTCCACCTAGTGGGTCTCTACCGGCTCCACAGACCCACCTAGTTCTGTTCTGCAAAATCGTCCTGGATGATTACAGGTCCGCTGTGATGGGGTGGGTGCATGTTCGACACCGACACCGACAGCGACGGCGAGTACTGCTCTATGCCGGTCTGCACCAACGACCTCATCCCTGACTACCCGCTCGTCGAGTACGTCGCGCCCAGCGACGATAGGACGTGGCGGTTCTGCGCCGAGCATGCGCTGGTGGGCCACGGGCTAGTCAGGGGGCAACTGAAGGCCGAGGGACGGGCGGAGTGGCCCAGTTACAGCCATGAAGAGAAGGCCGACGCCATTATCGAGGAATATAAGAAGTTGGAGCAGGAGTACTTCCCTGACTGAAATTCGGCTCTGAGCGAACGCGACTGAGAACGATTACAACGGGCGCCCGGTCGACGTGCAAGCCTAATCGTGGGTGCCGACCGGGCGCTCGAAAACGACGACTGACATAGAAAAAGCCCCACGGCGCATGCTGTCCAGGCAAGCCGTGGGGCGACCCCCGCCAAGGAGCTTTTCGTGGACGACGATACCCTAGATCACTACCTAGTCGCAAACTCCTTCGAGGAGGGCCCGGCTCCCGATCTTCCGTGGTCGCACCTGACGAAGCCGGGCTTCGTGCTGGTGAAGAAGGCGTACGGGCGGTACTGGGGCGACTTCCTGGACCCTACCGCGCACCAGGTATTCAAAGCGATCATGTACCACATGAACTACGAGACCGGGGCGTGCTTCCCCTCCCGCCCGACCGTGGCGAAGGCTGTCAAGTACAGGGGCAAGCCTGTCTCGGAGAAGACCATCTCCCGCAAGATTCACGAGCTGGAGAACGTCGGGCTCCTGGAGATCGTCAAGCCCGTCCGCGGAAACGGGCCGTTCGTCAACCCGCGCTACCGGGCCGGCGGACGGACCAACCGCTACGTGGTCAACTATGACCGGCTCGCGGCTGCCGACGGGGACGGTGTCGTAGCCGACGCCCAGCGCACCACGCACTTCTTCCTGACCATGAACGGGAGGGTCTCTCTCCCCCCGGACCACCCGTGGATCATGCATGAGACCCCGAAGCAGATGAAGGCACGTCTCACGCTGCTACGCCCGGGGATCATGGAGCCGGACCCCGAACTGTTCGGTCTTCCCGAACCGGGGGAGACGATCAAGCCCCTGAAGAGCCACAAGCATCGGCCGGATGTCCAGGAGGATGCCGCACTCCTGGCCCAGATCTTCCTAGAGAAGGCGTTCGAAGTCACTCCACGCGCCGACAAGGTGCCAGTACGTGAGGAGAAGGTCAAAGATCTGTTCGCGCACTTGCTCGGCGGCACGACGGTGGAGTGCACTTTGGATCACCTACACTGCATGATCGATATCTTCTTCGAGGAGTTCCCGCTGAGCGGCAGGCCGAATGCAGACCTCTGGCGACAGTTTGAGCGGCAGACGGCCCGGCTGTTCAGCCTTGCTCAGGAAGAGCTGCAGGAAGAGCTGAGCGAGCCAGCGGCGTAGCCCTCACGCCGGGAAGCCCGGTCGCGGAGTGTAACGAGACTCTGTGACCGGGCGTTTTTCTTTAAATACCGACCGTATTTAACGTGCCCTGCGGTCCGTCGGTCACACCGTCGGTCAAACCGTCGGTCATGTCCCTACGAAGTCCCCCGTGCGTCCCGTGCATGTCTAGGCAGAGTCCCCCGCATGTCCCACTAAGGTACTTTAAGGTTTTTGAAGGTCGTCTAAGTCTCTCCCCTACGGGGAGTGCACGCACCTACGGCGCGCGCGCGAGCCCCTAGGACCCGAAAACCAAAAACCCCAAAAACCAAGACCCCCGTGGCGGCTACACGCTCAGTCATGATCACGGTCCCAGCCCGGTACCTGCATCCGATGGCCTCCCCGCTTGCACGGGGCCTGCCCTGGTAAGGAAATATTTTTCCCGGGGCCCAGAATCGCCGTAGGCGGACGAACGCCGCCTCCCGGTATAGGGGGAAGGGTCCGATGCTCTACGGCGATCCTAGGCCCGCGCACGTGGTGATCGCTGCGGAGTTCACCGCACCCTCACGGCGTGCTCATGTCAGCCGTTGCCCCTGGCTACGTGCTCCTGGTCACCTCGTGCCCCTGGCGCTCACTACGAAGGAGCTCACCTCACCCGCGGCGGGGTGTAGCTGTTCACGGTCTGGCCGAAGGGGATGAGGTTCTTCGGGTCCTGATCCCGAGTAATGAGCTGCATCCCGATAGACAGCGTGGCCCGCTGAGGAATCATGGCTCCGGTCCAGTGGGTGAACTGCACATTCCCCGACTGAATCATTCCGTAGTAGGACAGGCTGTTGCTCCACGCTCCGAACAGCACGACGGCATTAGTAGGGATCATCGGTCCTAGACTCCCCGAGCTCTTCATCACCGCATCCCCGGTTTTCCCGCTGCCCTGGACAGTCGTCGCGTACTGGTCGTACATACCGACCATCTTGTAGAAGGTACCGATGTCCGCCAGGACTCCAGTCTGGTATTCCTCCTGCTTGCTCTTCGCGCTGTCCCAGAGTTCGTAAGTACGATCGAACAGCAGGTCGAAGGAGACGGTGGCGTTAAGTGGCGTGATGTAGCTCCCAATGTCGTCCTTGTTGCGGGCGTAACTTGGGAGCACGCCGTCAGCATTAAGGTCAACCGAGTGCGATGCCGTGACGATGCTCGGGTTGTACAGAAAATTGAGCTCGACCCGATTCGGTAGATCGCCGTCGCTGATCATCTTCCCCCGCTGGAGACCTGCGGGCCCCCAGGAGTAGGAATTGATACGCGGGTCGAACGGAGGATTCGAATACATGGCTAGTCCTGCTCCTGGTGAACGGCACGACCGCCGCGGACCAATTCCACGAGTTGGGGTGCTACTTCCAAGGCCGCGCGCACCTCGACGGCATCCTGGATGACCGCTGACGCAGTCAGCCCGAGCTCCTCTGCGCGCTCAGTTACCCAGCTAAGGACCTCGCTGGGCAGCTGTAGCCAGACGTCCCGCGTCGCGGGCTCCTCGACATCGAGAGAGGAATCTAGCGCGTCTTGGAACGAATAGCTGTCGTACCTCGCTGGGCGCGCACTCCGGCGCCCCTTACTGCGCCCCTGCTTCGCCAGCCACACGTCGAACGACTCCCGCCTACCTAGCTTCATCCCGTGCCCTCTACCGGGAAACCCGGGCCCTGCATCCGCCCATGTGCCTCTCGCGCGTCGTGGTGAATCTCTAGGGCATCATCGCTAGCCAGCGCGGACACAATGAGCGTGATGAAGTTGTAGCCGATATCCATATGGATATTGCAGATAGCCGCGGGGCCTACCGCGGTGTTGACCACGAGGACATCGTCGGTCGCCTGGCAATCCAGGAAGACGCATCGGGGGTCCGTCACAGCTCGACCCGCGCGACAACGTCCGCGCACCGGGCTAGCGCCCACCGCACCACGTCCGAACGGGAGCCGTTCTCCGCCCGCAGCCGGTCTATGAGCTCCAGTTGGCGGGGGGTGAGCCTAACCGCTACCGTCTTGGAGTACGACCCAAGCCTTTTCGCTGGTGTATCACAATCCTTCGTAGTCACGGGTAATTCCTTTTCTGTAGCAGGCGTTTCCTTTCACGGTAGCTCATCTTTGTATAACAGTCCGCCTTCTGTGCGATCATGGCAATCATGATTACCAAACCCGAACGAGCACCAATTACCGGCTCCGGCGCCCCTATCCCTACGCAGGAAACCCCCGTACCCGCCTGGCCGTGGCACGCTGTCGTCAGCCCGCGGGTCGGCTACCCCAGCGCACCACCATTGCCCGTGCAATCGGGGCCGAGCCCTGTAGCCGTTCCAAAGCCTCCGCCAGAGCCGCCTTGGCCTACTCCTAGCCCGGTGCCCTTCCGGCCGTCAGCGTCCGTCCTGAGCCCGCTACAGATGCCCGGGAGCGTTACGCAGGCTCCTACTTCGGGGGCGATGTACGACCCCACGCCCGCGTCAGCTCTCCTCCCTGCCATCTTCACGGGGAGCGCCTCGGCTAGCTGGGAAACAGAGGAACGGGGGCTACTGCCGTGACCGATATTCACCCCTGGCTCATACCGACGCCTAAGCCGGCATCCGCCCCGGTACCGCTTTTCCCAGCACCCACACCAACGGCACCAGCACCACAGACCTCGCTCACACCGCGAGGAGAGCCTGATTCCGTCGCCGCTCGCTTTACTTCTCAGCCTCCCGGCGCGCTCTCCATGGCTCATATCCCCGTAGGCGACCCACCCACCTCTCTGAAGCTCCACTTTCGCGATAGCAACTCCCTCACCGGAAGCTCCCCCGCCGAAACGCGGAAATTGATTAGAAGGTAGTTGGGATCGCTAATGGGGAAATGCGGAACTCCCAACTGGCCGATCAAGGCAGCAAAAAGGCCGAAACCTTGCAAATAAAGAGAATCCTACTTCCAAGAAATCTCCGCCTAGTTACTACCGAAGGACAGGGCCCCACCGATGACTAACCCCTCCGGGTTCTGGGAGACTGCGATCGAGCGAGAGGCCCAGACCCAGGCCGCGCAGGCCGCTGATAGCGCTATCAGCGTCCGCGCGAATCAAATCAGCGCGATGACCGGCACACCTCTGATTTATGCCCGCCAGCGGGCAGAGCAGGAGCTCCTCGAAGCTACTCAGGCCGCTGAGGCTGCGGCGGAGAAGGCTAATTACCGGTTGGCAGCGGGCAATCCTTCCCACCTGACGGAGGAAGACGCTGACTCGTGCCCGTACTGCGGCTCGGAATTGTTCACCATCGGCGCCGCACCTGTAGCTCAGGCTCGAAGCCAGGACCCCGCCGTGGCCGTCGCGCAACACCGTGACCCGCGCGCGCTGGCCGGATATCACGTCCGTTGTAGCAACTTCGGGTGCCGGTACCCGCTCCCCCCTGGGGACGCTGCGGTGGGCGGCGGGCAAAGGCACTTCCTATGATGAACGCCAGCCTCGCGGCCAGGCCCACGGCCGCAACCTCGACGCCGGAAACGGGGAACGGGGCAAAGACCTGTCCTCGGTGCAATAGACAGCACTACGCATGGTCTCAGACCTGTGACCGCTGCCGCTATAACGCCCTGTCACCCGACGAACGGCAGATTCGCCGTCGGGCGAAATGGCTAGCACGACGGCAGCGGATCAGCGCGGGGGGATCGAGAGTTACCCCCGCTGAATTGCGGGAAATACGCAAGTCGGGGTCCTGTACCTACTGCGACGAGGCGTCTACGGAGACCGACCACATTTGGCCGCTCAGTCGCGGGGGTCCTGACACACCAGACAATATTGTCCCGGCCTGCAGCCGGTGTAACCGCTCTAAAGGAACCAAGCTGCTGACGGAGTGGCAGCGGGGAAGGGTGGAGCAGGGCCTACTGGCCAGCGAGAAAATCAAGGACGAAATTATTCGCCTTACCTGGCTAGCAGCAGACCCCGCCCCCTGACCGCCCCGGTCCTACCACGCTCTACGATACCGCCCCGCTACCCAGGAGAAGGTAGCGGGGTTTCGTCGCTCCACGGGGCTCACAGAGCCTTCTACGGGCTGCTCACAGAGCCTTCTACAGGAACGGGATCGGGTCCTTCTTCCCGGTGCTCTACTAGTACTACTGCCTCGGCATCACGGACCGGGCCATAAATTCGGGGGAGACTCCCTAGACATAGAAAGACCAGTAGTGCATAGCCGCTCTGTTCGTGGACTGTCTGCATCCGGCCCCCGTCAAAATAATCGGGGAAAAGATAAGACTCCCCATAGAGATCTAAAGAGTGCCGGTAGTCTCCCTAGCTTCGGAGTCCTTGCCGATACGACCCGCGCTAATTAATTAATTAATTAATTTCCCGGCCCATGCTAAATATCCGAAAATACTCGGCTCATGGCAACTGCCTCACGGCTTGCTATCTGCCAATTCCTCAGCTCATGCCAACTACCTCATAGCTTGCTATCTGCCAATTCCTCAGCTCATGCCAACTACCCCGCGGCCGAATATTCTCTATTTCCTGGCCAGACTCCCAGACCTCGACCACCTCAGCTACAGGCAGTGTCAAAAAAACCGGAATATTCGATCTTTTCCCGCTGCCGCGCTTCCGGCTTCTCCTCGACCACGAGCACCTCGACCACGAGCACCTCGACCACGAGCGGGCTCTCCTCGACCAGGAGCAGAGGCACGGCGGTACGGCGGACCGCTCACCTCAGCCACGAGCAGGCTCTCCTCGACCAGGAGCGCGCGGCCGAGGCACGCCGTACGGCGAGGGAGATAGGCGCCGACCACGAGCGGGTTCTCCTCGACCAGGAGCAGGTGTACGGCCGAGACACTGATTACAGCTAGCCACTACTTGTCACGCTTGGTACATCAGACATCGTCATTGTCTCGCCGTTGGGTGTTACGGTCCGGTCCGGCTGTTACAGTTATGCCCATAGACGTTACAGTGCAGGTCAGACGGGGTGGATACGCAATGCGAGTGATCGGCTACGTCCGGGTGAGCACTAAGGGCCAGGCTGACGACGGCGAGGGCCTCGAAGTCCAAGAGAAGAAGCTCCGCGCTTGGTGCCGCCAGGAGGGCCACCGGCTCGGCGAGATCTACCGCGAGGAAGGAGTCAGCGGGAAGCTCGAAGATCGCCCAAAGCTTGGCGCCGTCCTGGAGGCTCTGAAGAACGGGGAAGCAGAGGCGGTCGTCATCCCGCGCTTAGACCGGCTTGCTCGTGACTTGATCGTCCAAGAGACCCTCATCCGTGAGATCCGCCGGATGGGTACAGACGTCTTCACCACCGTGCCGGGCGAGGCTGCGTTCCTAGCCGAGGACCCGAGCGATCCGAGCCGCAAGCTGATCCGCCAGGTGCTCGGCGCTGTCAGCGAGTATGAGCGGTCAATCATCACGCTGAGGCTGCAGTCGGGGCGCGCCCACAAGGCCAGCAAGGGCGGCTACGCCTACGGCGCACCCGCATTCGGGCAGCGGTCCGAGAAGATCGTGACTGACACCGGGAAGACCACAAGCGTCCTTGTGGCAAACGACACAGAGCAAGCCGCCCTTGCTCTCATGACCAGCATGCACGCGGACGGGGCCTCGCTGCGTGAGATCGTGGCGGCACTAGACGCTGCTGGTCACAAGCCGAAACACGGTGGCGATCACTGGCACCCGACCACGGTCAGCCGCTGCCTTGCTCGTGCTCGCAAGGCCGCGTGACCGCCGTTGGCCTGTAGCTAACGATCACCGCATAAAGATCACGGCCACCAAGATCTCTAATAACGATCAAGGTGGCTGTGATCTTTTATTTGCGTCACTCCAAGTAGCAACACGATGTGTAATCCGATCATGACCCCCCACCCCTTAAGTCGATCTTGCTCAAGATCACCCGCCCGGTCTCTCGCGTAGGATTCCCTGCAATAAATTCGGGCAGTGTCACAGTGTCACGCAATAAAATTTATTGCCATGTAGGGCACCATGAGCAAATATTATTGCAATAATATTATGGCAGCAGCGAGGACACCTCGAAGCAAAAACGCTCCTGCTTGCGGAGAAGCAGCCATGTGGGCTCCGGACAGAGTTTTTTGATCATGGCCCGATCGGGGTGACACAGCCGGCCGGACAGGTCACGCTCTCGTGATGTGAGTCGCCATCGACACCAGCCCCGCACGGAGCGCACACTTGCCACGTGCCCGAACTGTCGCGCCGCCACACCCTTACCACGCTCGCTATGGTCGCGGTTGGGGGACTGTTCGTGACCACCGCATCGGATGAAATCGAGTCGGTGAACACCGACCTGACGGCGCTACGGGCTACTTACGAAGACGTCCCGCTGTCGGTCACGGTGCCCATGCTCGGCATGCTGCATGACCGACTCGTCCGGATCGGTCAGCGTCGCATCGACCCCCGCTGGCGGACGTCGCTCTACCGGACGACCAGCCGAGTCGGGGCACTGCGCGCCGATGGCCTTTACAACGTCGGTCAGGTCGACCTTGCCCGCAGGCTCGCGGGTCATGCCGCCAGCATGGGCAGACTCAGCGGCGATCCGTCCGCCTACGGCAACGCTCTACGGACCCGAGCCGGGATCGAGCTCTACGAACGTCGACCGGCTTTTGCCGTGGCCTACGCCGGCCAGGGGGCCGACGACCACACACCGGCCGGCATCGCCTGCATAGCCGCACGAGCGCGCGGCGCAGCCTTGGCGGGCGTGGAGTCGGGGCAGGTCAACAGGCTCGCAGACCGGGCGCTCAACGCCGCTTACGGGCTGCCGACGGAGCTGCACGGTGCCCCTGGCGACGAACATCCCGAGACGTGCTCGCCAACAGAGATCGCGTACCACGCGACCGTTGCGGCAGCTACTGCCGGGGACCTGACTCGCGCTGACGAATACTCGGCGCTCTGCCTGCCCGACCTGCCGCCCGGGTTCCGCTCGGTCGTTCACGCACATCTGGCGATCGCCAGCGTGCCCACGGACCTCGATAGGTCGTTCGTCGAAGCCAGGCAGGCTCTCGCCCTTTCGCCTACGCCGTTCCGGTCCCTGACGGTGCCCCTGGTGTCCCTGGTGGGGGCATTGAAGCCCTTCCGGCGCACGGCACCTGAGGTTGACGTCTTGGCGGACGAGGTCGACCGGTGGCGGCGCTCCCGGACGGTGCAGGCGTAGCGGAGCTTCAAAGGCACACAACTTTGTGTGCCTTCCCTGGTCGCACGGTCTAGCTGTCCGACCGCCATCCGGGCCGGTTGGCGTCGAGCCATCTTTCGACGTCCGCGCGCGCCCAGATCCGCATGCGGGCGGTTCCGCCGACCGGCTCGGGCCATCCGGCGCGGCGCGTGAGCTCGTAGGCGCGCGTCCGAGATAGCCCCGTGGCGCGCATGAGGTCACCCATGGTCACCAGTTCTGGCAGTTGCTCGGACACGGGCCTAGCATCGGGGGGATGACGTCGGCGGTTGACGTCATCGGGTCACAGGACAGCCCAGCAGCTACGGGGAGGTAGAGGGATGACGGGCAAGGACAGCCGCCGGACCGGCGGGACGCTAGATGAGGCACCGCCGGAGCCAACCTGGCCAGTGCAGCAGCTACCAGCGATGCCAGGCGTGAGCGTGCACTACTCGAAGCTGAGCGGTCGGCATACGGCGATCCTCGACCAGGGGGTCACCGCCGCCCAGATGACGGCGGCTCTTGCCCGCTACCTACCGGCCGAGGCCCCGCTGGTGGAGGCGGTTACGCACGTCGGCGCCGCGATGCTGATCTTCCAGGGAGCGCCCGACCCGCAGGAGAGCGACGCCCCGCAGGACGGGGAGGCAACATGACGATGGTCATCATCGACTTCGCGAATCCGGACCGCGCAAGCGCTCATGTGATCGTGGACGACAGCGAGCCGGAATATGACCCCGTGGCGATCGCCCGGCGGCTGCATGACGCCATCCCGCACGTCGCGCGGGTCCGCCTGTTCTACCCGGGCGGGTCGGTCGACACGGCCAACGGGGGCTCCCGAAGCCCCGGTGACGTTCTGGCGGACGTTGTCGCGCGGCTCCCCGCACGCAGGACGAGGGAGACGGCAAACGAGGAGTCCGTCTGACCTGCAACGACGCCCACCAGGACCAGGCCCGAACGTCGTAGTCCTGGTGGACGTCGTCCGACCGTCCGATCAGCCTGCCAGGGCGTCTACGGATGCCAGGCTCACCCCGATGCCGACGCGTAGGAGCTTGCCCGACGAGGGAGCGCAGTAGCGGCGCACGGTCCCAATGGACAGGCCGAGCCTGGCAGCAGCGTCAGCGAAGGACACGGCGATATCAGGTTCCTGATCGACGATGACGTCCTGGTGGTCAGGCACGGTCGGTGCGACGAACACCGGTGCCACCTCTGGCGCCAGGGTGACGGCGACGTCGGTCGGGGTGTCGGCGTTGTTGGCCACGATCGGGGCGCCGTACAGGTCCCTGATGATCTGCTCGCGGGTGGCCGGGCGCCCCTCGCCGAGTTCATGGCAGAGCCGGATCATCACTGCGGCTCGCATCATCGGCGTGAGTCGGGTGGAGGTCAGCGTCATGCCGCCACCCCCGCAAGCTCACGGGCCACCGCCAGGACGGCGGGCCGGGCCGCAAACCGGCCCAGTTGCCCTCTGGCAGCCTCGACGGCCCATGCGGGCGGCTCCGGCAGGGCCGACAGGTCAGGCCGCGGTGCGGCTCGTAGGCGGTTCGTCGGTGCGTTCGATGGCTCCTGCCACGGCTGCAGTTTCGGTGTTTTTGATCTCTTCGGAGCAACGCGCGATAGGAAGTTCTTCCGGGGAGAAGCACCACCAGGGAGGGTCCCGGCAGGCCGGACGCTTTCCGAACCATGATCGGTACCAGTCGGCGCGCTTTGGGTCCGGTCCGCCGGACGCTCCTTCTCGGCGAACAGGAGTCGGTACACGGCGTTACGCCCGCGGTGGGCACGCTCGGCCAGGGCCACCAGGCCGCGTGCAGCAAGTCGTGCGATGGTGGCGGACAACTGGGAGCGGCCCAGACCGGTACGCGCCGACAGGACCTGATGCCCCGGGCTGCACACGTCACGGCCGGACCGGCAGTCTTCCGCCAGGGCTAGCAGGACGATGCGTTCCTGCGGGGTGAGCGCGGAGGGGAGCAGATCCCACGCGGCTAGCTGATGACCAAGAGACACGGGTATCCTCTGAGGTTGCAAGGGGAGAAAAATCATGACCCCGTGGCGGTAACCACGGGTGGGAGATGCCGGGGGCTGTAACCCCCGGCTCTCTGTTTTTCAGGGAGTGATCACACCAGCACCTGAGCGCGCAACGGGTGGTCTTCGGGCCTGGTGACGTCCCGCTCGACGGCGACGTCGACCAGATGCCGTAGGACGTCCGGCACGTTGGCCAACTTGCATCGGCGCTTCGTGGGCCGTACGCCGAAGATCGACCCGCTAAGTCCGACCGCCTCAGCGACGGCTGAGCCGACCGGGATGTTCACGGTGCCGTTGGGGGAGATCCACGGGGCGGCCGTGGACGGTGCTAGGTCCCACGCCCACCAGATGCGAACCATGGGCCGGACCGCGCCGAGAGCCACCACGGGCACCGTGGCCGGGGCCTGGCAGCGGGGGATGGCATCGCAGACGGTGTTGACTCCGGCCGCATTCGGCCATGCGACAATGACAGACACGGGGTGACCTCCTGGGGTCGCTTCGAGGCCCCGGGCGGTGCGCGAACACCGACCCCGGGGCCGCATTGCAGTCGGGGAATTTTCTAGATCAAAAACGGCTTCGGCTTCTCGCCGAGTCAGGCCGACTTCCCGATCTTCTTGTCGAGAGCCGCGATAGCCTCCGCTCCTGCTTCGGGCAGGAAGTGGATGTAGATGTCCTCCGTGGTTCGGGCGGAGGCATGCCCCAGGAACACCTGGATTGTTTTTGTCGCCACGCCGTCGGCGGACAGCAGGGTCGCGAAGGTGTGGCGAAGATCGTGGAGCCGCACCACGGGTAGTCCATGGCGGGTGCACGCTTTTTGGAAGAGGCGGTAGAACGACTGGGGAGCGTATGGCTCGCCGAGCGCGTTCACGAAGACGTACTCCGGGCGGCCGTAGCCGTTCTTCAGACCCTCGACACGCTGCCGGTGCCTGTGCTCGGTGAGCAAGGTGGCCACTGTGTCAGTCATGGTGATCGAGCGCGTCGACGTCCCCTTCGGGGCCTTGACCACCACTTTGGTCCCGGTCGGAGTGTGCACCCGCGTCCGCTGGCTCACGACACGGAGCTTGCCCGCATCGATGTCGACATCCTGCCAGCGGAGGCCCGCAAGCTCACCGCGACGGAGACCGGCCATGATCGCAATAATCCACGCCAGGCCGAGCCGCTCGCCCCCGAACACCTCGATCGCCCGCTGGGCGTCCGCGGCGGACCACGGGGTGATCTCCCGCTTGACGGGTGCAGGTGCCTTGACCGTGGTCATCGGGTGGATCGTGAACAGGTGGAGGTCAACGGCGAGACTGAGCATCGAACGCAGGATGACGTGCACGTGCTGCACAGTGACCGTCGAAAGCGGCTTGCCGATCTTGCAAGTGGCTAGACTCCCACGGCGCTCAGGCTGCGTGCGTCTGTAACAGCAGGACTGATGCTTTCCGGCCCGCAGCAGATGCCGGTAGTGCGCCTTCAGCCGGTCGGCGACGTCGCCGAGCCTGACGTCGCCGAGCCAGGGGGTGACGTAGGTCTCGACGGTGTACCGGTACTTCGCGATCCGCTCGTCGGGTATCTCGTCCCGCTGATGTTCGGCCCACGCCGCCACGAACTCGGCGAGCGTCATCCGCCCACTGAAGTCGATCTTCCCGGCATGCATCTCGCGAAGCCGCTGATCCATGGCTTCCAGGGCTTCGCCCTTGGTCCGGAAGTTGACGCCGTGGCGCGGGCCGCGGGTCTTGGGTCGGTGCCGCCGCCCGTCCGGGCTCAGGCTTGCCGGGATGTTGATCTGAAAAAACCATGCTTTGGTGATCTTGTCGTAGTAGGCGTTGCCCGTGATGCGGCCGCTGGCCACTTGGTCTCTCCCATGGCAGAGCTCCGGATGTCGTCCGGTTCGTGGCGTCGTGTGACGCAAGCTGCCGCTCTATGCCATGGAGGCGAGGTGCAGACGACTCTACCTGAGCTTCCGCAGCACGGAGCGGTGCCGGAACCGGTGCCACGGCGAGATCATGACGCGGGTGGAGCGGTGAGAAGTGGCTGCTACGTAAGGGCTCCCGCCGGGCGGCTCCCAGCCTGGCCCTTCACGCCTCCATTGAACGCCCGCCCCCGTCCGCTCGGGCGGTACGTCATGACGCCGACCGCCTTTCCCGCACCCGGCCGGCCGCGGTGCGCCGCCATCCCGAGGGCCCGAACCAGGGCCGCCGCCGGCGCCGTGGCGGGAGGACACGTCAACGCCACGGACACGGCAGGTCCACACCGCCCACCTGTTCCGCCGTCGGCCACCGGCGCTCGACGGCCAACGCGGCTCGGCCCACGCCGCTCGGCCCACGCGGGACCGTACCCACCGCGCCTCGGCCGACTGCGGTACGCACCGCATGGTTTGTCGAGCCCAGACCGCACACAACGCACCGCAACGAGCAAATCGCACCGCAGCTGCCGGAGTCAGCGGGGAAGATACCGCATTTGGTTTCCCCGGAAAGCAACGGATGCGCCGGAATCAGGCCCCGGCCGCGCGATCCAGGAAGGACCCGGCATGGCCGGCACGCACGATTCCAACCGTGCACGGACGATTGATAGACCAGCACGGACTCGGGCTCGACGAGGCAGGTGGCGAGGGGTCGATCGGTGGAGCGCCGGCCAGCAGCAGCGATGCCCTCGCCCGCCGCGGTGTGGCGACGTCACCGGCGGAGGCTCCCGCACGGCGCCCTCCGCCGCAGCCCACGACAGCTCTGCCCGCGACAGCCCTTGGCCGCACGACAGCCTTTGCCCGCACGACAGCTCTGCCCGCACGACAGCTCTGCCCGCGACAACCCTGCGAGCGTCAGGTTGCGAGCGTCAGGTCTGCACGACGAAATCAGTCGCGTCGGTGGTGTGCGCATCCCGGAACGAGGGGAGAAGCGGGATATCAAGTTCCTTCGACGAAACGGTGTGCTATGCGAGCTCTGGGTGCGGTTACCGCGTTCTGTGCCGTCCTGCTCGTCGGGGCCGGCGTCGTCGGCCGGCAGGCCTCCGCGGACGGCCGGTGGGGATACCTGGTGGTGGTCGTCCTCGCCGCGCTGGCGGCCGGACTCGCCGCGCGCCTGATTCCCGGCCGCCATCACGGTGCCGTCGAGCTGGACTGCCCGCGCTGCCGCGGCGAGGGGCAGGCCTTCTACGGCACGGGCCGCGACACCTACCGGCGCCGCTGCCGTGCCTGCCACGGGCGGGGCTCGGTGCGCCATGGCCAGGCGGGTGCGGCCCGTTGGCCGGTGCCGGAGACGGCCGAGGACCCGCCCACCGTGCCGATGGCGGAGCCGGCGATGACCACGCCCTCGGTGCGCTGAGCGAAACGGGCCCCACGGCAAGAGCGCGGGAGATGGCCCGGCCGGCCGTGGCGCGGTCGCCACGGCTTCGCCGTCAGACCAGCATGAGCAGCATCCCGCCAGCCATGATCAGCCGAGAGGCGGCGGGGGTGATCGGGGCGGGGGCGTCGTCCCAGGCCGGCCGGACCCGGCGAAGCAGCGGGCCGCCGACGGCCGCGACCGCGGCGACGGTGAAGACGACGGTGAACCAGCCGGACAGATCGCCGGGATCGCCCAGGTCACCCACCGGCCACCGGCCCGAACGGGCCATACACGCCATCGCCAACGCCTCGACGACCAGCATCGAACAGCATGACCAGCGAGCCGGCTCGCAGCAGGCGGGATTCGTCAGGACGAGGACGAGGAACACACCGGCGAGGGCCAGATAGGTCAGGGCGAAGGCCCCCGAGGACGCCACCTTGGACGGTCCGACGAACATGATCGCCATGCCCACCGCGACGATCGTGTGACCGATCTCCACCGGCACGAACGCGGCTGCCCGGCCCCGCAACAGCTGGCGGACGAACGCCGGGACGTGGTGCGCGCGGCCATCGTCGGTGACGATCCGGGTGGCGTGGAACAACGCGACGATGCCCATGGCGACGGCGGCGACGAGCGCCACGACCGTCGGCAGCTGCTGCGAGGACAGCGCCGCCGAGTGATGATGCGTCACCGTGGCGGGCGGCAGGTGCCGGTGCCGGCCACCCGGCCGCATGCCCGAACGGTGCCCCGGCCCGCGACCCACCCGCTCCCCCGGCGGGGCAGGCCGCCGGACATCTCAGCCCACGCCCAGGGCGAGTTCCGCGTCGACGAGCTCGGTGATACGGCCGGCGCGCGCCTCGTCGACGATGACCTGGAGCTGCTCGACGCTCATCTGGATGCGCTGCCCGAAGTCATCGGTCAGCACGATTCGGCGCTCGGCGGGCGCGGTGTGATCGACGAACAGCTCCGGGCAGCCGCAACTGCACTTTCCGCAGAAGGTCAGGACGTGGCGGGAGTTCTCGGCTGCGGGCATGTCGACTCCTGGATCGAAAGGAGGGAGCGATGGTGCCAGTTTAGAGATCCACAGATCCCGTTGTCCCTATGTTCATCAGGTTTCCGGCAGTTGTCGTTTTGTTCACTAACGTTTGCTCATGGACGGCCGCCGCGCGTGTCGGCGGGCGGATCGGCACCACCGTCCGGGCCGGGCGCGCGGTCCGCGCCATCACCGCCCGCGCCAGCACCGCCCGCCCCAGCACTGCCCGCCCCACCACCGGCCCCGCCACCCGTCCCGCGGCCGACCGCCCTGGCCTTCGGCGCGAGACCCGAGGCGAAACCACCGCCGCCCATGTGCGGATGGGCGTGCGCGACCGGCGGGCACAGGTTCTCCTTGACCGCCCGGGAGCTGACCCAGCGCAGGAGGTTCTGGGCGGAGCCGGCCTTGTCGTCGGTCCCCGACCGGCGCGCCCCGCCGAACGGCTGGCGGCCGACGACCGCCCCGGTCGGCTTGTCGTTGATGTAGAAGTTGCCGGCGGCGAAGCGCAGCACGTCCTCGGCACGGGCGATCGCGGCGCGGTCCGTGGCGACGACCGCGCCGGTCAGCGCATACGGGGACGTGCCGTCGACCAGGCGCAGGACGTCGTCCCAGGCGCCCGGCCGGGAGTCGTCGTAGACGTGGACCGACAGGATCGGGCCGAACAGCTCACGGGTGAACCACTCCCGGCCCGGGTCGGTGCCGACGAGGACCGTCGGGCGCACGAACCAGCCGACCGCGTCGTCGCACTGGGCCCCCGCGAGCACGGTGACGGTGGAGTCACTGGCGGCGCGGGTGCAGGCGGCGGCGAGCCGGGCGTAGGCCCGGGCGTCGATGACGGCGCCGGTGAAGTGGTCGAAGTCGTTGACGTCGCCGACGGACAGGGCTTCGGTGGCCGCGGCGAGCTCGGCGTCCATCCGCCGCCACAGGCTCGCCGGGACGTACGCCCGCGACGCCGCCGAACACTTCTGCCCGCTGTACTCGAAGGCGCCGCGGACCAGCGCCGTGCGCAGCACGTCGATGTCGGCCGAGGGATGCGCGACGACGAAGTCCTTTCCGCCCGTCTCCCCGACGATCCGCGGATAGGAACGGTAGCCGTCGAGGTTGTCCGCGACGGCCCGCCACAGCCGGGTGAACACGGCGGTGGAGCCGGTGAAGTGCACGCCGGCGAGGTCGGGGTCGGCGAACACGACGTCGCTGACCGGCTCCCCCGAGCCGCCGACGAGGTTGATGACCCCGGGCGGCAGCCCGGCCGCCGCCAGCAGCTGCATGAGGAAGTGCGCGGCGAACGCCTGGGTCGGCGCCGGCTTCCAGACGACCGTGTTGCCCATGAGCGCGGGCGCGGTCGGCAGGTTCCCGGCGATGGCGGTGAAGTTGAACGGCGTGACCGCGTAGACGAATCCCTCCAGCGGACGCAGGTCGAGGCGGTTCCACTCACCGGCGGCGCTGCGCGGCTGGGCGTCGTGCAGCTCGGCGGCGAACATCACGTTGAACCGCCAGAAGTCGATCAGCTCGCAGGCGGCGTCGATCTCGGCCTGCTGGCAGGTCTTCGACTGGCCGAGCATGGTCGCGGCGTTGAGGGTGTCGCGCCAGGGCCCGGCGAGCGCGTCGGCGGCGCGCAGGAACACCGCGGCTCGGCCGGTGAAGCCGAGGTCGCGCCAGGGCCTCGCGGCCTGCTTCGCCG
>NZ_JAMQQF010000559.1 GCF_023716945.1 Frankia sp. AiPs1 | reverse complement strand
GCGCCGACCGCGGCACGCACCTCCCGCGCCGAGGCGAGCGCGACCCGGGCCTGCTGCTCGCCGGTCGCCGGATTCCACACCGGCGCGTAGCGACCGGCGGCATCCGCCACCTCGGCCCCGTCGATCAGATGCCCGATCGTCCGCATCGCCGCATCTCCCTCTTCCGTGTCAACGCAGGTCAGTGCGGTCAACCCAGGTCAGTGCGGTCAACGCAGGTACTGGGACAGGCCGCGGGGCACGTAGCGGCCATGGCCGGCGCGGCCGCTGAACTGGCCGCCGGAGACGACGACGGACCCGCGGGAGAGCACCGTGTCGACCTTCCCGGCGATCTCGAAGCCCTCCCAGGCCGAGTGGTCGAGGTTCATGTGGTGGGTGGCGGCACTGATCGTCGTCGTCACGGCCGGGTCGTAGACGACGATGTCCGCGTCCGAGCCCGGGGCGACGACGCCCTTGCGCGGGTAGAGGCCGAACATCCGCGCCGGGGTGGTCGCGCAGGTCTCGACCCAGCGCTGCAGCGAGATCTTCCCGGCGACGACGCCCTGGTAGATCAGGTCGATGCGGTGCTCGACCGTCCCGATCCCGTTGGGGATCTTCGAGAAGTCGCCGCGGCCGAGTTCCTTCTGCTCGGCGAAGCAGAACGGGCAGTGGTCGGTGGAGACGACGGCGAGGTCGTCGGTGCGCAGGCCGCGCCACAGGTCGTCGGCGTGCGGAGCGGTGTTCGTGCGCAGCGGCGGGGAGGCGACGTACTTGGCGCCCTCGAAGCCGGGCGCGCCCAGGTGCTCCTCCAGGCTCAGGTACAGGTACTGCGGGCAGGTCTCGGCGAACACGTTGCGCCCGGCGGCGCGGGCGCCGCTGACCACCCCGAGGGCTTCCGAGGCGGACAGGTGCACGAAGTACAACGGGGGGTTGCCGGCGACCTGGGCGAGCACGGACGCCCGGTGGGTGGCCTCGCCCTCCAGCGCCGGCGGTCTGGTCAGGCCGTGGTGGATCGGGTCGGTGTCGCCGCGGGCCAGCGCCTGGGCGACGAGGACGTCGATGGCCAGGCCGTTCTCCGCATGCATCATGATCGTGGCGCCGGAGTCGGCGGCGCGCTGCATCGCCCGCAGGATCTGACCGTCGTCGCTGAAGAACACACCGGGGTAGGCCATGAACAGTTTGAAGCTGGTGACGCCCTCGTGAGCGACGAGGGAGTCCATCGCCTTGAGCGCGGCCTCGTCCACGCCACCCATGATCATGTGGAAGCCGTAGTCGATCGCGCACTGCCCCTCGGCCTTGGCATGCCAGCCGGCCAGACCCTCCTCGACGACCTCGCCGGTACGCTGCACGGCGAAGTCGACGATCGTGGTCGTACCGCCCCAGGCCGCGGCGGCCGAGCCGGTGGCGAACGTGTCGGACGCCGCGGTGCCGCCGAAGGGCAGCTCCATGTGGGTGTGCACGTCGACCCCGCCCGGGATGACGTACTTGCCGGTGGCGTCGATGATCCGGTCGGCCTCGACCGCCGGGCGGCTCGCTGCGCTCGGCGGGGCGAGCAGGGCGGCCACCGTCTCGCCGTCGACGAGCACGTCCGTCGGGGTCGCGCCGAGCGGTCCGACCAGCGTCCCACCCGTGATGAGCGTTCTCATGCGTCAGCTCCTTGCCGCGGGCAGGGTCAGGCGGCGGTGCGGGTCAGGCGGCGGTGCGGGTCAGGGGGCGGTGCGGGTCAGGGGGCGGTGCGGGTCAGGGGGCGGTGAGGTCGCCGTAGGTGTCCGGGCGGCGGTCCCGGTAGAAGGCCCAGCGGTTGCGCACCTCGGTGAGCAGGTCCAGGTCGAGGTCGCGGACCATCAGCTCGGGCTCGTGCGCGTCGCCGGTGCCGTCGACGAAGGCGCCCTCGGGGTCGACGAAGTAGGACGTGCCGTAGAAGTCGTCGTCGCCGAGATCCTCGATCCCGACCCGGTTGATGGCACCGATGAAGTACTCGTTGGCGACCGCTGCAGCCGGCTGCTCCAGTTTCCACAGGTAGTTGGACAGGCCGCGCGACGTCGCCGACGGATTGAACACGATTTCGGCGCCGTTCAGGCCGAGCGCGCGCCAGCCCTCGGGGAAATGCCGGTCATAGCAGATGTAGACGCCGACCCGCCCGATCGCAGTGTCGAAGACCGGGAATCCGAGGTTTCCCGGCCGGAAGTAGAACTTCTCCCAGAACCCGGTCACGTGCGGGATGTGGGTTTTGCGGTACTTGCCGAGATAGCGCCCGTCGGCGTCGAGGACGGCCGCGGTGTTGTACAACACTCCGGGCTGCTCCTGCTCGTACATCGGTAGCACCATGACCATGCCGAGCTCCGCTGCCAGAGCCTGGAAACGCTCGGTGGTCGGCCCGGGAATCGACTCGGCGTAGGCGTAGTAGGCGGGATCCTGTACCTGGCAGAAGTACGGGCCGTAGAACAGCTCCTGGAAGCAGATCGCCTTCGCCCCGGCGGCGGCGGCCGATCGAGCGGCCTCCTCGTGCGTCTTGGTCATCGTTTCCTTGTCGCCGGTCCAGCGGGCCTGGACGAGCGCGGCTCGAATCACCCTGGACATGCCTGCACCACCCCTGTCGCCGGTCGCCTGGCCGCCGCGCGTTCGTCCCGGCGAGCTGTCGTAGAAGTCTGCTGCACCAGCTTTTCCGGGGCCGCTTCCACGCACCGTCGCGGGTCGGGCCGACACGGTTCGCCGTACCCCGTCGCCGGTCCGCGCACGCCGGAGAGTCAGCTATTCGTGACCGCAGACTACGGTCACGAATCAACCCGAACAATCGTCCCGTTGTTAACATTTGTTGCGGGCGGGGACGACCGCTGCGCGGGGCATCGCCCGGACGGTAAGCCGCGCCGCCCAGGTCGCAGCCGCGCCGATCCGACCTACTCGACGCCGCCGCGGATGAGCCGAGCGGTCTCCCGCGCGATCCGGCTCAGCGACTCCTGCGGCAGCTCGGCCTCGACGGTGGATGCGCTGACCTGCGGTCCCGGGCGCAGGCCGAGGTAGGCGGCGGCGGCGAGGCCGGCGCCGAGCGCCGGCGCCAGGATGAACAGCCACAGCTGCCCCAGCGCCCAGCCCCCGACGAAGACGGCCGGGCCCAGCGAGCGGGCCGGGTTCACCGAGGTGCCGTCGAGCGGGATGCTGATCAGGTGGCACAGGGCGAGGACCAGCCCGATCGCGAGGCCCGCGAAGCCGAACGGCGCCCGGACGTCGGTCGCCCCGAGCACGGTGAACACCATCAACGTGGTGAGCAGGACCTCGACGAGGAAGACACCGCCGAGCCCGTAGCCGCCCGGGGAGTGCACGCCGTAGCCGTTCGCGCCGAGCCCCTGCAGGTCGGGCGAGTACCCGAACGGCCCCGCGTCGGCGAGCAGCCAGACCGTGCCGGCTGCGACGATCGCGCCCACGCACTGCGCCGCGACGTAGCCGAGCGCGTGCCTCGGCTCGATCTTCCGGCACAGCAGCAGCCCGAGGGTCACCGCCGGATTCACGTGGCAGCCGGAGATCGGACCGATCACGTACACCAACACGAGCAGTGCAAGCCCGAACGCCAGCGCGATCCCGAGCACGCCCACCGCGTCGCGGGCCAGCACGGCCGTCCCCACCCCACCGAGGACCAGCACGAATGTTCCGAGACCTTCGACCAGGTACCTGCGCACGCGGCACCCCTTCCGCCGCCGGGACCGCCCCGGCCGCAGCCGGCGGGCAGATCCATCTAGTCGCTCCAAGTAGCTGAATCGTTCCACAGGGTTCCCAACCCCGCCGGATGATCATGTGGCAGCCATCGTCGGGCGGGCCGGACGTGCCGCGACGTGCCGACCGCGCGCCGGCAACCCTGATCCGCCGCGAACGCAGCCGGGCCAAGCCCACGGCTCGGTCAGCCGCGGTTCTCCCGGGTGGGGGCGGACAGCGCGCCAAGATCGGCCGGCCAGTCGGCGAGAGCGGGACCGGGCGCGGGCGGAGGCG
>NZ_JAMQQF010000558.1 GCF_023716945.1 Frankia sp. AiPs1 | reverse complement strand
GGTCGAGCGAGGCCGGGTCGACGTCGACGGGCGGGGGGAGCCGCGCCTCGCCGTCCAGGCCGGCGTGCCCGGCGGCGAGCAGCCCGGCCGCCACGAGGTAGGGGTTGGCGGCCAGATCGAAGCACTTGATCTCCAGGTTCGCCGCCCGGCCCGCGGCCGCCGGTGGGCCGGGAATCATCCGCAGCGCGGCCTCCCGGTTCTCCAGTCCCCAGCAGGCGTACGCACTCGCCCACTGGGACGGCACCAGCCGCAGGTAGGAGGCCACACTCGGCGCCCCGAGCGTCATCAACGCGGGCAACCGGGCGAGGATCCCGGCTGCGAACGCCTCGCCGGCCGCGGTCAGGCCACCCGGGCCGCCCCCGCCGCCCATCAGGTTGACCCGACCACCGCCATTCCACCTGGCGCCCGCCGCCGTACCGGCTGCCGCCGCACCGGGCCCCACCCCGTACCCACCGAGCCGGGCCGCACCGTCGGCACCACCACCCCCGTAGCCGCCGCCACCGCCGTAGCTGCCGCCACCGCCAACGCCACCCCCATCCGCGCCCCCGCCGCCAACGCCATCGACGTGGCCCCACAGGCTCAGATGGACGTGCCCGCCGTTGCCGACGCCGTCGGCGAGGACCTTTGGCGCGAACGAGGCGCGTAGGCCGTGGCGCCCGCTGACCGCGCGCACGGTCTCCTTCACCAGCACGCAGGTATCCGCGGCGGCGAGCGGATCCTGCGCGGCGACCGACACCTCGAACTGGCCGGCCGCGTACTCGGGATGGATCTGCTCGACGACCAGGCCCTCCTCGGTCAGCGCCGCGACCACGTCGCGCAGGTAGTCGCCGAGCTCGGCGACGCGGGTCATCCCGTAGGCGGGGCCGCCGGCGGCGGGGGTGAACCCGTCGGCGCCGGCCGGCGCAACGGCCCATTCGATCTCGAAGGCCATCGCGACCCGTAGCCCGCGTGCGGCCAGGCGGGTCGCCTCGACCCGGACGAGCTCCCGGGCGTCCTGGGGATGGGGCTTGCCGTTCTGATCACGGCGGTCCGCCGGCGCCCAGGCCCACCCGGGTTGGGCGGCGAGCGCGGTCAGCCGGTCCAGGTCCGGATGCAACCGCAGGTCGCCGACCGGGCCGCCGGCGACGCGGCCGGCGATGATCGCGTCGTCGGCGCCGAACGCGTCGAACACCGGGGACGCGCCGACGCCCCACACCACCGCCGCGTCCAGCCGGCCGACCGGCACGCCCTTCATCCGGGTGATGCCGCTGTTGTCGACGAAGGTGCAGGCGACGCAGACAACGCCGCGTACCTCCAGGTTCGTCGCCGCATGCCGGGCCGCCGCGGCGAGCCGGTCGCGCTCGGGGCCGCCGAGGACACCGATCCGCGGCGCGGCCCGCTCCCACGCAGAGTCGTTCATGATCGGCCCTCCCGCGGATGCCGCGTGCGGCGCGGATATCGCTGTCCCACGGATGTCGCCTTCCCCACGGATCCCACCCCGGGTGGGTCTCGCCTGGCACCATGCTCGCGCGCCGGCGGGCCCGATGTCGGGTGAGACGGTGGACGAGACCGCTCCCACACTGGGCCCAATTGTCACTCTCGGTGAAATTCAATCGCGATCTCGCCGGAGATGTCCACCGTGCATACGGCGGCCGCCCGCGGAGTTGTCCACAGCTTTCGCCCCGGCAAGAAGATTTGAAAACAGGCCAACATCACCGATGTTCGACTCGACTGTCCCCAGGTAGGCCAAAGTAATCCACAAGTTATCCACAGGTGGTGTGCACAGAGCTTGGCTACGCAAGGTAACTGCCACGGCCAGGCATGACCGCGCCGCACCGCGGGGACCAGTCGGGGATGGGGCGCTCCGAAGGCGTCGGCAAACCCGACCCCGTCGATCACCGGATCGTCGACCGCGGGCCCGTCGACCCCAAGCTCGTGGATCACGAACTCGTGGATCACGAACTCGTCGATCACGAGCTCCTCGGCATCGAGCTCGTCGACCATCACTGCCACGGCCTCGTCCGGCGTGATCTTACCCGCCCGGAGTTCGAGAGCATGCTCACCGAGGCCGACCGGCCCGGTCCACCCGGCACGACGCTGTTCGACAGCCAGATCGGCCTCGCCCTGCGGCGCTGGTGCGCCCCGGCGCTCGACCTGCCGCCGCACGCCGACCCCGAGACGTACCTGGAGCGACGGGCCGAGCTCGGCCACGCCGAAGTGCACCGGCGGCTGCTCGGCGCGTCCGGAATCAGCACCTTCTGCGTCGACACCGGCTTCCAGCCCGAGCCGCTGACCTGCGCCGAAGACCTCGCCGCGTTCGCCGGCGGGCGGGGTCTCGACGTCGTACGCCTCGAGCGGATCGCGGAACGGGCGGCCGTCGACGTGCTCACCGGGCAGATCGGGGTTGCCCACCTCGCCGACACCGTCCGTGCCCGGCTGGCGGAGCGCACCCCGTCGACGGTCGCGGTGAAGTCGGTCGCCGCCTACCGGGCCGGACTGGCCCTGCCGGCGCGGCGGCCCACCGATCGGGAGGTCGCCGCGGCCACCCGCACCTGGATCAACGAAATCCGCGGCGGCGCCGCGATCCGGCTGCACGACCCCGTCCTGCACTCGTTCCTGATCTGGTGCGGGGTCGAGGCGCGGCTGCCGGTACAGATCCACGTCGGTTACGGCGACGCCGATCTGGACCTCGCCCGCGGCAACCCGCTGCTACTCACCGGCCTGCTGCGGGCGATCGCGCCGACCGAGGTCGCCGTCCTGCTGCTGCACTGCTATCCGTTCCACCGCGAGGCCGCCTACCTCGCCCAGGTCTTCGCCAACGTCCACCTCGACCTGGGGCTAGCGATCAACAACACCGGTCGCGGCTCCGTCGGCCTGATCGCGCAGGCCCTCGAACTCGCCCCGTTCGGCAAGTTCCTGTTCTCCACCGACGCCTACGCGCTCGGCGAGCTGTTCCTGCTCGGCGCGACGCTGTTCCGCCGCGGCCTGGCCGCCTTCCTCGCCGACGGCATCGACGACGACGCCTGGACCGCCGCCGACGCCGCGCGAATCGCCCGACTTGTCTGCGCCGACAATGCCCGCCGGGTCTACGACCTGCGGTAGACGAGCGAGTCCGAACGAAGGCGGGGCCGGTTGCGGTGCGTCCTGCGCGGTCGGACGCCGGCAGACCGTGCGCATCGCACCGCAACCCTGCGGTCGCGCCGATCGTGGTTCCGCGGAACCGACCGCATCACGCCTCCACCGGCCACCAGCCACGATTGCGGCCAAGATCTGACCGCAATCGCCCCTAACGTCGACGTCATCGGACCGACGACGAAAGGCGCCAGACAATGACCACCACGAACACCGACGCGGCCCCGCCCGCGCTCACCGGCGAGCGCGCCGACCTGCTGGCGGCCCTGGCCCAGCGCCGCTGGTTCCTCCGGTTCACCGTGCAGAACCTCGACGACGAGCAGGCCTCGCGGCGCACCACGGTCAGCGAGCTGACCCTCGCCGGCCTGGTCAAGCACGTCGCCGACATGGAACACCGGTGGCTGGACTTCGTCCTCGTCGGCGCCGCGGCCTTCGACGGCGACATGACGGCCCGTGCCGAGGAGTTCCGCGACGGCTTCCGGCTGCTGCCCGGTGAGACGCTGGCCGGCACCCTCGACCGCCTCGACGAGGTCGCCCGCCGCACCGAGCGCATCATCGCCGAGGTCGCGGACCTCACCGACGCCCACCCGCTGCCCGTGGCGCCCTGGTTCGAGCCCGGCGCGAGCTGGTCGGTGCGGCAGGTCCTGCTGCACCTCATCGCCGAGACCGCCCAGCACTGCGGGCACGCCGACATCCTGCGCGAGGCCCTCGACGGCGCCCGCACCATGGGCTGACCTCCCCACCCCCCGACGCGGTGGGGCCGGGCCGCCATCAGCCGGTCGCAGCGGCGGGCGGCGCGACGGCTGCGGCGACGCAATCACGCCGGGCTCGGCGTGAGCCCGCGTCGGCC
>NZ_JAMQQF010000557.1 GCF_023716945.1 Frankia sp. AiPs1 | reverse complement strand
CCACCGAGGGCGACGTCGACGGCACCGAGATGGGCCGCCGCGTGCGGGTCGCCCCCCTGGCCAGCCACCCGCTCCCGCAGCGGCGCGGCCACGGCGGTGGCGCCCCCGTACCAGCAGGCCGCGACGCCGATCCCACCAATCCAGAACCCGGGGCGGCGCAGGTAGTCGTCCGGCCCGCCGACTGCGTGGGCGCGCACCTGCCCGAAGGTCACCCGGCGGGTGTCGGCGCCCTTCATGCCGGGGTCCGCCCAGTCGTCGCCGGCGACGCTGACCCCGGGGGCGTCCAACGCGACCGCGAGCAGCCGCCGGCTCCGGCCATGGCGGGCGGTGACCAGGGCATGGGTCAGCAGCGTCGCCCCGGAACACCAGGCCTTGGACCCGTCGAGCAGCCAGTCCGCGCCTTGCCCGTCGAGCGGGGCGGCGGTCAGGGCCGCAGCGGGATCCTCCGCAGCCCAGACCCCCCAGCGGGATCCGGGCGGCAGCGGTTCTCCGGTGAGCTCGGCGACGATGGCCACCGCGTCGGCGTGCGCCTCGGCGAGCCGCGCGAGCACCAGGTCATCCGCCGCGAGTGCCGCCAGCGCCGACCAGCGTTCCAGCGTCCGGCCGGCCCCCGCAAGCGGCAGGTCACCCGCTACCGCGCACGCCTCGTCCAGCGCGCCGGCGCGATCGGCGACCCACCCCGGCCATCGCCGGCTCACCCGCCACCGCACGCCCGCCGCCGGCATGCGCGCCGCCGGCATGCGCGAGCGTGCTCCCCCGCCCGAACCCGTACCTGACAACGTCTTCGCATGGTCCCCTCACGGCCGACGTGTGGTCACGCCAGGCGGCCACCCGAGGTCCGCGGTCGCCATTCGTCGGAGTAGGGGATACCGATTCCCGCGGTGCGGAAACACTGCGGTCGCGTCGGATCGGCCCGGCGCCTCGACAACCGCGGCAGTATGCTCACTCGACTATGCCCGAAGGTCACACTGTGCACAGGTTGGCCGCGGTTCACCAGCGAATGTTCGCCGGCCGCCCGGTGTCCGTGGCAAGCCCCCAGGGGCGGTTCACCGAGGGCGCGCGCCGGCTGGACGGGCGGCCGCTTACCGCCGCCGAAGCGCACGGCAAGCATCTGCTCCTGCGGTTCGACCACGATCAGGTCCTGCACGTGCACCTGGGCATCTACGGCAAATACACCGTCGGCCCACTCCCGGCCCCCGCGCCGATCGGCGCCGTCCGGCTGCGGCTGACCGCGGACACCGGCTACGCCGACCTGCGCGGGCCCAACGCCTGCGAACTGTTGGAACCCGGCGGGGTGAAGACGCTGCGCGACCGGCTCGGCCCCGACCCGCTGCGCGTCGACGCCGACCCGGAGCTGGCCTGGCGACGGATCGAACGCAGCCGCATCCCGATCGCCGTCCTCCTGCTCGACCAGACGGTGGTGGCCGGCCCCGGCAACATCTACCGGGCCGAGGTGCTGTTCCGCGCCGGCGTCGACCCGCTGGTGCCCGGCCGTGACCTGACCCGGGGGCAGTGGGCGGCCATCTGGACCGACCTGGTCACCCTGATGGCCGACGGGGTGCGCACGGGCCGGATCGACACCGTGCGCCCCGAGCACACCCCCGAGGCGATGGGCCGCCCGCCTCGCATCGACGGTCACGGCGGCGAGGTCTACGTCTATCGCCGCGCCGGCCAGCCCTGCCTGATCTGCGCCACCCCGGTGCTGACCACCCGCCTGGCCGGCCGCAACCTGTTCTGGTGCCCCGGCTGCCAGCCACCCTCCTGACCAGGCCCGCACGACCCGACGAGACCGACACGACCTGGCGAAGCATCGGCCGAGGCCTGTGCGCCAAGGGAACGTTCAGGGAACGCCGTGTCCGTAGAGTCCTTCACGACGCACCGACTCGGCATCCCTCGCCGAGCTTCCTCTGTGAATGGAGTGAGTAATGTCCCTGACGATTGGTGACACCGCGCCCGACTTCGTGGCGGCGACCACGGAGGGCCCGATCAAGTTCCACGAGTGGATCGGCGACTCGTGGGCGGTGCTGTTCTCCCACCCGAAGAACTTCACCCCGATCTGCACGACCGAGCTCGGTTATGTCGCATCGATCAAGCCCGAGTTCGACCGCCGCAACGTCAAGATCATCGGCCTCTCGGTGGACCCGATCGAGCTGCACGAAGCCTGGGCCAAGGACATCGAGGAGACCCAGGGCACCGCGCCCAACTACCCGCTGATCGGCGACGCCGACTTCGCGATCTCCAAGGCGTACGGCATGCTCGGCGCCGACGTCAGCGGCGACCCGTCGGACCGGACGGCCGCGGACAACCAGACCGTGCGCAACGTCTTCGTCATCGGCCCGGACAAGAAGATCAAGCTGGTGCTGGTCTACCCGATGACGACCGGGCGCAACTTCGACGAGGTCCTGCGGGTCATCGACTCCCTGCAGCTCACCGCGAAGCACAAGGTCGCCACCCCCGTGAACTGGAAGCAGGGCGACGACGTGGTCATCGCCGGCTCGGTGTCCAACGACCAGGCCAAGGAGATCTTCGGCAGCTGGAACGAGCCGAAGCCCTACATCCGCATCGTCCCGCAGCCGTCTGCCTGAGTCACACAGCAGTCAAGCCACACAGCAGTCGAGTTACAGAGCAGTCGGAGTCACACAGCAGTCGGGGGCATGGTGCGAGTACTGGTACTGGGGGCAGGATTCGGCGGCCTGGAGCTGACGACCCGACTGTCCGAGGAGCTCGGCGACGACGTCGACGTCGTCCTGATCGATCAGGCCGACGGCTTCGTGTTCGGCTTCTCGAAGCTCGACGTGATGTTCGGGCGCACCACCGCGGAGGCGGTGCACCATCCCTATCGGGACCTGGTCAGGCCGGGGGTGCGGTTCGTGCGGACGGCGATCCGCGGCATCGACCCCACGGCCCGGCGGGTCGAGACCGACGCGGGGCTGTTCGAGGGCGACGTCATGGTCGTCGCCCTCGGCGCCGACCTGCATCCGTCGGCGACGCCGGGCCTGGTCGAGGCCGGGCACGAGTTCTACACGGTGGCCGGGGCGTTCGCGACGCGCGACGTACTGGACCGGTTCGACGGTGGGCGGGTCGTCGTCGGGGTCACCTCGACCCCGTTCAAGTGCCCGCCCGCCCCGAGCGAGACGGCCCTGCTCGTCCACGACCTGCTGGTCCGTCGGGGGCTGCGCGAGTCCAGCGAGATCTCGCTGGTCATGCCGCTGGGTGCGCCCATCCCGCCTTCGCCCGCCGCGTCGGCGGCGCTGCTCGCGGCGTTCGCCGAGCGGGGCATCGCCTGGCACCCGGAACGGCTGGTGCGGTCGCTGGACCCGGGGCGCCGGGTCGCGGTCCTCGCCGACGGCGACGAGCTGCCGTTCGATCTGTTCCTCGGCGTCCCCGTGCACCGGGCGCCGCAGGTCGTGCAGGAGTCGGGGATGTGCGTCGACGGGTGGATCCCGGTGAACCCGCTGACCCTGGAGACTTCGGCCCCGAACGTGTACGCGGTCGGCGACGTCACCAGTGTCGGCACGCCCAAGGCGGGCGTCTTCGCCGAAGGGCAGGCCGCCATCGTGGCCGATCAGATCATCGCGCGCCACCGCGAGCAGGCCGCCTCCTCGACCTACAGCGGCCGGGGAATCTGCTACGTCGAGTTCGGCGCCGACCAGGTCGCCCGGGTCGATGTCACCTTCCGCAGTGGACAACGCCCGAGCGGTCAGTTCGACGACCCCTCCGCGCTGTACGCGGCGGACAAGTCCGAGTTCGGTTCGAGCCGGATCCGCCGCTGGTTCGGCCGCGAGTGGACGGCCCACTGAGCCGGCGGTCCCCAGGCCGCGGCGATCCTCAGACCGCGGCGTCCCTCAGACGGCGGCGCCCCTCAGACGGCGGCGGCCTGGCGGCGCGAGCGGGCGGCCCAGAACGGCTGCCCGGCCTTCTCGTACAGCGCGGCGGCCGTCTCGAACCCCGCGCGGGCCTCGAC
>NZ_JAMQQF010000556.1 GCF_023716945.1 Frankia sp. AiPs1 | reverse complement strand
GGGTGCGAGGTGCGGGCGGCGAGGGATCCGCCGCTCGCACCTCAGCGGCCGGCGGCGGCGCGCAGCGCGTCGGCGCGGTCGGTGCGCTCCCAGGCGAAGTCGGGCAGCGGCCGGCCGAAGTGACCGTAGGCCGCGGTCTGGAGGTAGATCGGCCGCAGCAGGTCGAGGTCGCGGATGATCGCCGCGGGCCGCAGGTCGAAGACCTCGGTGACGGCCCGGGTGATCTCTGCCACCGGCACCGTCTCGGTGCCGAAGGTCTCGACGAACAGGCCCACCGGCTCGGCCTTTCCGATCGCGTAGGCGACCTGCAGCTCCGCCCGGCGGGCGAGGCCCGCCGCGACGACGTTCTTGGCCACCCAGCGCAGCGCGTAGGCGGCCGACCGGTCGACCTTGGACGGGTCCTTGCCGGAGAAGGCGCCGCCGCCGTGGCGGGCGTACCCGCCGTAGGTGTCGATGATGATCTTTCGGCCGGTCAGGCCGGCGTCACCGATCGGCCCGCCGATCTCGAACCGGCCGGTCGGGTTGACGAGCAGCCGGTAGCCGTCCACCTCCAGCCCGAGGCTCTCCTCGGCCAGCCGCTTGAGCTCCGGCGCGATGACCTGGTCCCGGATGTCCGGGATGAGGCGGGTGGCGAGGTCGACGTCCGCGGCGTGATGGGCCGAGACGACGACCGTGTCCAGCCGCACCGGCCGGTCGTCGTCGTACTCGATCGTCACCTGGGTCTTGCCGTCCGGGCGCAGGTAGGGCAGCACGCCCTCGTGTCGAACCTGGGACAGCCGCTGGGCCAGCCGGTGCGCCAGGGTGATCGGCAGCGGGAGCAGGTCGGGCGTCTCGTCGCTGGCGTAGCCGAACATGATCCCCTGGTCGCCGGCGCCCTGCTGGGCGAGCGCGTCCTCGCCGCCCTCGACCCGGGCCTCGTAGGCCTGGTTGACGCCCTGGGCGATGTCGGGGGACTGCGCGCCGATCGACACCAGAACGCCGACGGTGGCCCCGTCGAAGCCGGTCGCGGCGTCGTAGCCGATCTCGGTGAGGGTGCGTCGCACCACCGAGGTCACGTCCACGTGGGCGGAGCTGGTGACCTCGCCGGCCACGTGGACGTGCCCCGTGGTCAGCAGCGTCTCGATCGCGACCCGGGAGCTCGGGTCGGCGGCCAGATAGGCGTCGAGCAGAGCGTCGCTGATCTGATCGGCCAGCTTGTCGGGATGACCCTCGGTTACTGATTCCGACGTGAACAGGCGGCGGGACATGCGGGACCTCGTTTCGATGCTGCGCGGGAGAAATGTCGATGCTGCGTGGGAAGAAGAAGCGTTGGTTGCGGCCGGGGCCGGACGGACGGACTGCGGGGCTCGCAGCGGGAGATCGGTGGAGCGCGGCGGGCCCGCTTCGGCCGATCAGGGCCCCGGCCCGACCGCATGGGCGAACGGACGGCCCGGTGAGCCCCGCCCGGGTACCGCATCCGGCCGGCCCCGGGGACGGTGGGGCACGCAGGCGCGGGGCCGGCCGAATCTGACCCGCGGGACGACGCCTACGGGCAGCCGGACTGGCCGCGGACTTCGTGCGGCGCGAGTGACCGGCCCCGCGTGGCGGCGGGGCATCCGGGCACCGGCGGACCTCAGGAACGCGCTGAGTGCACCGCCCAGGGCGAGGAGACCCTCGCGCGGCTCAGCGCGCGGTACAGATGGCCGAGCTCACGAGGCCGAAGTCGACGTGACCACGCGTGACGAGGACGGCCTGGCACTGCACGCGGTGATCCCACCACGGGTGCCCGGCGGCGTCAACCACACCTGGCCGTGGGCGCGCCTTGTCTCACCGGGACCGCCATGCCAGAGTGGGATCATGCCGAGCCCGGACGACCTGACGTCCCGGGTCGCGGCCGCCCGGCGGTGACGATGCGCCGCAGGATCCCGCTCGTGCGCCGGCGGGCGGTCGATCTCATGCGGGTCGCCAGCCGACTCTGTAGCTGAACCATCGCTGGTGTGTGGCGCCGCGTCGCCATCCAGCCGCGATCGGGCGCCCGTTCCGAGCGGGTCGGCGTCCGTCGCACTCCTATTCACTGTCATGTGGCGTCTCGCCCTATGGGTCGGTCGTCCCCGTCGGGACCGGGTCGCCGTGCGGAGGTGGCGTGCTCATGTCCCAGGCCGATCGTGTGTCCCAGGCCGATCGCGTGCCGTTGTCCGTACTCGATCTGTCGCCCCGGTCGCAGGGCGCGTCGGCGGGTGACGCGCTGCGTAACACCCTCGACCTCGCCCGTCGCACCGAGGCGCTCGGCTTCCGCCGATACTGGCTCGCCGAGCATCATCTGGTGCCCGGGGTCGTGTCCTCGGCCCCGGCGGTCCTCATCGCGCTCGTGGCCGATGCCACGACCCGGATCCGGGTCGGCTCGGGAGCGGTCCAGATGGGTCATCACACGGCGGTGACCGTCGCGGAGGAGTTCGGCACCCTCGCCCAGATCCATCCGGGCCGGATCGACCTCGGGCTGGGGCGTCCCGCCGTCGACCGGCTGTTCGCCCCGACGAACGGCGTTGGCCCGCCGTCCGGGTCGGACCAGCCGACCGCCGCGTCCGGTGGGGCCGCGTCCGGTGGGGCCGCACCTGGCCGCGCGGCGACCGTCGTCGACGGGCTGTTGTTGCCCGCGCCGCCCCAGATGCGGCTGAACGCCGATCGACTGCGCCGCCAGTTCGCGCTCGTCGGCTACCGCCCGGGCGCCGGGGACCAGTACGGCCAGCAGGTCCGCGACATCCAGGCGTTCCAGCGGGGCGACTACCGGACCGCCGAGGGCGACCACCTGACGGTGCCGGTCGCTGAGGGTGCCGACGTGCAGATCTGGGTCCTCGGCTCCAGCCCGGGCGCGAGCGCTCGCACGGCCGGTGAGCTGGGACTGCCGTTCGTTGCGAACTACCACGTCTCGCCGTCCTCGGTGCTCGAGGCGGTACAGGCCTACCGGGACGCCTTCGTCCCGTCGGAGTCGTTCGACCGGCCCTACGTGATGGTCTCGGCGGACGTGGTGGTCGGCCCGGACGACGCCACGGCCGCCGAGCTCGCCTCGCCCTACGGCCTGTGGGTGCTGAGCATCCGGTCCGGACAGGGGGCCAGTCCCTACCCGAGCCCGGCGCAGGCGGCGGCCCACCCGTGGACCGCGGAGGAACGCACCCTCGTCGCGGACCGGGTCGAGACCCAGTTCGTCGGCGGCCCCGCCACCGTCGCGCGCAAGCTGGCGACGTTGCGGAAGGCGACCGGGGCAGACGAGTTGATCATCACGACGATCGCACACGATCATGCGGACCGGGTGCGCTCGTACGAGCTCCTCGCCGGTGAGTGGCACTGACAACCCCCGAGGAACCGCGCGTAACCCGAGGAACCGCACGCCGCGGGCCCGGCGGCGGCATCGCTTTGCGTCGTTCCTGACTGCTGGTTACCGTGGACCTCGGAGAATGACACCACCGGCGGTGACCGCCGCCGGCGGAGTTGGCGACCCGCGGGTGACGGCAGGAGGCATCGTGTCCGACGACCGGTCTCGGAGCGCGCAGCCGCCGCGCCCTCGACCGGGCGGTGGGGTGCACGAGCTCACGCACCGTCGGCACATCGACACCTGCCGGGTCAACGCGGCCGCCTGTACCCGCTGACGTCCCCAGCCTCCCTGACCTCCCGCGCCCCGGGGCTTGCCGGCGTCGCCCGCCCCGCGGGCCGCACCGTCGCCGGACCAGAGCTCGGACCCGATCCGTGAACCGGCGGCGGGAGGTCGTCGACACCGGCAGGAACGGCGTTGGTCATGACCGATCCCCTTGCATCATCCGAACACCCGGAACCGCCGGGCCGGCCCGATCCCACCGGCCGGCCTGATACCGCCGGCCAGCGCGATCCCACCGGCCGGCCAGTGTCCACCGGCCGGCCAGTGTCCGCTGGTCGGCCCGAGCCCGCTGGTCGGCCCGAGCCCGCAGGTCGGCCCGAGCCCGCAGGTCGCCTGGCGGG
>NZ_JAMQQF010000555.1 GCF_023716945.1 Frankia sp. AiPs1 | reverse complement strand
GGGGGTGCCGTGCGGCGGGCGCGGGCGGGTCCTGCGTCGCCGCGCCGGTGACCGCCCCGTCGGCGCCGGGCAGGAACAGCTCGGCGGCACGCGCGGGAGCGCCGACCAGCACCGGCCAGAACTCGTGGCGGCCCGGGGTTTCGACGCCGAGCGGGTCGTTGTCGGCGAACGTGTAGGGGCCGTACTGCCGGCCGGTCGGATCCGGCTGGGTGAAGCGGCCCCAGAATCCGTTGTAGAAGCGGTGACCGAGGAAGTGCGCGCTGCGCAGAAGCTGGTAGGCGCCGCGGTAGCGGAACGGGTTGGCCGCGGCGTCCTCGCCGGTGGCGCTCACCGCTCCGTGCGGTGTGTAGTGGTAGCGGGCGCGCAGCCGGCCCTCGTCGTCGACCAGCGCCAGCACCGAGCCCTGATGGTCGGTCACGGTCCACAGCAGCCGGCCGTCGGCGGTGACGACGGCGAGCACGGTGCCGTCGGGCTCGCGGACCACGTCGAGGGGTACGCCGTCGTCGACCACCCGGGCGATGCCGAGGGGGCCGTGGGTCAGCACGTGGGTGACGGTCCGGCCGTCGACGGTGGTCTCGACGACCCGCCGGGGTGTCTGCTGCCCGAGGCCGTCGTAGGCGATGTCGACGACGGTGGCGCCGCCGAAGATGCCCAGGATGGTCTGGTTGGTGGCGCTGTAGCGGAACGACCCGGTGGGGTTGACCTCCTCGACGAAGTTGCCCGCGCCGTCGTAGCTGAACTCGGTCGCGCCGAACCTGGCCACCTCGCCGGCCGCCCCGACGGTGAACACGGTGTCGCCGAGGCGGACGATGTTGTGCGCCGCGTCGTAGGCGTACGTGGTGGTGCCCGCGCGCACGAGCCGGCCGAGCCCGTCGTGGTCGTAGTCGATGCTCTGCCCGTCCACGACGGCGCGGCGCAGCCGGTCGCCGTCGGCGCCGTCGGCGCCGCAGTAGTCGTACTCGGCGCGCAGCAGCTCGGCACCGTCCGCGCCGGTCAGGGTCAGCGACACCCGCCGGCCGGCCGCGTCGTGGCGGATCGTCTGTGCGGCCCGGCCGTAGTCGATGCCCACCGTGCGTCCGGCGGCGTCCCGGGTGAACCGGGCCGTGTGGCCGGTGGGGGTGCGGACCTCGGCGAGGCGGCCGGCCGCGTCGTGGCGGTAGCCGGTGGTGCCGCCCTCGGTCGTCAGCGCGCGCAGCGCCCCGTCGGCGCCGTGCTCGGCACGCACCTCTTCTCGTCCGGCGTCGTTTCCTGGTCCGGCGTCGTCGGTGCGCACCACCGCGGCCAGGCGGCTGCCGGCCGCGGTCGATGTCCAGGTGTAGTCCTGGTGCCAGCCGGGTCCCGAGCGGCGCACGACCCGTCCCAGCGGGTCGTAGGCGAGGGCGAGCAGCACCGCGCCGGCGGCGGTGACCGCCAGCAGCCGGCCGGTCGGGTCGTACCGATACTCCGTGCGCTGCCCGTTGCCCTCGACGACGGCGGTGATCCGGCCCAGCTCGTCGTACTCGTAGGAGGTGCGGGCCCGAGGCGCGGGCGGGGTGACGCCGACGAGGTTGCCCGCCTGGTCGTAGGCGAAGGAGGTGCGCTGGCCGTTGCCGTCGGTGAAGGCGGTGAGCCGACCATGGCCGGGGTCGTACTCGCGCCGGTCGAGGGGGGCGCCGCGGCCGGGCGCGTCGACCTGCACCAGCCGGCCCTCGGCGTCGTGGGCGAGGGTGACCTCGTTGCCGGCCGGGTCGCGCAGCGCGGTCACCAGACGCGGGTGGTCCGCGTCGCCGTAGCGCACCGACGACCGGGCCGACGTCGGGGCGACCCGGGCGACCAGGCGGTCGTGCGCGTCGTACTCGAAGGAGGTGCGCCCGCCCGTCTCGTCGACGACGGCGAGCAGGCGCCCGTCAGCGTCTCGGTCCAGGTGGCGTGCCCCGCCGAGCGGATCGGTGACGCTCAGCAGCCGGCCCCGGCCGTCGAAGGCGTACGAGGTCGCCCGGCCCAGCGGGTCGGTCACCACGGTGCGGGTCGTCGGCGTGGCCGTGGCCGTGGCTGTGTCCGGGGCCGTGGCTGTGTCCGGGGACGGGTAGGCGAAGGTGGTACGGGAGGTGCCGTCGTCGCCTCCCAGCACGACCTCGCCGACCGCCCCGGCGGCGGTGTAGGACAGGGCGACCAGGGTGCCGGTCGCGTCGGTGAGCCCGATCAGCCGGTGCTGGTCGTCCCAGTCGAAGACGGTGACCGCGCCGGCGGCGTCGGTGTGCCGCACCGGCCGGCCGGCCTGGTCGTAGTCGAACGTGGCCACCGCGACGCCGGCCGGGCCGGTGATGCGGTCGATCCGGCCGCCGCCGTCCCGGGAGGCGCGCAGCGCACCGGCGTCGCCGGCCGGCCCCCCGCCGCCCGTCAGGACGTCGAGGTCGCCGGTCAGGGACCAGCCCGGCCCCAGGCCGGCATCCGCAAGGCCGGCATCGCAAAGGCCGGCATGCTCAAGGCCGGCATGCTTGCGGCCGGGGTTGTCGTGCACCCGTCGGCCCTGGTAGACGCGCCGCAGCAGTGGCGGCTCGCCCTCGCGCGGCGCGCCCAGATCGTCCTGGCGCAGGACCGGCTCGCCGGTGGCGAGTTCGACCAGCAGGGTGATGGTGGCGCTGACAGGGAGCTGCCAGCGGGCGGTCAACCGGTGGTCGTCCCGGGGATGTGACACGGGCGTTCCCCTCGTCGCGTTATCGGCGAGGCAAGCGTCGGCGGAGCGTCTAAAGATCCCCTAAGGGGCCGGCGCCGGCCGACACCCCGCCGCCGGCCGCGCGACGGCGGGAGAACAGGATGCGGGGCGGGCCGACCGTGCGGTCGGCGGTACCTACGCAGTTTCACCGATGTGCATCCGCCGTTGTCGCGAGACAGTGGAAACCTCCCGTTCCCAGAGTCGTTTCCTGCCTGCATGAGGTGTCAATGCGATACGAACTGCTCGGGCCCCTGCGCGTTTCGAACGGCCGGGAGAGCCACCTGTTGAGTGCCCCGAAAATGGAGATGACCCTCGCCGCTCTGCTCGTCGGTGCCGGCCGAGTGACGACCAAGGACAGCCTGGTCCTGGAGCTGTGGGGGGACCGACCGCCGCGCCGCGCCGCCGCCGCCATCCACGTGTACATCTCCCAGTTGCGAAAGTTTCTGGCCGCCGCGGGCACCGATCCCGCATATACCATCGTCACCAAACCCTCGGGATATCTGCTGCGGCTGGACGGCGCCAGCTTCGACGTCACCGAATTCCAGGACGCCCTGCGTGACGGGCGCGCGCAGCAGGCGGCCGGGCGGTACGAGGCGGCACTCGATTCGGCCGAGTGTGCCCTGTCGCTCGTGCGCGGGCCGGTGTTGGAGTCGGCGGCGGAGGGGCCGGTGCTCACCACCTTCGCCGCCTGGGCGGAGGAGGAACGCCTCGCCGCCCTGGAACTGTCCGTCGAGGCCCGGACCGCCCTCGGCCGGCATCGGGAGGTGATCAGTCTGCTTGGCACGCTCACCGCGCAGTACCCGCTGCGGGAGTCGTTCTACTCGCAGCTCATGCTCGTCCTCTACCGCTCGGGCCGCCAGGCCGAGGCGCTGGCGGTCTACCGCGCCGCGCAGCAGGTGCTGCGGGCCGAGCTGGGGCTGGAACCCTGCCGGTCGCTGCGCCGGCTGCACAACGCGATCCTCACCGCCGACCGGCTGCTCGATCTGCCCACCGCGAGCTGACGCGCCGGCCGGTCATGGTGCGACGGACAGCAGCCGGACCAGCTCGACCCGGGAACTCACCCCGAGCTTGCCGTAGATGTGCGCGAGGTGGGTGTCGACGGTGCGAGGGCTCACCCGCAGCCGCCCGGCGATGTCCCGGGTGCGCAGGCCCTGGGCGGCAAGCCGGGCGACCTCCCGTTCGCGTGCGGTCAGCTCGACCTGCCCGCCGGTCGTCGAGCCGGGTGAGCGCTGGCCGGCCAGCCGGGCGAGTTCCCGCGCCCGGTTGCCGGCGGGGGTGGCGC
>NZ_JAMQQF010000554.1 GCF_023716945.1 Frankia sp. AiPs1 | reverse complement strand
CGGCGGTCCCCGTCGAGCCGGGCCGGTCCCCGGCGCCGCAGGTGGCTGCCGGCCCCGGGATCGCCGGGCGCACCGTGCTGGTGGTCGACGACGACGTGCGCAACGTCTTCGCCATCACGAGCATCCTCGACCTCTACGGGCTGCGGGTGATCCACGCCGCCGACGGGCGGATGGGCATCGACGCGCTGCAGTCCAACCCGGACATCGACCTCGTGCTGATGGACGTGATGATGCCCGAGATGGACGGCTACGCCACCACCACCGCCATCCGGGCCATGCCCCAGTTCGCCGATCTGCCGATCATCGCCGTCACCGCCAAGGCGATGCCGGACGACCGGCAGAAGTGCCTCGACGCCGGGGCCACCGACTACGTCACCAAGCCCGTCGACATCGAGGAGCTCCTCGCCTGCATCCGAGCCGGCCTCGGGCCCGAAAGTCACCCGCGGTAGGTGCTCGTGCTCAGGCGGCGCGGGGGATGACCGGCGCGGTCCGGCCGCGGCGCGCTGGCGAGCGCCGCACCGGGCCGGGCAGCGCCAGGCGGGTGATCTGTCGCCAGACGCTCGCCGTCTGCCGAGGCAACGAGCCGGTGCTGTAGGGCAGGCCGAAACGTTCACACAGCTCGCGGACCCGCGGGGCGATCTGCGCGTAGCGGTTGCTGGGCAGGTCGGGGAAGAGGTGGTGCTCGATCTGGTGGCTGAGGTTGCCGGCCAGGACGTGGAGCAGCGCCGGGCCGCTGATGTTGGCGGAGCCGAGGAGCTGTCGCAGGTACCACTCGCCCCGGCTTTCCGCGGCGATCTCCTCCTCGGTGAAGGTCCGGGTGGCCGCCGGGAAGTGGCCGCAGACGATGATGGTGTGCGCCCAGACGTTGCGGGTGACGTTCGCAGTCAGGTTGCCCAGCAGGACGGGGAGGAACGCCGGACCGCCGAGCAGGGGGAACGCCACGTAGTCCTTGAGCCCCTGGCGGCCGGCCTTGCGCAGCATCCGCCCGAGCTGCCCCGCGGTCTCGCCCCAGTCCTTCTCGCCCTGCCAGGCCCTGTCGATCTCCGCGTCGTAGATCGCGATACCGTATTCGAAGACGGCCGCGAGACCCAGGTTGTACAGGGGCTGGGCCAGGTGCACGGGGTGCCAGGGCTGCTCGGGGGAGACCCGCAGCATGCCGTACCCGAGGTCCCGATCCCGGCCGAGCACGTTCGTGTAGGTGTGGTGGGCGTAGTTGTGGGAGTGCCTCCACTGCTCGGCCGGTGCGGCGAAATCCCATTCCCAGGTGGTGGACTGGATGTCCGGGTCGCGCATCCAGTCCCACTGGCCGTGCAGGACGTTGTGCCCGATCTCCATGTTCTCGAGGATCTTGGCGACGGCGAGCATCGTCGTGCCGGCCAGCCACGCCGGTGGCACGAGGGACGCGAACATGACCGCCCGGCCGCCGACCTCGAGACCGCGCTGGACGGCGATCACCCGTCGGATGTAGCGGGCGTCTGCCTCGCCGCGGCTCGCGATGACCTCCGCCCGCAGCCGGTCGAGCTCCCGACCGAACTCCTCGATGTCTCGGGCGCTGAGGTGCGTCGTCGCTGCCATCCGCGTTCTCCTCGCAGTTCCGGTTCAGGCCGGGTCTATTCCGGTTCAGTGCTGTTTCGGTTCATTGCGGTGTTCGGTTCGTTCCGGTTCGTTCTGGTCGTTCCGGTTCGGTTCGGTTCGATTCAGAGGTCGAGATCGACGTCGCCGACGGCGGTGGACACGCAGGTCTGGATGATGTCGCCCGGGTCGCCGTGCTCCTCGCCGGTGCGCAGGTCCCGGACCCGGCCGCCGGCCAGCCGGGCCAGGCAGGTGCGGCAGACGCCCATCCGGCAGCCGCTCGGCATGGCGACGTCCGCCTGCTCACCCGCCGCCAGCAGGGACGTGCCCGCGCCGGCGAGCACCTCCCGTCCGCTGCGGACGAAGCGCACCCGCCCGCCGGGCCCGGACGACGGGCGCGCCACCGGCTGGAACCGCTCCGTCCGCAGCCGCGCGGCGATGCCGGCGGCCCGCCAGTACGCCTCCGCGTCGTCGAGCAGTGCCCGTGGCCCGCAGACCCAGGCCGGGCGATCCGGCAGATCGCCGCAGGCGGCGGCCAGGTCCGCCATCGTCGGCCGCCTCGCTCGCCGGCGGGGACGGGGGTGGGTGTGGTGCTCGTGCAGGTGGAAACCCGGGGTCCGGGCCGCCATCCGGCGCAGTTCGGCGCCGAAAATGACCGCCGGCCCGTTGGGCGCGACGTGCGCGAGGAAGACGTCGGGCCGGTCCCCGGCGAGGGCGAGGCCGCGCAGCATCGACATCACCGGGGTGATGCCGCTGCCGGCGGTGACGAACAGCAACCGGCTCGGCAGGTCGTCCGGCAGCACGAACCGGCCCGTGGGCTGGCCGAGCCGGACGATCGCTCCGGGACGCAGTCGGTGGACGACGTGGTGGGACACGAACCCGCCGGGAGCGGCCTTCACGGTGATGGTGACGAGCCCGTCCGGGCGGCCGGGCGGGGACGACAGCGAGAACGTCCGCCAGTGCCAGCCGCCGTCGATGTCCACGCCGACGCCGACGTGCTGGCCGGCGAGGTGCCGCTGCCAGCCGCGCCCGGGCCGCAGGACGACGGTTGCGGCGTCCGGAGTCTCCGGTACCACCTCCTCGACCCGGCCGGACAGGTGCCGCCGCGACCACAGCGGATTCACCATGGCCCGGTAATCGTCCGGCGTCAGCGGGCTCGTCAGGACGCCTGCCACCGCGGTCAGCGCCGGCCTGACAGGCAGCATCGGCCTGATAGGCAGCATCGACCTGGTAGGCGGCATCGGCCGGATGGTCAGCTTCGGCCTGATGGTCAGCATCGAACGAATCACCTCGCCGGCGGCCATACCGGACCAGACGTCTTTCCTACCGGAATCCCGGTGATTTCGAGCGGGGGCACAGCCACTTCGGGTCGGCTCGACGGCAGGCTACACCGCAGCCCTGGGTCGTCGCTGCGATCAATGCGCGGCGTGGCGCCGGCGGCGGTCGCAAGCATCGCCTTCCGGGAATACCCCGGCCGGTGCAGTGAATGCGGCTGGCGGGCCCGGGACCCGACCCGAATAGTCCGTTACCGCGGTCGGCGGTCCACCGGGACGATTTCCGGTGGCCACGCGTGGTCGGCCTGACGGTGGGAATCAGGGTGCTGACCTGTGGTCCAGAAATGAGGGACGGATCCCGCCAGCCGGGACGACCCTGACAAGACGGGGGTGGGCATTGTGATCGATCAACGGGCTGCGGACCGAAGGACGCAGCCGCGGTCATCCGGTATTCCGTGGTATGCACTTCTCGCCGTCGGGGTGGCTTTCACCCTGTTCGCGTTGGCGATCCCGCAGTTTGACATGCATTCCCTGAAGAAGATCGCGGTGGTGCTGGGGATCGTCCTGCTGCTGGGCGCGGCCAGCGAGGTGCTGGCCGCGAGGGCCACCGCCCGGGACTGGCGGTGGTCCCACCTGCTGCTCGCCGGGCTGTTCGTGGTGGGTGGCATCGTGGCGCTGGTCTGGCCGGATCCCACCTTCAAGGTGGTGGCGCGGACGGCGGCCTGGTTCTTCTTGATCAAGGGTGTCTACGACATCATCAACTCGTTCGCGGCTCGGCGCGCCGAGCAGCTCGCCGAGGCTGAGACGGGCGGGCGGGCGCCGGCGCAGTGGTGGATGCCGCTCGTCATCGGCGCGCTGGAGATCGGGGTCGCGTTCTGGGCGGTGGGCTACCCGCGGGACTCGCGGTCGCTGCTGGCCCTGTGGGTCGGGCTCGCCGCCCTCGCGCTCGGCCTGACCAAGATCGCCATGGCTCTGCGGCTGCGCGGAGTCCGGTCGCCCGCGCCCCTGGACGGCCTGCACCTGGACGATCTGACGACCGCCGGCTTCGGCGGCCGGGCGGTCGCGGAGGGCGGACGCCTGGAGGGTGGCCGCGCCCAGCGGGCGACGACGGCCAGCGACCGCTACCCGACCGGCGATCGGTAGGCGCCGGG
>NZ_JAMQQF010000553.1 GCF_023716945.1 Frankia sp. AiPs1 | reverse complement strand
GCGCGTGACGTCGGTGCGGGCGGCGGCCAGGCGTAGCAGCAGGGGGCGGGCATGCTCCAGCAGGCGGGCGCCGGCCTCCGTGACGCCGACGGGCCGGCGGTGCAGCAGCGCGACGCCGAGGTCGGCCTCCAGCGCCGCGATCTGCTGCGAGACGGCGGACTGGGTGTAGCCCAGCTCACGAGCGGCGGCCGAGAACGACCCCGCCGTGGCGACGCCGACGAACGTGCGGAGCTGTTGGGGATCCACACCATCAGTCTTACTTATGCCGGGTGCACTGATAATCGTTGGACCTGAACTCGGGGACGCACCGACGATCGACGCATGACCTCCAACACCGCCGTCACGCCGTCCGCGCCCGTCGCGTCCCCAGCACTGGTGACGCGCTCGGCACCGCCCGCGCGGGTGGCGCTGGTCGGTGACCGCAGCGCCGAGATCGCCGCGCATGGCCGCATCCCCGACCTGCTCGATGCGCTGCGCCGGCGGGACGGACTGCCGGTGGACGCCTACTGGATCCCGACCGACGAGGTGCTGGCCGCGGGGCCGCTCGACGGCTTCGACGGCATCTGGCTCGTGCCGGGTAGCCCGTACGCCAGCGAGGCGGGCGCGCTCGCGGCGGTCCGGGCCGCGCGGGAGGGGGGCATTCCCTTCCTCGGGACCTGCGGCGGCCTCCAGCACGTCGTGCTGGAGTTCGCCCGCTCGGTGTGCGGCTTCGTTGACGCCGCGCACGCCGAGGTCGACCCCGACGCGGCTCATCCGTTGATCGTGCCGATCGCCTGCGCCCTGAACGGTCACGAGGGCGCCGTCCGGATCACCCGCGACTCCCTCGCCGAACGGATCATCGGCGCGGATCGCACGGTCGAGCGGTACTACTGCTCGTACGGGATCAACCCGGACCATGTCGGCCTGTTGCTCGCGCACGGCCTGCGATTCAGCGGCGTGGACGAGTCCGGCGACGTCCGCGTCCTCGAGCTGCCCGGCCATCCGTTCTTTCTGGCGACGCTGTTCCAGCCCGAGCTGGGCTCGGATGCCAGCCGCCCGCACCCGGTCATCCGCGGCTTCGCGCAGGCCGCGGTCGCGATGGCCGCGGCCCGGCGAGCGTCGACGCGGGCCACGGTGCGATCGCTCGGCTGAGCCGGCGGCGACGCCGCCCCGCCCCGCTGCTCCTGATCATTTCCCGCGGAGTCGCGTGCTCCGTACCCGGTGTCCTGCCCGCAGGTGTGTTAGGGGCTGGCGGCTGGGGATGAGCGTTGCATCCGACACCGAAGTCAGCCGGGAGGAAACATGGCGAGCACGGTACAGGAATCGATCGAGGTCCACGTCCCGATTCGCACCGCCTACAACCAGTGGACGCAGTTCGAGTCCTTCCCGAACTTCATGGACGGTGTCGAGTCCATCTCGCAGCTCGACAACACCCACACCCACTGGAAGGTGAAGGTCGGTGGGCAGGAGCGGGAGTTCGACGCCACGATCACCGAGCAGCTGCCCGACGAGCGGGTGGCGTGGAAGAGCACCGAGGGCACCTCGCACGCCGGCGTGGTGACCTTCCACCGGCTCACGGACGACGAGACCCGGGTGACGGTCCAGATGGACTGGCAGCCCGAGGGACTCGCCGAGAAGGCGGGCGCTGTCCTCGGGGCGGACGACCGGCGGGTCAAGGCCGACCTCAAGCGGTTCAAGTCGTTCATCGAGCACCGCCAGAGCGAGACCGGTGGCTGGCGCGGCGAGGTGCCCCGGCCCGACGCCACCGGCCCCGCCGGCAGCGGGAGGGACACCCGGGTGGGCCAGGCGCCGGGCGACACGTCCTTCGGCGCTTCGGGAACCCCCGGCTCGGCCGGTTCCTCGGGCTTCCCCGGTTCGGGCGGTTCGACGGGCGCTCCCGGCTCCGGTGGCGCGCCGTACACCCCCGGTTCGGGCGGCGCGGCGGGTGGCCGGGCCCCGGGTGCCCAGAACAGGACCCCGGGGAGCCCCGCCGGCGGCTGGTGAGCGCGAGCCGAACGGAGCACGACGCGAACGGAGCATGACGCGAACGGAGCACGACGAACGCGGAGCACGACGAACGGCGCGGCCGGTCCGGACATCGGGCCGGCCGCGCCGCTTCCGTTTCTCCCCGCTGTCCGTTTCTCCCCGCTGGCCGCCGCCCGGCGCCGTCCGCAGGCCGGGAGGTGACCGGGAGGTGACTAGCCTCCGCTGACGGACCCGGCCCGCAGGACCGGCACACGTTTCGATCCACCGCCCCGCCGGAGTGTGATAGTCCGGACGCCGGGGACGGTGTGAAGCCGTGCCGCGAGGGTGTGAAGCCGTGCCGCGAGGAGGAAGGACGTCGATGCGGGACCTCCGCTGCCTGCCCAAGGGGCATCTGCACCTGCACTTCGAGCTGGGAATGCGGCCGTCGACGCTTGCCGATCTGGCCGCCGCCGCGGGCATCGCGACCCCCCGGACGGGGGGATTCACCGAGTTCGGTGGCTTCAGCGAGGTGATCGGCGGGATCCTGCCGGTCTTCCGGCACCCGGCGGACTTCGAGCGGCTCGTCGACGAGATGGTCAGCGACGCGGCCGACGAGGGCGTCGTGTACCTCGAGCCCAGTTTCTGGCCGTATGCCCACCTGGGGGTCTTCGGCAGCGCCGAGGCCGCCTGGGAGACCGTGCTGGCCCGATCGGAGGAGGCGGGCGCGCGACGCGGGGTGACGGTCCGTTGGATGGCCGCGGTGGACCGCGTCTACGACTCCCCCGAACAGGCGGTGGAGGTGGCCCGTACCGCCCTGCGCCACGCCGACCGGGGCATCGTCGGTCTCGGGCTGCACAACGACGAGAACGGCTGGCCACCGGAGCCGTTCGCGGCGGCGTTCCGGGTGGCCCGGGCGGGCGGACTGCTGTCGACCCCGCACGCCGGCGAGCTCGACGGTCCGGCGTCGGTGCGCGGTGCCGTCGAGACCCTCGGCGCCGACCGGCTGCAGCACGGCATCCGGGCCGTCGAGGACCCGGCCCTCGTCGACGACCTGCTCGAGCGGGGCACCTGCCTGGACGTCTGTCCCACCTCCAACCTGCTGCTGTCGGTCGTGCCGTCCATGGCCGCGCACCCGCTGCCGGCGCTGCTGCGAGCCGGGGTGCGCTGCTCCATCAACGCGGACGACCCGCTGCTGTTCGGGCCCACCTGCCTGGAGGAATACGAGCTGTGCCGCCGCGAGCTCGGCCTGTCCGACGAGGAGTTGGCGGCCTGTGCGCGTAGCTCGGTGCTCGCCGGCGCGGCCCCTGCGCCGGTGCGGGCGGCGGCCTTGGCCGGCATCGACGCCTGGCTCGCGACGCCGGCCGTGCTGAGCGCTCCGGCGGCTGGCTGAGCCGGGCGGACGGGACGAGGACGCCGCGGTGCGCCCGGTGGGCGGCATCGGATCGGCGGCGGCTGACCGGCCGCGGCGGGTCGTCATCGCCCCCGACTCGTTCAAGGGTTCGGCGACCGCGACCGAGGTCGCCGCGGCGCTGCGTGACGGCTGGCGCTCGCGCCGGCCGCTCGACGAGATCGTGACGCTGCCCATCGCCGACGGTGGCGAGGGCACCCTCGACGTCTTCGCCGCCGCCGTGCCCGACTCGGTGCGTCACCCGGTGCGCGTGAGGGGTCCGGACGGGCGCCCGCACGACGCCGAATGGCTGGCGCTGCCGGGCGACGTGGCCGTGGTCGAACTCGCGCGGGCCAGCGGCCTGCCGCTCATGCTGGCCCCGGACCCGTTGCGGGCGCAGACCATCGGCCTCGGCGAGGCGCTGCGGTCCGCGCTGGCCGGCGGCGCCCAACGGATCCTGGTCGCGCTGGGCGGCTCGGCCTCGACGGACGGCGGCACCGGTGCCCTCGCCGCGCTGGGGGCCCGCTTCCTCGACGTGCGGGGCACGGTGTTGCCGCCAGGTGGGGGTGCCCTGACGGGGCTGGCCGAGGTGGAGCTGGCGGGCCTGCGGCCGCCGCCGCCCCGGGGGGTTCGCTGCCTGGTCGACGTGGACGCCCCCCTGCTGGGC
>NZ_JAMQQF010000552.1 GCF_023716945.1 Frankia sp. AiPs1 | reverse complement strand
GCCGTCCGCCGACCTCGACCCCGCCGACGCCGCCGAACTCGCCGTCCCCGGCGCCCGCCGCCGCGCGGCGCTGTCCCGGCTGCTGTTCCCCGGCCCGTGGAAGGACTACCTGGCCGCCGCCGACAGCTACGGCGACTCCTCGCTGGTCCCGACCGAGGCCTACCTGTACGGGCTGCGGCCGGGCGCCCCGGTGGCCGTCACGCTGGAGCCCGGCGTCGAGATCATCATCGAGCTGGAGACGCTGTCCGAGCCGGACGACGCCGCCATGCGGACCCTCTACCTGCGGGTCAACGGCCAGCCCCGGCCGGTGCGGGTCCGGGACAACTCCATCACGGCGACGACGGCCTCGGCCCGGCGCGCCGACCCGGCGGACGCGAACCAGATCGGCGCCGGGCTGCCCGGCATCGTCACCTACACCGTCGCCGCCGGGGACGCCGTCACCCAGGGCCAGAAGCTCGCGGTGGTCGAGGCGATGAAGATGGAGGCCGCCGTGACCAGCCCCGTCGCCGGCACCGTGGGCGAGCTCGTCCGGGCCAGCGGTGACTCCGTCGAGGTCGGCGACCTGCTGCTGGTCATCCGCCCCTGATCGACCCGCGAGACGCTCAGGGCCCCCACGACGCACAGGGCCCGCCGCGCAATCCTGGCGGCGGGCCCTACGGGTCCGGATCCTGATCCTTTGCGCCGGGGCGGGTCAGGATGCTTCGGGTGCAGCCGGGTGGGCGCGGAACACCCACGCCCGCAGCAGCAGGAACCGGATGACGGTGGACAGCAGGTTCGCCAGCACGAGGACCGTGACCTCCAGCCCGCGCCCGGGATGGTCGCTGGCCGCGTGCAGCGTCGCGAGTGAGCCGCTGGTCAGCCCCAGCCCGATGGCGAACACCACCAGACCCTGCAGGTGGTGACGGCCCGCCTGGGCCGCACCGGTGAGCCCGAAGGTGAGCCGCCGGTTCGCCGCCGTGTTCGCCACCGCGGTGATGAGCAGCGCCAGCAGGTTCGCCGCCTGCGCGCCGGTGGCCGTCCGCAGCAGGACGAACAGCACGAGGTAGGCCAGCGTGCTGGCCACCCCGATGACCGCGAAGCGAATCAACTGGCCCGGCAGCCCCCGTGGTACTCCCGGCACCTGCACCCCTCCCGTCGCCGCCCCGCCGCTACCGTCCACGCCGCCACTACCGTCCGCCCCGCCGCTGCCGTCCGCGCCGCCCATGGTGGCCCCGGCACCGGCCGCCGTGGTCAGCGGCCCTCGGCCGAACTCCCGGCGCAGCTCGACCAGCGGCAGCGCCCCGGTGCCCAGGGCCCGCAGCAGCCGGACGACCCCCTTGAGGTCCGCGACCGCCGTGTTGAACACGTCGACCCGGCTGTCCGGGTCGTCGATCCAGTCGACGGGCACCTCGTGGATGCGCATCCCGGCCCGTTCGGCGAGAACGAGCAGTTCGGTGTCGAAGAACCAGCCGGTGTCCTCCACCAACGGCAGCAGCGCCGACGCGGCGTCGGCGCGGATCGCCTTGAAACCGCACTGCGCGTCGGAGAACCGGGCGGCGAGCGTCCCGCGCAGGATCAGGTTGTAGCAGCGGGAGATCACCTCCCGGCGCGGCCCGCGCACCACCCGGGAGGTGCGGGCGAGCCGGGTACCGATCGCGAGGTCCGAATGCCCGCTGATCAGCGGCGCGACCAGCGGCAGCAGCGCGGCGAGGTCGGTGGACAGGTCGACGTCCATGTAGGCGAGCACCGGCGCCGAGGACATCCCCCAGGCGATGCGCAGCGCCCGGCCGCGGCCCTTCGCGTCGAGGTGCACCGCAACCACCCCGGGCAGCTCCTCCGCCAGCGCCAGCGCGATCCCGAGGGTGTCGTCGGTGCTGGCGTTGTCGGCGATCGTGAGCTGGAACGGGTAGGGGAACGTGTCCCGCAGGTGGGCGTGCAGCCGGCGCACGCAGGGGGCGAGATCGTTCTCCTCGTTGTAGACCGGGATGACGACATCGAGCACCGGCAGCGGTCGGCCGTCGTCCTCCACTGCCGTGCTGGCGTGCGTCTGCTCCACGGGAACGCGCTGCGTGGGGGCGCCGGTTCCGGTCGCCGGGGAAGGCATCCACGTCGTCATGCTGCTCACTCTCGGTCGGCGAGCTGTGCCGCCCGTGTGCCCATGCTGTGCGCCACCTGTGAGACTCCAGGCCGCGCCCCGAGCGCAGAGACCTGCGGGCGAGGGTCCCGCTCACGACAAGCTGAGGCCCTCGATCGCCCACACTCGGACACCGCACAGCGCGGTCGAGCCCACCTCGCCCACCTACAATGATCGTGTGGCCTTCGAACGCATTACCGTCGACCCCGAGCGTATGGGCGGGCTTCCCTGCATTCGTGGCCTGCGAGTGACGGTCGGTGCGGTCATCGGGCAGCTGGCGGCCGGTAGATCCATCGGCGAGGTCCTGGCCGACTATCCATACCTCGAGCACGCCGATGTCCTGGCCGCGCTGGCCTACGCGGCGGCGGCGGTCAGCGAACGAGAGCTACCGCTGGCCCATTCGGGTATCTGACGCGACGGGGGAAAGTCTGACCGGCGACGGCCGTGTGCTTCGGGGCTGGGGAAGGACCCGGAGCACACGGCCGGTCTGGTGATTGCGGTGGATCAGGTGGTGCGGGCGGTGGTGTCGGTGGCTGAGGTGCCGGTGCTCGCCTTGGGGGCGGTCAGGTCGTAGAGGGTGACCCCGTCGACCGTCTTCTCGGTGAAGTTCTCCGTGATCCAGGTGGAGATGTCCGACGAGGAGTTGCTGCCGCCATTGGCGCGGCCGAAGCCGCCACCGCCGATGAAGTAGTGAATCTTCCCGTCGGCCACGTACTTCTTGAACTGCGCCAGCGTCGGCGACGGGTCGCTGCCGTTGAAACCGCCGATCGGCATGACCGGTTCGCGGGTTGCGAGCTGGTAGCCGGCGGCGCTGTTCGAGCCGACCGCGGCCGCGACCCAGGTGTAGGAGTCGGCGTTCTCCTTGAACAGCTTGACGATGGCGTCGCTGGGCTTCGCGGCGTCGAGCAGGCCGCCCATGCCGCCGCGCATGCCGCCCCGGCCCTGGGTGGTGCCCGGGCTGCCCGTCGTGCCGTTGCCGGTGCCTCCTGCTGTCGTGCCGCCAGCCCCGCCGGTACCGCCGGTACCGCCGGTCGTGCCGCCGGGGAACCTGGGGAATCCGCCGGTCTGGCCGCCGCCGGGAAAGCCGCCCTGGCCACCGCCGGGGAAGGCGCCACCCTGGCCGAAGCCTGGGAAGGTGCCTGCCTGGCCGCCGCCCGGGAACGCCCCGCGCGCCCCGTTCTGGCCCGTGCCGCCTGGCTGGCCGTTCATGCGGCGCATGAAGCCGCCCGGGCCGCCGAAGCCGGCGCCGGCCGGGCCGGCCGAGGGGATCGAGCCGGTGTGCGGCGTTCCGGCGGTGGCCACCGCGTACGCGCCCGGCCCGAGCAGGCCGGCGACGAGGGCCACCACGGCGACCCCGATCGAGGCCCGCCGCGGCAGCCGGACGGTGGCCAGGAAGCCGAGGGTGGCGATGATGCCCGCGACCAGCACGGTGTAGCGGATCCACGGGTGCCAGTCGGCGGTGCGGTGCAGCAGCGTCCACGACCAGGCGGTCGTCGCGGCGATCGTCGCCGCGCCGGCCAGCGCGGCGGCGGGGTGATGCCGGTGCCGCCAGAGCAGCACCGCTCCCATGCCCACCAGGGCGCCGACCGCCGGGGCCAGGGCCACCGTGTAGTAGGCGTGGAAGATGCCCTTCATCTGGCTGAAGATGATTCCGGTGACGAGCAGCCAGCCACCCCAGAGGGCGAACGCTGCCCGCAGCCGGTCGGCGCGCGGCGCCCGTCGGGTGATCCACAGCCCGGCGACCAGCAGAATCAGCGCGGCCGGCAGCAGCCAGGAGATCTGACCGCCGACCTCCGAGCCGAACATCCGGGTCCAGCCGGTCGAGCCCCACATGCCGCCGCCGCGCCCGCCGCCGGGGCCACCGCCGCCCGGGAACGTCATCCCGC
>NZ_JAMQQF010000551.1 GCF_023716945.1 Frankia sp. AiPs1 | reverse complement strand
CCCCGGTCGGCGACCGCGACGGCCAGCCACTGCGCGCCGGTGAGCGCCGAGCCGGCGGTCAGCTCCGCGGCCGTTCCCCCGGCCATCAGGTACGTCGTGCCGCCGGTGATACGGGCCCGCGCGAGCCGCTCGGGGAAGGCGAGCCCGATCACGAGTCCGGCCGCGAGGTCGTCGGTGATGCCGTTGCCGGGCGGTCTGGGCCCCGCCCTGAGGTCGTCGGTGACGCCGCCGCCGGGCGGCCCGGGCCGTGTCGCGGGGCCAGGCGGGCGACCACCGGTGACGGGGACAGTGATTCCGGCGGCTCCGGTGGTTTCGGCGCCTGCGCCTGCGCCTGCGGCGTCTTCGGCGGCCGTGCGCAGACGGCGTGACTCGTCGCGCCAGCGGGCGGAGGCGGCCCGGTCGGCGTTTGCCCGCAGGCGGCGCCACGCGGCGAGCAGGTCGTCGGACTCCGAGCCCGGTCCGGCACCGCCGGCCGGGCCGTCGCCCGACAGGATCGCCACGATGTCGGCCGCGCGCCGGGCGCCGACGACGGGAGAGCCGGCGAGCAGGGCACCGGCGAGCCGCGGATGGACCCCGACGGCGGCGATCGATCGTCCTCGCGGCGTCACCCGGCCGGCGTCGTCGAGCGCTCCGAGCGCCCGCAGCGACGCCCCGGCGGCGTCCATCGCCCCCGCCGGCGGGTCGCTGAGCAGGTCGAGGCCGCCGCCGCCGGGATGACCCCAGACCGCGAGGTCCAGGGCGAAGCCGGTCAGGTCGGCGACGGCGATCTCCGGTTCGGCCTGGGCGGGCAGCCGGTCGTGCTCGGCGGCGGACCAGCAGCGGTAGACCCGACCTGGTGCCTCGCGCCCGGCCCGGCCGGCGCGCTGCCCGGCGGACGACCGGGACACCCGCACCGTCACCAGCGAGCCCAGCCCACGGGCATGATCCATCCGTGGGGAGCGGGCCAGTCCGGCGTCGACGACCACCCGGACCCCGGGCACCGTGAGGCTGCTCTCCGCCACCGCGGTCGCCAGCACGACCCGCCGGCGCGGCCCGGGGCGCAGGGCCGCGTCCTGCGTCCCGCCGGACTGCCGGCCGTGCAGGGGGAGCACGTCGACGATGCCGCGGTGGCCCGCGAGCCGCCCGGCGACCGCGGTGATCTCGCCGGCGCCGGGCAGAAAGACGAGCACGTCCCCGGCCGTTTCGCGCAGGGCGCGCCCGACCGTCGCGGCGACGTGGTCGAGCAGCCGCGGGTCGACCCGCAGGCCGTGCGCGGGCGTGATCGGTCCCGACGGCGGCGTCCAGACCACCTCGACGTCGAAGCGCGTGGCGTCGGCGCCGACGACGGGAGCGGGCGGTCCGGGCGCACCCAGCACGTCGGCCAGCCGCGGGGTGTCGGCGGTCGCCGAGGTCGCGAGCAGCAGCAGGTCGGGCCGCAGCGCCGCGCGGACGTCGAGCAGGAACGCCAGCGCCAGGTCGGCGTCGAGGTGGCGCTCGTGGCACTCGTCGAGGATCACCGCGCCGGTCCCGGGGAGTTCCGGGTCGCGTTGCAGCCGCCGGACGAGGACCCCCGTCGTGACCACCTCGACCCGGGTGGACCGCCCGACCCGGCGCTCCCCGCGGATCGTGTAGCCGACGGCGTCGCCGACCTCACCGCCGACGAGCCAGGCCATCCGCCGCGCCGCCGCCCGCACCGCGATCCGCCGCGGCTGGGCGACGACGACCCGGCCCGTGACCACGTCGGCGAGCGCGAGCGGGACCAGCGTCGTCTTGCCCGTCCCGGGTGGTGCGACCAGCACCGCGACCCCGCCTGCGCCGCCGCCCGGATCCGCCCCGTCCGCGCCGGTACCGGGCGCGGGATGGTCGCCGCCGGTCAGCGCGGTGACGAGCGCGGGCAGGACGTCCCGCACGGGCAGGTCCGCCCCGGTGACCGCGCGCTCGGGCAGCATGCGCCCAGTCTCCTCGGGCGCGGGGAGATAACCCATCCCGGGAGCCGCGGTGCATCCCGGGAGCCGGGGTGTAACCCGGGAATCGCAGTCCATCCCGCGAGCTGTAGTCGATCCCGCGAGCTGTAGTCCATCCCAGGAGCTGCGGTGCATCCCGGGAGTCCCGGCCCTGCCGGAAGGTGGTGGCAGCAGCAGTCCGGGGGCCACTTTCTGGCAGTTGCCTGTCAGAAAACCGTGGACTCTGTGCCGACTGGTCGCTAGTGTCCGGATCATCGGACACCGGCGGCGTCCTGAGGGCGGCCGGTTCTCGCCGAGGAGGGGAAACCGGACGTGGCCCGCACGCTTTTCCTGGTCCTGAGCAATCCCGCCGACGGGCGGGACGACGAGTACAACAAGTGGTACGACGAGGTACACATCCGCGACGTCTGCGCGGTTCCCGGCGTGGTCTCCGCGCAGCGCTACCAGGTCCGGCCGGACATCCCGCCCGCCGAGGTGGAGGCCGGTGCCGGTCGCCTGCCACAGCGGCACCTGGCGGTCTACGAACTCGACGACGATCCGGCGAAGGTCTTCGGTGAGTTCCTCGCCCGGGTGGGCGACGGGCGACTGCCACTGAGCGACAGCCTGGACATGGCCAGCGTCGTCATGTCGGTCTGGGAGCCCGGCGCCCGCTGGCCGCGCTGAGCCGCCTGGGCGCTCAGTTCTGCGCGAACGGAACTCGACGGGTGTCGCGGTCGGCGGGAGCGAGGCGGAACAGGGCGGCGGAGCGCGGGGCGAGGGTTATCGGTAGCGAGCCGTCGGCGCTGGTGGTGCTCGTGCCCGCCCACAGGTCGGTGGCGCGGTAGCCGGCGGCTGTGGCCGGCAGGGTCAGCTCGGTCCCGGTGAGGGTTGTCGCGCGGGGGGAGTCGCTCCGATTGACGGCCAGCACGGCGGTGTCACCGCCGGCCAGTGGCCGGGTCCACAGCAGGAGACCGTCGCTGCGGGGCACTGCGACCGGTGCGGCGCCGAGCGGGTCCTGATCGACGGCCAGCACGGCGGCGTTCGTGAGGATCGCGGCCGTCTCCGCGGTCATCCTGGCCAGATCGTTGCCCGCGAGCAGCGGGGAGGCGAACATCGACCAGATGCTCATCTCGCCGCGGGCCTCGGTGTCGTCGAGGGCGGCGGCCGCGGTGGCGGTGGCCAGGCCCGCCAGCTCGCGTACCACGGGGTTGACCGTGGCCGGGGTCAGGCCGATCGCCAGCATGTCCAGGTCGTTCCAGTGGCCGGGGCCGCCGGCGCTCGCCCAGGCGCGGGCGGCGGCGAGGTTGTCCGTGGTGCAGACGCCCGGGTAGCCGTCCATCGGCTGGGTGGACGCCCAGCAGGGGGCGTGGTCGTTGGTGACCCGCCACAGATGGGCGACCCGCGGCGCCCAGGTCCACGCCCGCCCGGCCGTGGGATCGCCGTCCGACGACGGGTTGATGCTGAACACGACGGGCCGGCCGGTGGCGTCGAGCGCGGCGCGCATCCGGCCGAAGCCGGCGATCAGCCACCTGCGGGCGTCGGCGCCGGCCGGGCGCAGGTCCGGGTAGCCGCAGGCGTCGTACTTGAGGTAGTCGACCCCCCACCCGGCGAGGGTGGCGGCGTCGGTGGTCTCGTGGCCGAAGCTGCCGGGCAGCCCCTGGCAGGTGGTGCGGCCGGGGGAGGCGTAGAGGCCGAACCGCAGGCCGCGGGCGTGCACGTAGGCGGCGAGGGCGGCGATGCCGGCGGGGAACCGTTCGGGATCGGCGACCAGGCGTCCATCGTCGCCGCGGGTCGGCGCCATCCAGCCGTCATCGACGATCACGTAGCGGTAGCCGGCGGCGCGCATCCCCGAGCGGACCAGGGCGTCGGCGGCGGCCCGGATGTCGCTGTCGCGCACGCTTCCGCCGAAGGCGTTCCAGCTGTTCCAGCCCATCGGCGGGGTGCGGGCGAGCCCCGCCGAGACCTGCCGGTTCGCCGCCGTGTCGACGACGAGCGGGACGCCACCGCCGTCACCGGCCAGGCCCACCAGCAGCAGGCCCACCAGCAGCAGGAGGATCAGCGAGCCGCGTGCCCCGGCGG
>NZ_JAMQQF010000550.1 GCF_023716945.1 Frankia sp. AiPs1 | reverse complement strand
TGACGGATCCGCCCGCGCGGCCCGCGCAAGCCGCGGTGCGCGTCCCCGGCGGGCCCGGTGGCGGTACGCTGGAGGCTCTGTGACGGCGAACGGAACAGCGGCGAACGGGACGGTGGCGGATGCCGAAGAACTACGGTCCGGGCGTGGCGCTCGGGCCGCTTCGTTCCGGTGGGCTGCGATCGCTGGTACGCCTGGGTCGCCGGGACCTGTGGTTCCGGCTCGACCGCAACATGCTGAGCGCGGGCGACCGCGGGAGTGCGCCGGGGCCGGGATCGCCCGGCCGGGTGCCCGGGGGGTCCGTTCGCACGCACTAGTCCTCTCCGCCCTCGTTGGCCCGCCTTATGCTGGCTGATGCCGCGGACGGGCCGGGCTGCGGCGAACGCCGGCGGAGCAGCGTCTGCGCCCGGGTGCCACGACCGGCTGGTGGGTGGTAGCGGGGGATCGGGCCGGGCGGGCGCGACGCGTCAGTCGCCGGCAGGTCAGCCCGGAAGAGATCGCGACCGTGGGCGGGGCTGCCGGCGGCGAGGCGGAGCAGGGGTTTCGCGCAGCAGGTCCTCTCCGCCCGCCTCAGCGCGCTGGCGTCCGGACGGGGCGCATGCGCGGACGAGATGCGGAGCGCGCGACCGAGGCGGACGGGTGCGGGCGAGGCGGACGGGTGCGGGTCAGGCGTGGTGGGTGCGGGCGTGGCGGGTGCGGGCGAGGCGGATGGGCGCGGGTCAGGCGTGGCGAGTGCGGATGAGGCGTGGTGGGTGTGTGGGTGTGAACGTGGTCGGGTGCGTGCGCGAAGGGGATCGAGTCTTGGCGGGCAGCCTGCCCGCCGGTGCGGTGCGGCCGTTCGGTCTGGGTGGGTGTGCCCGGCGGGGGCCGCACCGGTCTGGCCGGGGTGGCGGGTCGGGCGGACGATGGGTCCGCGGCGGGTGCCGTCCGGTGCCGGGCCCAGCAGGTGTGGGTGCAGCAACGGTGGGTGCAGCAACGGTGGGTGCAGCAACGGTGGGTAGTCCGGAGGTTCGGCGGTTTCGCGCCGGCCGGAGAGATGATGTCGGAGGTGCGCTCTAGCGTGACCGGTATGTCAGTGTTGCCGCCGGCGCCCTTCGGGCGCATGATCACGGCGATGATCACGCCGTTCCTGGCGGACGGCGCGCTCGACGAGGCGGGTGCGGCGCAGCTCGCGGTCCGCCTGGTGGACGCGGGTAACGAAGCTCTCGTCGTCAACGGCACCACCGGGGAGTCGCCGACCACGACGGACGCGGAGAAGGCCCGTCTGGTGCGGATCGTCGTCGAGGCAGTGGCCGGGCGTGCCCGTGTCGTCGCCGGCGTCGGGACCAACGACACCGCCCACACGGCGCAGCTCGCCCGGGCGGCCGAGGCCGCGGGCGCCCATGGGCTGCTCGTCGTGGCCCCCTACTACAGCAAGCCGCCGCAGGCCGGGCTCGCGTTGCACTTCACCACCATCGCCGACGCGACCGGGCTACCCGTTATGATCTATGATATTCCCGGCCGGACGGGGGTGCCGGTGGCGACCGACACCCTGGTGCAGCTGGCCGAACACCCGCGTATCGTCGCGGTCAAGGACGCCAAGGACGACCTGGCCGCCTCCTCCTGGGTGATGGCGCGGACGGATCTGGCGTATTACTCCGGCACGGACGCGCTAACCCTGCCGCTTTTGTCCATCGGGGCCTGTGGGGTCGTCAGCGTTGTCTCGCACGTGGCCACCCCGGCGATCCGTGCCATGATCGAGGCCATTGGGGCCGGTGAGGTGGGTCGGGCGATCGCGCTGCATCAGGGCTTGCTGCCCGCGTATGAGGGAATCTTCCGAACTCAGGGGGTGATCCTGGCCAAGGCCGCGCTGCGGCTCGCCGGGCTGCCGGCTGGTCCGGTTCGGCCGCCGTTGGTCGACGCCACCCCCGCGGAGGTCGCACGGCTGCGTGTCGACCTCGCTGCGGCGACGCTCGACGTCGTCGACCCGCGCGGGGCCGGGGCACGCCAGCAACCGTCCGGTCCGCCGGCCGGATTCGCCGTCGTGGCGGCGGGTGAGGTCTCATGAGCCGCCCGCACCCCGACTACGGGCCGCCTCCGCCGCTGCGCGCGGACGGCCTGCGCATCATCCCGCTCGGCGGAGTCGGCGAGATCGGCCGCAACATGACCGTCTTCGAGCACTCGGGCCGGCTGCTCATCGTCGACTGCGGCGTGCTGTTCCCGGAGGACTTCCAGCCCGGGATCGACCTGATCCTGCCGGACTTCACCGCCATCCGGGACCGGCTGGCCGACATCGACGCGCTGATCCTCACCCACGCGCACGAGGATCACATCGGCGCGGTGCCCTATCTCCTGCGGGAGCGCCGCGACATCCCGATCATCGGCACCCGGCTCACGCTGGCGCTGCTGAACGCGAAGCTGGCCGAGCACCGGATCAAGGCGGTCACCCAGGAGATCCGCGAGGAGGAGCGGCACACCTACGGGCCGTTCGAGTGCGAGTTCTTCGCGGTCAACCACTCGATCCCGGACGCGGTGGCCGTCGCCATCCGCACCGAGGCCGGTCTTGTCCTGCACACCGGTGACTTCAAGATGGACCAGCTCCCGCTCGACGGCCGGCTTACCGACCTGGGTGGCTTCGCCCGGCTCGGCCGCGAGGGCGTGGACCTGCTGCTGTCCGACTCGACCAACGCCGAGGTGCCCGGGTTCGTCGCTTCGGAGCGGGAGATCGCCCCGGTGCTCGACGGGGTGTTCCGGGACGCGACTCGCCGGATCATCATCGCCTGCTTCGCGAGCCATGTGCACCGGGTGCAACAGGTCCTCGACGCCGCCGAGGCGCATGGCCGTTCGGTCTGCTTCGTCGGCCGCTCGATGGTGCGCAACATGGGCGTCGCACGCGATCTCGGTCTGCTGCGGGTGCCGCCGGGACTGATCGTCGACGCCCGGGACGTGGACTCGTTGCCCGACCGCAACATCTGCCTGATCTCCACCGGGTCGCAGGGCGAGCCACTGTCGGCGCTGTCCCGGATGGCCAACCGCGACCACCAGATCCGGATCCAGGCCGGGGACACCGTCGTGTTGGCGTCCAGTCTCATCCCTGGCAACGAGAACGCGGTCTTCCGGGTCATCAACGGCCTGACCCGCTACGGCGCGAAGGTCGTCCACAAGGGCGTCGCCAAGGTGCACACCTCCGGCCACGCCCCCGCGGGCGAGCTGCTCTACGTGCTCAACGCCACCAGGCCGTCCAACGTCATGCCGGTGCACGGCGAATGGCGCCACCTGCGGGCGCACGCGAAGCTCGCCGAGGCCACCGGCGTGCCGCCGGACCACGTGGTTCTCGCCGAGGACGGCATGGTCATCGACCTGATCGACGGCCGGGCGCGGATCACCGGTGCGGTGCCCTGCGGCTACGTCTACGTCGACGGCGCCGCGGTCGGCGACGTCGGTGAGCCGAGCCTGAAGGATCGCCGGATCCTCGGTGAGGAGGGGTTCATCACGATCACCGTCGTGGTGGACGCCGCCGCCGGCAAGGTCGTCGTCGGCCCCGACCTGTCCGCCCGCGGCTTCACCGACTCCACCAGCACCTTCGACGCGGTGGCCCGGCTCGTCAGCGACGGGCTCGCGGACGCGATGCGCGGTGGGATGAACGACACCGCGGCCCTGCAGCAGCTCGTGCGGCGCGTGGTCGGCCGCTGGGTCAACGAGCACTACCGCCGTCGGCCGATGATCGTCCCGGTGGTCCTGGAGGTCTGACCCCGGCGGGGTGGCTCGTCCTCGCCCGCCCGTGCGGGTGGGCGGGTGGGCGGGTGGGCCCAGCACGGCACGCCCGGTTCGTCGGGGTTGCAGCGACTCGGCCGCCTGGCTGTGTACCGTTTCGGCGGTGGCCACACGTACCAGCGGCGCGCGTACGCGTGTGCAGACGGGGACGGCCACGTCCCCGTCGGGGGGCGATGGGCGTCCGACAGCAACGCGCGGTGGCGCGGGCGGCAAAAGCCGCCCGGCCGCCGGCGGTAAGGCACGCGCACCCGCGGTC
>NZ_JAMQQF010000054.1 GCF_023716945.1 Frankia sp. AiPs1 | reverse complement strand
GGCGGAACCTGACCTGGGCGACGGCGCGGATGCCGGCTGGGCGGAGCTGGTCACGGCGCACCGGCGACCCCGACCGCCGTACCCGCTCGGCCCGGCGCTCGCCGCGGCGGGCGCGCACGCGATGTGCGACGTCTCGGACGGCCTGGTCCAGGACCTCGGCCACATCGCCGCCGCCTCGGGGGTGCGGATCGATCTCGACCTGGCCGGCCTGACCGCCCTGGCAGGCGGCGCATCGCTGCGCTCGGCCGCCGCCGAACTGGCGGTGGACCCGCTGGACTGGGTGCTCGCCGGCGGCGAGGACCACGCGCTCGTCGCCTGCCTGCCCCCGTCGGCGGCCGTCCCCGACGGCTGTGAACGGATCGGACTGGTGCTGCCCGGATCGGGCGTGACCCTGGCCGGGCGGCCGACCGCGGGCCGAGCGGGTTGGAACCACTTCGGGTGACCGGGGGGCTCGGTGGCCCGGCGCCCGGCCGGCCACGGCACCTCGGCGCCCGGCCACGGCACCTCGGCGGCCGGTCTCGGCGGGCAGGCAGGAGGCCGCCTCGATTCGGGTGAACGGGTCCGAACAGCAGAAATCGCCCCGGCGATCTGCCGGGGCGAGCTGCATTGTTCGAACCAAGTAGACGCCGGCCCGCCAGGTCGCCTCACGGGCGTAGGTCGCACGAAGCGACTTTTATTGGGTCCGGGGGCCATGATGCGGGCCGGCGACACTCAGCTTAACGGATGGACCGACCGGGGTGTTCCCCGCGCGGGAACCCGACGAGTGACCCGGATCGGGTGGGCGCCGCCAGGGCGGGCCAGCCACCCTCCGCCGCCGGCGAACCAGCCCCACATCGGCCACCCGGACGGCCACGGCGGCACCGATCGGGCACGCACCGTGCCTGTGACCCGACCGGGCGGGCCCGCCCCTGCCCTGGGTGTCCAGAGCGGGTAGCCTGAGCAGACGGTGGCAGAAGGGCCTTTCGGAGGCCGTGAAGTGAGACCGTGGATAGAGGCGAATGGCCCCGTGACAGCACCGACGGTTCCTGCGTCAGGACCTGACTTCGGACCTAATGAATGGCTGGTCTTCGAGATCTACCAGCAGTTTCTCGAAGATCCACAAAGCGTGTCGCCGGAGTGGCGAGAGTTCCTCTCGGACTACCAGCCCACCGCGCCGCCGGTCGGCCCCGGCGTGGACGCGCCCGCCGCGGAGGTGGCACCAAGCGGGATCTCACCCGACGGTGAGGTCTCCCACACGGAGCCCGCTGCGGCGAAGCCTATCCCGCCCGCGGCCCCGGCGTCCGTGCCCGCTCCGGCCCCGCCTGCGAAGCCCGCTGCGGCAGCGCCCGCGAAGCCCGCCACGCCCGCACCCTCCGCGCCTGCGAAGCCGGCAACCGCCAAGCCCGTCGCGGCCGCCAAGCCGGCACCCGCCCCCGCCGGCTCGGAGGGCTCGGCCACCACGCCGCTACGCGGCGCGGCCGCCCGCGTGGTCAGCAACATGGAGACGTCGCTGCACGTCCCGACCGCCACGTCGGTGCGGGCGTTCCCGGCGAAGCTGCTCGCGGACAACCGCATCGTCATCAACCGGCACCTGGCCCGCTCCAGCGGCGGCAAGGTGTCGTTCACCCACATCATCGGCTATGCGATGGTCAAGGCGCTGGCCGCACACCCCGCCATGAACGCCTCCTACGCCGAGGTCGGCGGCAAGCCGGCGCTCGTCCAGCCGGAGCACGTCAACCTCGGCCTGGCCATCGACCTGGTGACGCCGAAGGGCCGCCAGCTCGTCGTCGCCGCGGTGAAGAAGGCCGACACGCTGGACTTCAACCAGTTCTGGGCGGCCTACGAGGACCTGGTCCGCCGCGCCCGGGCGAACAAGCTGACGACCGACGACTTCACCGGCGTCACCATCAGCCTGACCAACCCCGGCGGCATCGGCACGGTGCACTCGGTGCCCCGGCTGATGGAGGGCCAGGGCACGATCATCGGCGTCGGCGCGATGGAGTACCCGGCCGAGTTCTCCGGCGCCGCGGCCAACACGCTGGCCAGACTCGCGATCTCCAAGACGATCACGCTGACCAGCACGTACGACCACCGCATCATCCAGGGCGCCCAGTCCGGTGAGTACCTGCGCCGGATGCACCAGCTCCTGCTGGGCGAGGACGGCTTCTACGACGAGATCTTCCAGTCGCTACGGGTCCCGTACGAGCCCATCCGCTGGGTCGCGGACAAGCCCGTGGTGCACGAGGGCGACCTCGACCACAACGCCCGGGTGCTGGAGCTGATCCACGCCTACCGGGTGCGCGGTCACCTGATGGCCGACACCAACCCGCTCGAGTTCGCCATCCGCAGCCACCCCGACCTGGACATCATCAGCCACGGGCTGACGCTGTGGGACCTCGACCGGGAGTTCGCCGTCGGCGGGTTCGCGAGCCAGCGGACGATGTCACTGCGCGACGTGCTCGGCGTCCTGCGCGACTCGTACTGCCGCCGCGTCGGCATCGAGTACATGCACATCCAGGAGCCCGACGAGCGGGCCTGGATCCAGGCCCGGGTCGAGCGGGCCGCGGAGCGCCCGGACCCGGCCGAGCAGTTGCACGTGCTCGAACGCCTCGGCGCCGCGGAGGCGTTCGAGTCCTTCCTGCAGACGAAGTACGTCGGCCAGCGCCGCTTCTCGCTGGAGGGCGCCGAGTCGACGATCCCGACGCTCGACGAGGTGCTGGAGCGCTCCGCGGACGCCGGCATCGACGAGGTCGTCATCGGCATGGCCCACCGCGGCCGGCTGAACGTGCTCGCCAACATCGTCGGCAAGTCCTACCGGCAGATCTTCGCCGAGTTCGAGGGGCACCTCAACCCGCAGACGGCGCACGGCTCCGGCGACGTGAAGTACCACCTGGGCGCGGAGGGCATCTACACCGGCCGCGAGGGGCGCAAGGTGCCCGTCTCGGTCGTGGCGAACCCGTCGCACCTGGAGGCCGTCGACCCGGTCACCGAGGGCGTCGTCCGCGCCAAGCAGGACATCCTGGACAAGGGCACGGCCGGTTTCACCGTCCTGCCGGTCCTCGTCCACGGCGACGCCGCGTTCGCCGGGCAGGGGGTCGTCGCCGAGACGCTGAACCTCTCCCAGCTGCGCGGCTACCGCACCGGCGGCACGATCCACCTGGTCATCAACAACCAGGTCGGGTTCACCACCTCGCCGGAGTCGAGCCGGTCCTCGGTCTACGCCACCGACGTCGCCCGGATGGTCCAGGCACCGATCTTCCACGTCAACGGGGACGACCCCGAGGCGTGCGTGCGGGTGGCGGCGCTGGCCTTCGAGTACCGCCAGGCGTTCAACAAGGACGTCGTCATCGACCTGGTCTGCTACCGGCGGCGCGGCCACAACGAGATGGACGAGCCGTCGTTCACCCAGCCGCTGATGTACGACACCATCGCCAGCAAGCGCTCGGTGCGCAAGCTCTACACCGAGGCGCTGATCGGCCGCGGGGACATCACCCGCGACGAGGCCGAGCAGGCGATGAAGTCCTACCGCGCCGAGCTGGAGAAGGCGTTCGCGCAGACCCGGGACACCACCCCGTCCGGTGCCGCGCCGCAACCGCGGATCGTCACCACCCCGGAAGAGGCCGCCGCGGCCGCCGCGGTCAGCACCGCGGTCTCCGCCGAGGCCGTCAAGAGGGTCGTCAACACCCAGGTCACCCTCCCCGACGGCTTCACCGTCCACCCGCGGTTGCGCCCGCAGATCGAGCGGCGCGCCACGATGGTCGAGACCGACGCGATCGACTGGGCGCTCGCCGAGACCCTGGCGTTCGGCACGCTCATCCTGGATGGCCGGTCGGTCCGCCTGACCGGGCAGGACAGCCGCCGCGGCACCTTCGGCCAGCGGCACGCCGTGCTGGTCGACCGGCACAGCGCCGAGGACCACACCCCGCTGCGGACGCTGCGCTACGGCGTCGACGGGACCGAGAACAACGACGGCGTCGGCACCTTCTACGTCTACGACTCGCTGCTCAGCGAGTTCGCGGCGATGGGATTCGAGTACGGCTACGCGGTCGCCCGGCCGGACATGCTGGTGCTGTGGGAGGCCCAGTTCGGCGACTTCGCCAACGGCGCTCAGTCGATCATCGACGAGTTCATCAGCGCCGGCGAGGCGAAGTGGGGCCAGCGCTCGGCGCTGGCGCTGCTGCTCCCGCACGGCTACGAGGGCCAGGGGCCGGACCACTCCTCCGCCCGCATCGAGCGGTTCCTGTCGCTGTGCGCGGACAACAACATGACGGTTTCGGCGCCGTCCTCCCCCGCCAGCTACTTCCACCTGCTGCGCCGCCAGACCCTCTCGCCGGTGCGGCGCCCGCTGGTTGTCTTCACGCCCAAGTCGATGCTGCGGCTGAAGGCCGCCACCTCGACGGTGGCGGAGCTGACCGAGGGTAGCTGGCAGCCGGTCATGCCCGACGACTTCGTCACCGACCCGTCGACGGTCCGCCGGGTGCTGCTCTCGGCCGGCAAGGTCTACTACGACCTGGCCGCCGCCCGGGGCAGGCACGACGACGCCGAGCGGTTCGCCCTGCTGCGGGTCGAGCAGCTCTACCCGACTCCCGGGCCGGAGCTGGCGACGGCGCTCGAGCGCTACCCGAACCTCACCGACGTTGTCTGGGTGCAGGAGGAGCCGGCGAACCAGGGCGCCTACCCGCACATGGCGCTCAACCTCGGCGAGTTCCTGCCCGGCGGGATCCGCCTGCGCCGGATCTCCCGACGGGCGGCGGCGGCCCCGGCGTCGGGTTCGTCGCGGGTGCACGAGCGCGAGCAGCAGGCCCTCGTCGAGGCCGCGTTCGAGGACTGAGCCCCCGGGCCCGGATCAGCGACCGGGCCCGGATCAGCGAGGATGACGGACGGTCCCGGCCCTGCCGGGACCGTCCTGTTCGCTGATCCGGGCGGCCGGCGGGACCCAGACGCCACCGGGGATGACGGGAGCGGGATGTACTTCACCGACCGAGGCATCGAGGAACTCGCCGAGCGCCGCGGCGCGGAGACGGTGACCTACGAGGGACTCGCCGACTCGCTGCGGGCGTTCGTCGACGTCCACCCGGAGTTCGAAGAGGCCGTCGAACGCCTCGCCACCTGGCTCGCCCGCCCCGACGACGACGCCGACCTCTGAGCCGGCCCACGCCTACCTGGGAGCCGACCCACGCCTCCTGAGCCGGCCTGCGCCTCCTGAGCCCGGCCTGCGCGGCCCGCGCTCCCCGGGCCGGGCCGCTCAGGGCGTGAGCACCAGCTTGCCGAAGACGTCCCCGCCGGCGAGCTGCTCGAATGCCGCGCGCGCCGCGGACAGCGGCCGCACCTCGTGCACCGGCGGGCGGACGCCCGTGCGCTCCAGGAACGCAAGCAGGTCGACGAGCTCCTCCCGGCTGCCCATCGTCGATCCGACGACCGACAGTTGGAGGAAGAAGATCCGGGTGAGCTCGGCCGGCGGGTTGGGACCGCTGGTCGCACCGGAGACGACGATGCGTCCGCCGGGCCGCAGAGACCTGACCGAATGACTCCAGGTGGCGGCGCCGACGGTCTCGATGACGGCGTCGACCCGCTTCGGCAGCCGGGCACCGGACTCGAACACCCCGTCCGCGCCGAGGGCCGCGGCCCGCGCGCGCTTGCCGGCGTCCCGCGAGGTGACGAAAACGCAGTGCCCCGCGGCCTTGGCGATCAGCAGAGCGGCGGTCGCCACCCCGCCGCCGGCCCCCTGGACGAGCAGCGTCCCGCCGCCACCCGCGGGCAGGCCGGCCCGGGACACCACCATCCGGTAAGCGGTGAGCCAGGCGGTCGGCAGGCACGCCGCTTCTTCCCACGTCAGCCCGGCGGGCTTCGGCAGAAGGTTGCGCCGGGGCACCGCGACCCGTTCGGCGAGGGTGCCCGGATGCAGTTCGGACAGTAGGGTTCGCCGCGGGTCCAGCGTCTCGTCGCCGGCGCCCGCAGCCGGATCACCGATCACCGCGTGCACGACGACTTCCTCCCCCTCGGCGGTCACCCCGGCGGCGTCACAGCCGAGGATCATCGGGAGGCGGTCGGCCGGCAGGCCCACTCCACGCAGACTGAAGAGGTCGTGATGGTTCAGCGAGGCGGCCCGCACCGTGACGGTGGCCCACCCGTCCGGCGGCGCGGGCTCAGGCTGCTCGCCGATGGACAGACCGTCGAGAGGAGCATCGGGATGCAGGGAGACCGCGGCGGCTGCGAGCACCCCACGAACCTACGGCCGCCCGGTCGTGGGCGCGAGCGGCGCGAGCCGGCCGCAAGGGGGACGCCGAGGCCAAATGCGACGAACAGGGATCATCCGCCCCGGGCCGCGCGTCCCCGGGTCGGTTGTGCTGAACTCATCGCCGTGGGTAGGACAAGCGTGGACGGGGCGGTGAACAAACCGTGGTGACCCGGGATGACCCGTCGCAGATGCCCCCTCGGCGCGGGGCGCACCGGCGGTTGAGCTGGCGCCGTCGGCACATCGTCCCGATCCCGGAGGCGCCCGCCACCGTCATGGTGGACGGCACGCCGGTCATCACCGTCATGTCCGCGGACTTCGTCTGCTGCTCCTACAAGGGCTGCGGGACGCTGCGCCCGCTCGACGACGCCGCCGAGCACCGACCCTGCCAGGGGTGCGGCCGGGTCTGAGACGACCCGCAGACGGGCTCGGGAGCCCCGCAGACCGGGCGGGCCTGCGGGGCTCCCGAGCGTCTCCCAGGCTTTGTCTCAGCGCCGGGCGACTCCGTCGGCCCGGGCGGCCGCGGCGACCGCCGCGGAGACGGCCGGGGCCACCCGAGGGTCGAACACGCTTGGGATGATGAGGTCCTCGCGGAGCTCGTCGGCGATCACGTCGGCAAGCGCAGTGGCAGCGGCGAGCTTCATGCCCTCCGTCACCCGGCTGGCGCGCACGTCCAGCGCACCGCGGAACACCCCGGGGAACGCCAGCACGTTGTTGATCTGGTTGGGGTAGTCGCTGCGCCCGGTGGCGACGATGCGGGCGTACTTGTGGGCGATCGCGGGCTCCACCTCGGGGTCCGGGTTCGCCATCGCGAAGATGATCGCCTCGGGAGCCATGGTCGCGACCGCCTCCTCCGGCACCTGCCCGGAGGACAGGCCGAGGAAGACGTCGGCACCGCGCAGCGCGTCGGTGATCGAACCGGTCAGGCCGGCGGAGTTCGTCTCGGCGGCGAGCGCGGCCTTGACCGAGGTGAGGGCGTCGCGGCCGGGGTAGATGATGCCGCGGCTGTCGCCAACGGCGATGTCGCCGATGCCGGCGGCCAGCAGGATGCGGGTCACCGCGACTCCGGCCGCGCCCGCGCCGGACACCACGGCCCGCAGGTCGCCGAGGGTGCGCCCGGTCAGCTTGGCGGCGTTCTCCAGCGCGGCCAGGGCGACGATCGCGGTGCCGTGCTGGTCGTCGTGGAAGACCGGGATGTCGACGCGCTCCTGCAGGAGACGCTCGATCGCGAAGCACCGCGGCGCCGAGATGTCCTCGAGGTTGATCCCGCCGAAGCTCGGGGCGAGCCGGGTGACGGTCTCGACGATCTCCTCGACGTCGGTGCAGGCGAGCGCGAGCGGGACGGCGTCGACGCCGCCGAAGTGCTTGAACAGCGCCGCCTTGCCCTCCATGACCGGCAGGGAACCCAGGGGGCCGATGTCACCGAGGCCGAGCACGGCGGTCCCGTCGGTGACGACTGCGACGGTGTTGGACCGCCACGTGTAGTCGTCGGCGAGTGCCGGCGTCTCGGCGATCGCCAGGCACACCCGCGCGACCCCGGGAGTGTAGGCCAGCGAGAGGTCCTCGCGGGTCTCCAGCGGGACGGTGAGCGCGACACCGATCTTCCCGCCGCGGTGCAGGGCGAAGGCAGGATCGTCGTCGGACGGGCGCGGGCTGACCCCGGCCAGTTCCGACGCGGCGGTGGAGTCGAGGGTCGAATGGTCAGTGGTTGCGGTCACGGAGATTGCTCCTCGGACATGCCGCCGGTGGCCCCTTGGGCAATCGTGGTACCACCTGGGCGGCGCTACAAGACGCCCGCCCTCCGTGCGTGCCGTGTCCGCGGGAGGGCGGGCCTGAGCGGCCCCTCTCCACGATGTTTGGTGATCGTGGAGCGGGACGAGCGCCCGGGGGTTGCCCGGGGTTACTTCCAATATCGCACGCCGACCCGGTCGGGCTCGCGCCGAAGGTTCGCCCACGGTGAACCTCGGACGAACCTCACCGCAACGCAAACGAAACATGTCGACACGGAGCGGGTGTGCGAGCGTAGCGAAGGCGTCACATGATCAGGGTTGGGTGCACTCGGACACCGCCCACGCCACCTAACGCTCCACCCGAATCCCGGAGGTCATCAGTGCACAGCGGCGTTTTTCGTCATGGTGCGAGGATATCTGCCCTGGTCATGAGCCTCGCGCTGCTGACGATCGCGGCGGGCTGTGGCGATGACAACTCCGACTCCACGGCCACGCCGGCGGCGACAACCGCCACCGACAGCGTCATCGCAGGTCAACTACCCCAAAGCAGTCGCGACAAGGGGACCCTCACGGTGGCCACCGACCCGTCCTACGCGCCGAACGAGTTCTTCGACACGGACGGAAAAGCCATCATCGGAATGGATATCGACCTGGCTCGCGCACTCGGCGGTGTCCTGGGTCTCAAGGTCCAGCCCACGCAGGTGGTCTTCGACTCCATCCTGCCCGGTCTCGCCTCCGGCCGATATGACGTCGGCATGTCGTCCTTCACCGACACCAAAGAGCGGGAGAAGCAGGTCGACTTCGTGACCTACTACTCCGCGGGCACCTCCTTCATGACCCGGGGCGAGGGTGGTGTGGAGATCGCCACCCTGGCCGACCTGTGCGGGCGCACGGTGGCGGTGGAAACCGGCACCACCCAGCAGTCCGACGCCGACGACCAGAGCGGCCGGTGCACGGCGGCGGGCAAGCCCAAGGTCACCGTGCAGAACTACGACGACCAGAACGGCGCCAACCTGGCCCTCACCTCGGGCCGCGCCGAGGTGTCCATGGCGGACTCGCCGGTCGCCGACTACCAGGCGAAGCTGTCCGGCGGAAAGATCAGGATCGTCGGGAAGCCCTACGGGACGGCGCCCTACGGCATCGCCGTGCCGAAGAACTCGGGCCTGGCAGCCCCGCTGCATGCCGCCATGGCGAAGCTGATCGACGACGGCGCCTACGCGAAGATCCTCGACCGGTGGGGAGTCCGGGACGGGGCCATCAGCGACCCGCGGATCAACGGCGCGGCCGGATGACGGCCGCGGACGCCTCGCCGCCCCAGCGCGGCGCCGGGGTGGACGTCGACGCGGTGCCGCTGCGCCATCCCGGCCGGTGGGCGGCCGGCGTGGCCATCGGTGTGCTGGCCGCGATGGGGGTGCACTCCCTCGTCACCAACCGGAATTTCCAGTGGGGCACCGTCGGTGACTACCTTTTCGCCGAGCCGGTGCTGCGCGGCATGTGGGCCACCGTCTACCTGACGGTCATCGCGATGGCGATCGGGATCGTCGGCGGAATCGTGCTGGCCATCCTGCGGATGTCACCGAACCCGGTCGTGGCCGGCGCCGCCTGGCTGTACATCTGGTTCTTCCGGGGCACGCCGCTGCTGGTGCAGATCCTGTTCTGGAGCTTCATCGGCGCGCTGTACCCCCGGCTTTCGCTCGGAATACCGTTCGGGCCCAGCCTCGTCTCCGGCGACGCCAACCACATCGTGCCGCTGTTCGCCGCGGCGGTGCTCGGACTCGGCCTCAACGAGGCCGCATACATGGCCGAGATCGTGCGTGCCGGGATAAACGGCGTCGACGCGGGCCAGACCGAGGCGGCGTCCGCCCTCGGCATGTCCCGGGCGCTGACCCTGCGACGCATCGTACTTCCGCAGGCCATGCGGACGATCATTCCACCGACCGGCAACGAGACCATCTCGATGCTCAAGACGACCTCCCTGGTGAGCGTGATCTCCTACAACGAGCTGCTCAACGCCACTCGACTCATCTACGCCCGCAACTTCCAGACGATCCCCCTGTTGATCGTGGCGGCGCTGTGGTATCTCGCGCTGACCTCGGTGCTCACGGTCGGGCAACACCAGCTCGAGCGCCGCTTCGCCCGCGGAACCCTGCCCCGCGTCGGGCAGCGCCGGTGAGCGGCGAGGTGGCGGTGCCCGCCACCGCCGTGCCAACCACCGCCGTGCCAACCACCGCCGTGCCAGCCGGCGTCGGGGTGCCGTCCGGCGGGGCGCCAGCCGGAGCAGTGCCGATGGTCCGCGCCGAGCGGGTGCGCAAGTCGTTCGGCCAGCACACCGCCCTTCAGGACGTCTCGCTGACCGTGATCCCCGGGGAGGTGACCTGCCTGATCGGGCCATCCGGTTCCGGGAAGACCACGTTCCTGCGCTGCATCAACCACCTCGAGCGGATCAGCGGTGGCCGGCTGGAGGTCGACGGGGAGCTCGTCGGTTACCGCGAGCACCGCGGACGGATCCGGGAGCTGCGACCACGCGACATCGCCCGCAAGCGCCGGGAGATCGGAATGGTGTTCCAGCGCTTCAACCTCTTCCCGCACCTGACCGCCCTGGAGAACATCATCGAGGCCCCGGTCCGGGTGCGCGCCGAGCGACGATCCGAGGCGGTCGAACGAGGCCGGGCGCTGCTGGCCCGGGTGGGCCTCGCCGATCGGGCGGGCGCCTACCCGGCCGAGCTCTCCGGCGGGCAGCAGCAGCGGGTCGCGATCGCCCGGGCGCTGGCGATGCGCCCCAAGCTGATGCTGTTCGACGAGCCGACCTCCGCGCTCGACCCCGAACTGGTCGGCGAGGTGCTGGAGATCATGCGCCAGCTCGCCGCCGAGGGGATGACGATGATCGTGGTCACGCACGAGCTCGGGTTCGCCCGCCAGGCGGCCGACACCGTCGTCTTCATGGACGCCGGCACGGTCGTCGAGGCCGGCCCGCCGGCCACCCTGCTCACCGCGCCGGCCCACGAGCGCACCCGGGCCTTCCTGTCCAAGGTGCTCTAGCTGGCGCAGAGCTTGAACCCGCCAGGAGGACCCGGGCAGTGGATGTCGGCGCACGACACCGGCCGCACCACCGGAGCCGGCGCTCCGCAAGAGCCACACCTGTGCGCCAACGCGCGCCGACCCGACGGTCCGGCCTGCTGGGAGGCAACCCCTCGAACCGGTACCTTCGCTGTCGTGGAGATCAGCGAACTCTCGGTTCCGGACGCCTGGGTGTTCACCCCGCGTCAGCACTCCGACAGCCGCGGGACCTTCCTGGAGTGGTTCCGCTCCGACGCGCTTGCCGAGGTCGTGGGCCATCCGCTGACCCTGTCGCAGGCCAATCACAGCGTCAGCCGGGCCGGGACCCTTCGCGGCGTGCACTACGCTCAGGTACCGCCCAGTCAGGCGAAATATGTGACATGCGTGCGCGGGCGGGTGCTCGACTGCGTCGTGGACATCCGCACCGGATCGCCCACGTTCGGCACCTTCGCGTCGGTCCTGCTCGACGACGTCGACCGGCGGGGTCTGTACGTCTCGGAGGGCCTGGGGCATGCCTTCATGGCGCTGACCGACGACGCGGCGATCTCCTACCTGTGCTCGACGCCTTACACCCCCGGCCGCGAACACGGCGTCAACCCGCTCGATCCCGATCTGGCGCTGCCCTGGCCCGACGACCTCACCCCGCTGTTGTCGGAGAAGGACGCGGCGGCCCCCACTCTGAAGGAGGCCGAGTCGGCGGGCCTGCTGCCGGCCTACCGCGACTGCCTGACCCTCTACGACGAGCTACGCGCCGCCGGCGCCACGGCGGGCGGATCGCGATGATCCGGGTGGCCGGCCCCGGGGACGTCGAGGTCGTCCTGGAGCTGGTCCGGGCGCTCGCCGCCTACGAGCGCGAAGCAGACCGGGTCGCGATGACCCCGGCCGAGCTGCAGGCCGCCCTGTTCGGCCCGGTCCCGGCCGCCTACTGCCTCGTGGCCATCGCCGACCAGTCACCCGTGGGTGCCACCCCGGACGGGGTGGCACCCACGTCCGGGGGCCCTCTCCCGACCGGCGCCGCACTCCCCACCGGCGACACCCCGCCCACCGGCGACGTCCCGCCGATCGGGGTGGCACACCCACCCCCGGTCGTGGGCTTCGCGATCTGGCATCCGACCTTCTCGACCTGGACCGGCCAATCCGGCATGTATCTGATCGACCTGTTCGTGCGGCCGGAGCACCGCCGTGGCGGCCACGGGCGGGCGCTGCTCGCCGCGCTCGCCACGCTCTGCGGCAAGCACGGCTACCGGCGGCTCGAATGGGCCGTGCTCGACTGGAACACGCCGGCGCAGGCGTTCTACCGCTCGCTGGCGGCGCGGCCGCTGGCCGGGTGGTCGACCTGGCGGGTGGATGGCGACGCCCTCACCGATCTCGCCGCCCTGGCCCGCCCGCGGCCCGGCTCGGGCGCCTGCGCCGGGGATCCGGCCTGATCCCGCCGCTTCGGCCCGGATCGAGGCCCGCCCGCCGGTTCGTCCCAGTTCCCGGGCCCCGCGTGGTTGGTCGACACCGGCGCCGGCCAGGCACGGAAAGGGGCCCAGAGCGGGGACTTACGATCACCCGACCTGCGGGACCCACCGGCGGCTGGGTACGGTGGAGGCGGTGGCCGCCGCCGGCCGCCGACGGAGCGGATCGCGACCGGCCATGAGGGACGTCACGGCCGCCGCGGGGAGGCATGATGCCGTCGGTGGGTGGGAAGGCAGTCATTCACAACATCATCGTTCGGCCGGCTCCGGCCGGCGGACCACCTGCGAGGATCCCTCCTCGCACTATGCAGGCTCTTTGGGGGTAGGAACGTGGATCCGACGCCTTCGACCGGCGGCGCGGAGAACTCCGACACCATCGACAGCCAAACCGCCCACTCCGGCGGACTGCGCGACGTCGTCGCGCTCACCCTGCCCGCGGCCAGTGCGTACCTGACTGTTCTGCGCACCGCCACGGCATCTCTGGCAGCTCGGCTCGACTTCACCCTCGACGACATCGAGGACCTGCGGATCGCCGTGGACGAGGCGTGCGCGCTGCTGCTCGTCTCGGCGGTGCCCGGGTCGTCGCTCGACTGCACGTTCACGCTCTCGCCCGGCGTGATGCACGTGCTGGTGACGGTCGAGAGCCTCGACGGCGAGCCTCCCTCGGAGGACACCTTCGCCTGGACGGTACTCAAGGCCCTCGCGGGCGATGTGGACACCTCCACCGGCCCGGGCAACAAGGTGAGCATCACGTTGCAGAAGCGCCGGGGCGTGCGGGCGGATCTGGGCGAGCCGCCGGCGGGGCACGTCCGCGGCTCGGGTGCGGCCAACCAGACACCATTGGGTGACGCGGTAGGTACACCGTGACGTCAACCGGCAGAACCCCGACTCCGCCCCGCACGGCAGCCGACCAGGACGCCCCCGCGGTGGACCCGGTGGCCGCGCTGAGCCAGCGGGGGTCCGCCCTGGACGAGCATCCAGCCGAGCGCGGCCAGGAACCCGACCTCGGCACCGAGGTCGCGGCCCAGCCGGTGCCGAGCGCCGAACCCGAGCGCGAAGCCGCCCCCGAACGCACTCACTCCCCCGACCGGGCGATGGCCCGGGCGCTGTTCGTGCGTCTCGCCGAGTTGCCCGAGGGCGACGCGGAGCGCGCCGCCATCCGCGATCAGCTCGTCCGGATGCACCTGCCGCTGGTGGAGTACCTCGCTCGCCGCTTCCGCAACCGCGGCGAGCCGCTGGACGATCTCGTCCAGGTCGCCACGATCGGTCTGATCAAGTCGGTGGACCGGTTCGACCCGGAGCGCGGGGTGGAGTTCTCCACCTACGCCACCCCGACGATCGTGGGCGAGATCAAGCGGCACTTCCGTGACAAGGGCTGGGCGATCAGGGTTCCCCGCCGGTTGCAGGAGCTCAAGCTCTCGCTGACGAAGGCGACGTCCGAGCTGTCCCAGACGCTTGGCCGCTCCCCCACCGTCAGCGAGATCGCCCGGCATCTGCAGATGAGCGAGGAGGACGTCCTCGAGGGGCTCGAGTCGGCCAACGCCTACTCGGCGGTCTCCCTCGACGCGCCGGACTCCGGTGACGACGAGGCTCCCGCCGTCGCGGACACCCTGGGTGTCCAGGACGAGTCCCTGGAGGGCGTGGAGTACCGCGAGTCGCTCAAGCCGCTGCTCGAGAAGCTCCCGCCGCGGGAGAAGCGCATCCTGCTCCTGCGTTTCTTCGGCAACATGACCCAGTCGCAGATCGCCACCGAGCTCGGCATATCCCAGATGCACGTCTCCCGGCTGCTGGCCCGAACCCTGGCCCAGCTACGCCGCGGCCTGCTCGAGGACGGCTGACCCCGCCCGCCTCCGGTCGTCTGGCCACGCCCGGTCGCGTACACGTACCTCGTCCGACGCGTACACGTTCATCCGAACCGAAGTCCACACCCGCCCCAACCCCGGCCGCGCCCGCGTACGTCTGTTCAGCGACGCCGCGGCCCCCGAGGCACCTGCCGGCCGTCACCGCGGCCGGCGTCCCCGCCCTCGTCCTGCCCCGCGTGGGTGGCGGAGCTGCGCGCGTCGCCGGCCGACGGGCCGAACCCGCCCGCGGCCAGCAGGGCCACGACGATCACGAGTGGGACGACGAACAGCGGGATGCCGTAGCCGTAGTCACCGGCCTGCACCAGCCCCCAGGCGACCGGCAGGCAGAGGATCTGCACGACGAGCGTGGGTGACCGGTAGGACGGCCCGCGCCGCAGCACTCCCGACGCCAGCACGGCCACCCCCACGGCGCCAAGGATGGCGAGCACCCCACCGGACTCGGCGCGCCCGACGTCGTCGATGTCGGAACCGAACCCACGCAGCACCTGCAGGACGCCCAGCGCCAGCAGAACGAGTGCCTCGGCGGCGAGGAGCACGCTGGCCACCCAGGCCGGCACGGAAGCCGTGCGCGCGGCCGCACGCAGCTCGTCGAACCGGCCGCCGGCCGGCTGCCCGGGACGGCTCGTGGATCCCATGGTTGCGACACTACGTCCCTTAGACGCCAGACCGGTCCCCCAAGACACCAGACCGGTCCCCCAAGACGCCAGAGCGGTCCCTCAAGACGCCAGAGCGGTCCCTCAAGGGGCCAGACCGGACCCTCGCTCCCGGGCTGGCGCCCCCACCTGCCCTGCCGGCCGCGGACGGAGGGTCGCCGCCGTCCGCGCCCGACTCCCCTGGGCGCCCGTTACGGGTGGTTGATACCCATTCGTGGCCGTGCGCGGGGAACTGGCGAGCGCGACGGCACTGACATCCGATCCCCCGGTTTCCCCGATGTGAGAGTTTTCCCAGCCGCCGCCCGGGATCGGCGGGCGGACTACGGTAGAGGCATGCGAGGGCTGCTGGTCGTCAACCCCGTCGCCACTACCACAACGGAACGTGTTCGCGATGTCCTCGCCAGTGCGCTCGCGGCGGACGTCTCGATGGAGACCGTGCTGACCAAGGGCCGCGGCCACGGGGTCGAGCTGGGGGCGCGGGCCGTCGAGCTCGGTGTCGACGTGGTGATCGCGCTCGGCGGGGACGGGACCGTCAATGAGATCACCAACGGGCTGCTCCTGAACGGCCCGATCGACGACGGGCCGGCGTTCGCGGTGGTGCCGGGTGGCAGCACGAACGTCTTCGCCCGTGCCCTGGGATATTCGGCCTCGCCGGTGGAGGCGACCGGCGAGCTGCTGGACGCGTTGCGTGAGGGGCGTAGCCGCCGGATCAGCGTCGGTCGCGCCGAGTACGGCGACGAGGGCCGCTGGTTCACGTTCTGCTTCGGCATCGGGCTGGACGCGCGGGTGGTCGCGCAGGCCGAGGAGAAGCGCCGCAAGGGGCGCCGCAACAGCGCCGGCCTGTTCCTGCGGACGGCCGCGGGCCAGGTGACCCGGGGCGCCGACCGGGGCGCCCCGCCCATCGCCCTGGAGACGGCCGACGCCCACAGCCTTCCCACCGACACCGCCGTCCCCACCGACGCCGCACCGGTTGCCGCTACCGCTCTGGCTGCCGGCGCCGGCCTGCCGACCGAAGCCGGGCAGGCGGACCCCGAGGCGGCCGGGAGCGTCGAGGAGCGCATCGCCCTCGGCATCGTCTGCAACACCCGCCCGTGGACCTACCTGAACTCCCGTCCCGTGCTGGCCTGCCCCGAGGCGTCGTTCGACACCGGGCTGGACCTGCTGGCGCTGCGCCGGGTGCGGCTGTCCACCGTGCTGCGCACGGCCTCGCAGATCCTCGGAGACGGACGCGGGCCGCGCGGGCGCAACGTCGTGCGCCGCCACGACGCGGCCGCGATCCGGTTCCTCGCGGATCACCCGCTGCCGATCCAGATGGACGGCGAGTACCTCGGCGAATACGCCGACGTCAGGCTCACCCACCACCCGCGGGCCCTGCGCGTCATCGCCTGACCACCCGCCCCGGCGCCGACCCGCTGGCCGGCGCCACGCCGCTCGGTGGGGCCGGGTCGGCGCGGCCCGGGATTCGCGGGTCCGCCTGGACCCGCGGCAGGTGTCGCGATGCCTCGGACGGACGCGTCGAAGACCCACGCCGCTGGGCGACCCGACGTCCACGGACCGACTCTCGGTTTGCCGTTCGGGCATCCGCCAGCCGTGTGATCGATCGTGCACGGAGTCGTGCTGCAGCCCTGAGCACGGTCCGCGCCCGGAGTGCCGTACTCGTGCCTCGGCACGATTCGACCGCAGTCTGGCCGCAGTCCCCGCCAGGACGATCGGGGGCTGGCAGATGTGGTCCGTCCTGCCTCAGTCGTCCTGGGGAGCGCCCCCGCCGGGCGGCGTGTCCGCGCCGCGCGAGATGCCCGGGGCCGGCGAAGTGCCCGGGGCGGGCGAGATGCCCGAGGCGGGCGGTGCGGGCGAGGTGTCCGGAACAGGCGGGGCGCCGAGGGCCCGGCGGATCTCGACCGGGTCGTCGCAGATCGCCCCGGCGACCCCGGCGTCCTGAAGCCGGCGCGCGGCGTCCACGGCGGTGACCGTCCACGTCACCAGGCGCACGCCGGCCTGCCGGGCGCGGGCGCCCGCGTCCGGCGAGCCGAGCACGGCGCTGGTGTGGGCATGCAACTCGGCGTGGCCCGCCGATCGAGCGTAGGCAAGGCCACCACTGACGGACATCCGCGGCATCGTCAGGAACGCCGTCGTGACGGCCAGCTCCGCGTCGCGCAGAGCCTCGATGGCGAACCAGTCGAACGATGACACCGTGATGCCGCCAGCCCCGGCGTCGAGGTCGGCCACGGTGGGTCGTGGCCCCGTCCAGCCCCGGGCACGCAGCCGCTCGGCGAGAGCTCGCGCCGTACGCTCCCGGGGAGCGTCGAAGTCCGGCTGGCCGGGCTGGTTCTTGATCTCACAGATCAGCCGGCCGCGGCCGGCCCAGACGTCGAGGATCTCGTCGAGTAGCGGGATGCCGCGGGCGCGCAGCGCCTCGGTGGGCTGCCGGACGATCGCCCGCCCGGCCGGCTTGGACAGCCGGGCGTCGTGCACGCACACCAGGTCCCCGTCGGCGCTGCGGCGGATGTCGATCTCAACGCCGTCCGCGCCGGCACGCAGCGCCGCGTCCACCGCCTCGACCGTGTTCTCCGGGCCGGGGACCCTGCTACCGCGATGACCGAGAACCTCCATGGCTCAACCCTGCCATCTCCGGCGGGCCGCGCGTGTCACGGCAGGCGGGGAGGACGCCGCCCAGCGGCGGCCGGAGTAACCCGGATGCGCGCAGACGGACATCGATGCCCAGATGGCATGACGCCGGCCGCTTGATCGGGAAGAACCCGCCCTGCACCTGGCGGATCGACCCGGCGGCAGCCAGGTCATGCCACCGCATCCCCTGTCAACCAGGACTTCTGTGGCGCTTCAGCAACCGTCGGAGACGGTCGCACGCCGTGGCCCATCTGTGTCCCTGCCGGACAAGTGCAGGCCAGACAGGGTGTGAAGACGGTTGCAGGTTCTTGCGCCCCTGCCCGTTCCGGTGGGAGGGTGGCGAATGTCCGAGGTGGATGCACGTGCACCCGGGCTCACCGACAGCCAGGAACCCGCTCCACGGCCCGCCGACGGGGCCGAGCAGACAACCTGCTCATTTAATTTTCAACCGCGGCACAACCGTAGCGGCTCGCAAAGCGTCTCATGTGCAGTGTGGCCCGAGACGAGAGAGGGAGTTGGACGCATGGACTGGCGCCACAGAGCGCTCTGCCGTGACGAGGATCCCGAGCTCTTCTTCCCGATCGGTACTACCGGTCCGGCGGAACGCCAGGTCGAAGAGGCAAAGGCCGTTTGCGCGCGGTGCGCAGTCACTAGTGACTGCCTGAACTGGGCACTGGACACCGGGCAGGACTCCGGTGTCTGGGGCGGGTTGAGCGAAGACGAACGCCGGGCGCTCAAGCGCCAGGTCCGTCTGCGGGTGCGAACCGCCTGAGTGCACGACCCTCGGTGGCCCAGCGCCAAGGACCGGGGGGCTTCAAGGACGTGCCACGTCCGTATCACCCCAACCACCCGCGGTAGATCCTGCCCGCCGGACCTCGCACCATCGGCGGACCACAGCGGTCCCCGCACGACGCCACGCCATGACCCGTGCCCTGGCACGGGGGTGGCTGGCAGCAGCATCGGCCGTTCTGTCCGCGCGTCCGCCGCAGCGATGCGGCGCGACGCGGACGGGGCGGCCGTAATGTTTTCGGCCCCCGCGGCGGCCCCTGGGGGCCCCGCCTGCGGACGCGAGGCATCGCCACACCGACCGCGAGCGAGGGACACATCCTGGGGGATACCCCCGCGCGCGCACCCTAAACACTCAACTTTCAGAAAGTGGGATGGACAGGAGCGCCTCGGTGCCGCGCTCCGGCCCGGCCTGCAGCCGGATGGTGCCGTGCATCTCACCGAGCACGAGCTGACGGACGATCTGCAGCCCCAGCCGGGGCGAGTGCTCGAGCTGGAAGTCCTCCGGCAGGCCGGCCCCGTCGTCGGCGACGACGACGTCGAGCCGATCCACCGCGCGCTGCACGCGGATCTCGATCGAGCCCGCCGAACCATCGAACGCATGTTCTACAGCATTCTGCAGAAGCTCCGAAAGCACAAGGGCCAGCGGGGTGGCGAGTTCACCGGGCAGCCGCCCGAAGGAACCCGACCTGCGGGTGTTCGCCCGCGCACCGGTGGACGCCAGGTCGACGGTCACCGACGTGATCTGGTCGGCGATCTCGTCGAAGGGCACGCTCTCGCCCAGGCTCTGCGAGAGCGTCTCGTGCACAACCGCGATCGAGGTCACCCGGCGCACCGACTCCCGCAGGGCTGCCCGCGCCTCGTCGACCTTGGTCCGGCGCATCTGTAGCCGCAACAGGGCGGCCACCGTCTGAAGATTGTTCTTCACCCTGTGATGGATCTCACGGATGGTGGCGTCCTTGCTCAGCAGCAACGCCTCCCGCCGGCGTAGATCCGAGACGTCCCGGACGAGGACGAGTACCTCCCGGGTGGCCCCGGGGAACAGCGGGATCGCCCGCAGCATCACCACCGTGCTGCCGACCCCGGCCTCGACCTCCACCGGCCGGCGCCGGCCGATCGCGTGCCAGACGGCGGGCGTGGTCGCGGGCAGGTTCAACGCCCGGTGCACCGTGCGCAGGTCCTCGCCGGTGACGTTGCCGGTGTAGCCGAGCCGGCGATACGCCGACAGCGCGTTCGGGCTGGCAAAGATGACCTTGCCGGCGCCGTCCAGCCGCATCATCCCGTCACCGACCCTGGGTGACTCCGGCAGCTCGGCCGAACTCCCGCGGAACGGGAAGGCACCTTCGGCGATCATCAGGGCCAGGTTGTTGGCGCCCTGCAGGTAGGAGGACTCCAGATCGCTGGGGGTGCGGGGATTGACCAGGTTGGTGTCGCGGGCGAGCACGGCGATCACCTCGTCGCCGTGGCGGACCGGGATCGCCTCCGTCCGCACCGGCACCCCGCCGTCCCACTCGGGCTCGCCCTCCCGGGCGATGCGGTGCTCCCGCCAGGCGTTCTGGACCACCCACCGGTTGATGACGACGCTGCCGACCTCGTCGTTGTGGTAGGCGGTCGGGCCGGTCGTGGGTCGGACCTGGGCCACGACGAGGAACTCGGTCCCGCTGGTATGGCCCCGGCCCGATCCCGAACCGGAACGGACGGGTACGAGGAGCAGCAGGTCAGCGAAGGAGAGGTCGGCGAGCAGAGCCCAGTCCGCGACGAGCGCGTGCAGGTGGTCGATGTCGTCGTCGCTGAGATCCGTGCTCGCGCGCAGCATGTCGGCGAGGGTTCCCACGGGTCGCAGACTGCCAGACGGACCGGGGCTGCGAGTTGGCGGGCACCCCCGCGGGACCGTCCGGGCCCGTACGCTCGCCGTCGTGACCGTCGACAACGCCGCCGCGGCCGTGGTTCCCGGTACGCGCACGGAGCCGCAAACCGCCACAAGCGTAGCGAAGACCACCGCAGAACCCCCCGGCGGCCCGCCCGCGGCCGACCCGCTGGCCTGGCTTGCCGATCATGCCCGGGACCGGGAGGCAGCCGGCCTGCGTCGCCGGCTGCGCCCGCGCACCCTGCCGCCCGCTGCGGACGGTTCTCGGGTTCGCCTCGACCTCGCCGGCAACGACTACCTCGGCCTCGGCCGCCATCCCGTGATCGTCGAGGGAGCAGCGCGCGCCCTGCGGGAGTGGGGCGCGGGATCCACCGGCAGCCGGCTGGTGACCGGAACGACCGCCCTGCACGGCGAGCTGGAGGAGGCGCTCGCCGACCACGTGGGCTTCGCCGGGGCGCTGGTCTTCTCCTCCGGCTACACGGCGAACCTGGGGTGCCTGACCGGGCTGGCCGGCCCCGGCGATCTGATCGTCTCCGACGCGCTCAACCACGCCTCGATCGTCGACGCCTGCCGGCTGTCCCGGGCGCGGGTGGCCATCACCCCGCACGGCGACGTCGCCGCCGTGACCGCCGCTCTCGCCGCCGGCGGCTGGCGCCGCGCGCTCGTGGTGACCGAGTCGGTGTTCTCCGCCGACGGCGACGCCGCGCCCCTCACCGAGCTGCACGCCACGGCCCGCGCGCACGGGGCGGTCCTCGTCGTCGACGAGGCGCACGGACTAGGCG
>NZ_JAMQQF010000549.1 GCF_023716945.1 Frankia sp. AiPs1 | reverse complement strand
CCGGGGGGATCGGCCCCGCGACGGCAGCGGGGGCGGTGGCCGGCGGCGGGGCGGGGGTCGTGCTCGACTCCCAGCTCGCCCTGGTCCGGGAGGTGGAGCTGCCCGAGCAGGTGGCCGCCGCGGTGCGGGCCATGGACGGCAGCGAGACCATCCTGCACGCCGGCCACCGGCTCTACATCCGGCCCGATCTGCCCATCGCCGCTCTCGCCGGGCGGGTCGAGCGGCCCGCGGTCGACCTGCGCGACACCGGCGGCGAACTCGCCTCGGACGGCGCGGTCACCGCCCCCGCGGGCGGCGAGCACGGCGGGTCCGGCGAGCACAACGGGTCCGGCGAGCACAGCGGAGACGACGTCGCGGTGGACGGGGCCGCCGCCGTCGAGGCCGCCGCAGTAGCGGCTCGGCTCGGCGCCCGCGACCTGGTCGAACAGTTCCTCCCGATTGGCCAGGACGGCGCCTTCGCCGCCGCGCTCGCCGACCGTCACGGCAGTGCCGCCGCCGTGGTGCGGGCGGTACGCGAGGGTATCCGGGACGGCATCGCCGCCGCCGCCCGCACCCGGCCGCTGGCCGTCGGCGCGCCGTTCGCGGCCGCCCGCGGGCTGCGGCATCCCGTTGCACAGGGACCGATGACCCGGGTCAGCGACCGGGCGGCGTTCGCCCGTGCGATCGCCGACGAGGGCGGCCTGCCGTTCCTGGCTCTGGCACTGATGAACGGCGAGGACTGCCGCGCGCTGCTGATGGAGACCGCCGACCTGCTCCAGGACGCGCCGTGGGGCGTCGGGATACTCGGTTTCGCCCCGGCGGCCCTGCGTAACGCCCAGCTCGCCGCCGTGCGCGACGTTCGTCCGCCCTGCGCGATCGTGGCCGGCGGCCGGCCGGCCCAGGCGGCGCCGCTGGAGGCGGCCGGGATCGACACGTTCCTGCATGTGCCGTCCCCTGGCCTGCTGCACCGCTTCCTGGCCGACGGGGCCCGCAAGTTCGTCTTCGAGGGGCGGGAGTGCGGCGGGCACGTCGGGCCGCGGGCGAGCTTCCCGCTGTGGGAGGCGCAGATCGCGGGGCTGCTCGCGTTCGGCGAGAGCGACCAGGCCGGCCCGGACTTCTTCGCCGGCCTGCACCTGCTGTTCGCCGGCGGGGTGCATGACGCCCGCTCGGCGGCCATGGTGGCCGCCGCGGCGGCCCCGCTCGCCGAACGGGGCGCCAGCATCGGCGTGCTGATGGGCACGGCCTACCTGTTCACCGACGAGGCCGTCGCCTCCGGTGCGATCCTGCCCGGCTTCCAGCAGGCCGCCCTCGACTGCGAGCGCACGGTGCTGCTGGAGACCTCCCCCGGGCACGCCACCCGATGCGTCGAGTCCGCCTACGTCCGCACCTTCCTCGACCGTCGCCGCGAGCTGCTCGCCGCCGCCACCCCCCGCCAGCAGATGTGGGAGGAGCTGGAGGCGCTCAACCTCGGCCGGCTGCGGGTGGCCAGCAAGGGGCTGCGCCGCGACGGCGCCGAGGTCGTCCGGGTCGAGCCGGCGGCCCAGGCCCGGGACGGCATGTTCATGATCGGACAGGTGGCGGCCCTGCGCTCGGACCGCACGAGCGTCGCCGCCCTGCACGACGAGGTGACCACGCGGGCCACCGCCGGTCTCGCCGACCGGGCCGCCGAACTCGGCGTACCGGCCGGGCCGGGGCTCGCGTTCGGGTCGGCCGACAGCACGCGACGCCCGACGGGCGGCGAGGGGAACGAGGCGGACATGGTCGGCGCGGGTGCAGGTACGGGTCCGGTGGCGACCGCGGCGGACTCCCGTCGCGCCGGTCAGCCGCTCGAGGTCGCGATCGTCGGGATGTCCGCGATCTTCCCCGACGCGCCTGACCTCGCCACGTTCTGGGCGAACGTCGTCGCCGGCAACGACGCGATCCGCGAGGTCCCCGCCGACCGCTGGGACCCCGAGGTGTACTACCGGGCCGACGCGATGGTGAAGGACGCCGGGCGCCACACCCCGTCGAAGTGGGGCGGTTTCCTGCCGCAGATCCCGTTCGACGCGTTGGCCTACGGCATCCCGCCGCGGTCCCTGCGCAGCATCGAGACCAGCCAGCTCCTCGCTCTCGAGGTCGCCACCCGTGCGCTGCGCAGCGCCGGGTACGACACGGGGCAGAAGGACACGGGGCAGCAGGCGGCCGGCGAGGGCCGGCCGTTCGACCGCTCCCGTGCCTCGGTCGTCTTCGGTACCGAGGCCGGCACCGACCTGTCCGGTGCCTACGGGCTGCGCTCGCTGTGGCCGGGCCTGCTCGGGCAGTTGCCCGCCGAGCTCGAGGAGTTCCTGCCCGAACTGGACGAGGACTCCTTCCCCGGCATGCTGGCGAACGTCATCGCCGGGCGGGTGGCCAACCGGCTCGACCTTGGCGGGGTGAACTTCACCGTCGACGCGGCCTGCGCATCATCACTGGCCGCGCTCGACGCAGGCTGCAAGGAGCTGCTCGCCGGCAGCTCCGACCTGGTGCTCTGCGGCGGGGTGGACACCCACGCCGGCGCCCACGACTTCCTGCTGTTCTCCTCGGTGCACGCGCTGTCGCCGCAGGGACGCTGCCGCAGCTTCGACTCCGGCGCCGACGGCACCAGCCTGGGCGAGGGCGTCGCCGTCGTCGTGCTCAAGCGGCTCGCCGACGCCGAACGCGACGGCGACCGCATCCACGCGGTCATCCGGGCGGTCGCCGGCTCCTCCGACGGCCGCGCGCTCGGGCTGACCGCGCCGCGCAAGGCCGGCCAGGTGCTCTCCCTGGAACGGGCCTACGCGCGGGCCGGCATCTCACCGAGCGACGTCGGCCTGCTGGAGGCGCACGCCACCGGCACGGTCGTCGGCGACCGCACCGAGCTCGCCACCCTCACCGAGGTGTTCACCGACCACGGCGCGACTCCCGGCCAGTGCGCGGTCGGCTCGGTGAAGTCGCAGATCGGGCACACCAAGTGCGCCGCCGGCCTGGCCGGGTTGATCAAGGTGGCGAAGGCGGTCGAGACCGGGGTGCGCCCGCCGACCCTGCACATCGACACCCCCAACGCCTACTGGGACGGCGAGACCAGCCCGTTCTACTTCGACGAGACCGCCAAGCCCTGGGCGGCACCCGCCGGTCAGCGCCACGCCGGGCTGTCGGCGTTCGGCTTCGGCGGCACCAACTTCCACGTCGTGCTGTCCGCCTACGACGGCGGGCCGGAACCCGCCCACGGCCTGGACCACTGGCCCGCGGAGCTGTTCGCCGTCCGCGGTGCCGACCGGGCGACCGCCGGCCGGGCGCTGGACCGCCTCGCCGCCCTGGTCACGACGAACGACGCCGCCGGACGGCCGTTCCGCCTGCGGGACCTGGCCCGTACCACCTACGCGGCCGGTGGCGGCCCGGTGCAGGTCGCGTTCGTCGCCGACGATCTCGACGGGCTGCCCGCCGCCATCGAGGCGGCCCGGACGTTCACGGCTGACCCGCGCGCCGGGGTGTTCGTCCGCGACGACGCCGAGCCTGGCGCGACCGCCTTCCTGTTCCCCGGCCAGGGCAGCCAGCGGCCGGGGATGCTCGCCGACCTGTTCGTCGCCTTCCCCCGGCTGCGCGCCGTGCTCGACCTGGCCCCCCAGTGGGCCGACACGATGTTCCCGCCGGCCGCGTTCACCCGGGAACAGAAGGCCGAGCAGGTGGCGGCGATCACCGACACGCGGGCGGCCCAGCCGACGCTCGGCCTCGCCGGCCTCGCCATGCACGAACTGCTCACCGGGTTCGGCGTCCGTCCCGACCACGTCGGCGGCCATTCCTACGGCGAGCTGGTCGCCCTGTGCGCCGCCGGCGCGCTCGACCGGGCCGACCTCGTCGGCCTGAGCGAGGCGCGGGCCGCCGCAATCCTCGCCGCGGCGGGGGACGACCCGGGCACGATGGCCGCCGTCCAGGCGCCCGTCGAGCGCGTGCGCGAGGCGCTCGCCAGCTTGGGCGGCGCCGCCGCCGACGTCGTCGTCGCGAACCACAACGCGCCGCGGCAGAGTGTGATCTC
>NZ_JAMQQF010000548.1 GCF_023716945.1 Frankia sp. AiPs1 | reverse complement strand
GCGGCGGGGTCTGCGCGGGCCACGGGCGGCCCTGCACGTCGTGCCCGCTGTGCCGGCTGCTGGCGATGTTCGCCGGCGATCGGCCCGAGGTGGTCCGCCACCTACTGACCGCCGCGGAATCACTGGCGGCGGCCTTCCGCGTGGCCCTCGACGCCTACTCCGGCACCGCTCGCCCCGGCACCGCCCACTCCGGTGACGCTCGCGCCGGCACCGCCCACTCCGGTACCGCCCATTCCGGTACCGCCCATTCCGGCACCGCCCACTCCGGTGACGCCCGCGTCGAGACCGACGCCCCCGCTCCCGCGTCCCCGGGCGCGGGGCGCACAGCCAGCCAGGACCCGCGGCCGGGGGCCGCCGCGGGTAACCGTTCCGCCCCAGCGCCCAGACCACGCGTCCAGAGGATCGATGTCACGTGAGCCCCATTGTTTCCGGCAGCTCGGATCGTCCCGGTAACCCGGATCGCGCCAGCACCCCGGACACCTCCTCAGCCCGTCCCGCGGGCTCGGACGCCCCGCTCAGCCCCCTCCCGCCCGCCGTCGTGGACACGTCGGTCGACGATCGGCGCACCGCGGGCCTGACGATCGGCGTGGACGTCGGTGGGACGAAGGTCGCCGCCGGCGTCGTCGACGGCGCCGGCACCGTCCTCGCGTCGATCCGGCGGCCCACTCCTGGTCATTCGGCCGCCGAGGTCGCGGACACCATCGCCGCCGTGGTCGCGGAGCTCTGCGCCGACTACGAGGTGAAGGCGGTCGGCATCGGCGCCGCCGGCTGGATCGACGCGGACCGCTCACGAGTCCTGTTCGCTCCCAACCTCGCCTGGCGGGACGAGCCGCTGCGCGACGAGGTGAGCGGCCGGGTAGGGCTGCCCGTCGTAGTCGAGAACGACGCCAACGCGATGGCCTGGGCCGAGTACCGGTTCGGAGCCGGCCGCGGCCGCCGTGACCTGGTCTGCCTCACCGTGGGCACCGGCATCGGTAGCGGCATCGTCCTCGGTGGCGAGCTCTACCGCGGCGCGTTCGGCATCGGCGCGGAGACCGGCCACATGCGGATGGTGCCGGGCGGCCACCTGTGCGGGTGCGGCAACCGCGGCTGCTGGGAGCAGTACGCCAGCGGTCGGGCGCTGGTCCGCGCCGCCCGTGAGATCGCGGCGATGGACCCGTCTGCCGCCGCGGCGATGCTGGAGGCGTGCGGCGGTGACGCCGAACGGCTGACCGGCCCGGACGTCACCGAGGCGGCCCGCAAGGGCGACCCGGCGGCGATCCGCTGCCTGACCGAGATCGGCCACTGGCTCGGCGAGGGTATGGCCAGTCTGACCGCCATCCTGGACCCGGACCGCTTCGTCGTCGGCGGTGGGGTCTCAGACTCCGGCGAGCTGCTGCTCGGCCCAGCTCGGGAGCGGTTCGCCGAGACGGTGCCCGCCCGCGCGCATCGTCCCCAGGCCGAGGTGGTCATCGCCGAGCTCGGCTCCCAGGCCGGTCTGGTCGGCGCCGCGGACCTCGCCCGAATCTGAGCAGGCCCCGGATCTGCGCAGGCCCCGAATCTGCGCAGGCCCGGGATCTTCTAAGCAGGGCTGGGATCTGCGCAGCCCGGATCAGGCGCCAAGGCCGCCCGGCCCCGGTCGGGCGGGGCGGAAGTCCGGCACCAGCTCGACGGCGAGCTCCTCCAGGAACAGGCCCGTGTCGGCGACGACTCCGACGGCGTGCGCGCTGGTGCGTTCCGTGAGGGCGTGCACCGTCGTCGGATTCACGTCGACGCAGGCGACCGGGATGGACGCCGGCAGGATGTTGCCGGTGGCCACGGAGTGCTGGGCGGAGGCGACCATCAACGCGTAGCCGACCCCACGCAGCGCCGCGCGCATCGCCCGCTGCCCCTCAACCACGTCGGTGTGGACGTCGGGCAGCGGGCCGTCGTCGCGCACGGACCCGACGAGCACGAAGGTCTTGTTCGCCTTCACCATCGCGTGCATGATTCCCTGGGAGAGAAGGCCGGACTCCACTGCGGCCCGGATCGAGCCCTCGCGGCGGATCGCGTTGATCGCGCGGATGTGCTGCTCGCTGCCGCGCTGGACCCGGCCGCTGCGCAGCGGCCCGAGGCCGAGCGGGGAGCCGTAGAGCGCCGCCTCCACATCCAGCGTCGCCAGTGCGTTCCCGGTGAACAGGACGTCGACGTAGCCGGCCTCGACCAGGGCGACGAGCGCGGGTGCGGCGCCGGTGCTGACGACCGTCTGCCCGGCCACCCACAGCACCTGGGCGCCCTCGGCCTTCACCTCGCGGACCTGGCGGGCGATCGCCTTCACCAGGACTGCCTGCGGCTGGGTGGAGCTCGGCAGCGGTGCGCCGAGCGCCTCGTACTCGGCGTAGATCCGGCTGGAGTGGTCGGTGACCGGGAGGACGACCTTCACCCCGTCCACCCCGCAGACGATCATCTCGCCGGCGCGGACGTCCGTCACCGGGACGGTGCGTACCCGGCCGCCGGAGACGACCAGGCCGCAGTCCATCTCGGGGTGTTCCACGGGGACCCACTGGCCGTCGAGATGAACGACGGTCTCCAGGTTCGTGGTCGAGTAGAAGTCCGGCGGGAAGGCGCCGTCGCGGTCCGCGGCCTCGCAGCGCGCCGTGCCCGCCTCGACCTTGTTCACGCCGTGGACCTGGATCCGCATGAGGATGCGCATGAGCCGGCGCGGCGTCTCGGCGCCGACGGTGACGACCGCGTGGGACTCGTCGTCGTGGCTGCGTCCCAGGTCGATGTGATCGACCCGGTAGTCGCCGCCGTAGTCCAGTACGTCGTCGAGCACCCGGGCCAGTACACCGGTGTCCATGAGGTGCCCGTGCACCTCGACCTTCTCGTGGTAACGCACGCCCAACGCCTTCCCTTCGGTGCCAATACGACGGCTGCCACGCCGACGTCGTCCTCAGGCCCGATGCCACGCACCGACCCTGCCTTTCCTCCGGTGTTCCCCGGGTGCGACCGTTGCGGGATCCGGCCGGGGCGCGACAACGTCCGCAGGGGGCGCCCCGACCACGCGGCCACACCCCGACCACGCGGCCGCGCATCGACGCCGGCCACCCCGCCGGTTCGCCGCCGCAGGTTCATCGCGGCAGCTCACGCCCGAACCGTCGCGGTCAGATCACCGCGCCGTCGTCGGGGCCGTCGAAATCGGTGGGCTGTCGGTCACCCATGCGGGCGACGAGGGTACCGACCCCACCGAGGATCAGTAGTACGCCGGTAACGTCCTGCGCGCGGGACTGGTTGAAGCCGATCAGGGTCGGCACGACGAGGAACACCACCCCGAGGGCGATCGAGCCCAGTGCCCAACGGGTCCCTGGCCGGATCCGGGGCAGGGGCGGCGCCGGTGGCGGCACGTAGTGGTCGTCCTCCGGGTCCGCCGGGGCGTCCGCCGATCCGCCGAGATCGATCACGACGAAGTCGGCTGGGTCGGCGCCGCGCCCGCCGCTGATGCCGGGCGGATGCAGCCCGGGGGGTGGCGCCTTGTCCAGACCGGGATCGGTGCGGTCGTCCGGCGCGGGCGGGACATCGGGCTCGAACGGCGGACGCAGGATGATCACGGTGGGGCGGCGGGTGTCGCCGAGGTCCTCCGCCGCCGGCCAGCGCCGGGTGTCCGGCTCGTCGTCGAAGTGCGCGATGAGATCGAGGAAGGCCGCGTCGTCGGCCTCCTGGGAACGGGGCACCGACCGCGGGGCGGGGTCTTCGGGCCCAGCTCCGGACGGTTCCCCGCCGGCCGGAGCGGCCAGCTCGTCCTCGGCGGCGACGCCCCCGTCCGCCTCCGGCTTCCCGGGGGCACCGGCCGTGGCGTCCGGTCGTCCGGCCGCCGACGGCAGAACTGGCGGCTGAGTAGAGACAGGCGGCTGACTCGAGACTGACGGCTGAGTCGAGACGGGCGGGTGCGTCGAGGCCGGCGGGGCCGCCGACGACGGTCCGGTCGGGCTGGAGTCCGTGGAGGCCGCCGCGGCAGTGCCTGCGGGTCCGGCCGGGCCGCCGCTCGCGGGCTTTCCGG
>NZ_JAMQQF010000547.1 GCF_023716945.1 Frankia sp. AiPs1 | reverse complement strand
CATCTTCGACCACCCCACCCCCACCGCCCTCACCCACCACCTCCTCCACAAACTCACACCACACACCAACTCCACGGCACAGGAAAGCCCGGCGCCGGGCGCGACCGGAGACACAGAAATCCGTCGGGCCCTCGCCGAAATACCGCTGACCAGGCTTCGTGAAGCCGGGCTGATGAAACCCCTGCTGATCCTGTTGGGCCTTGACGATCCGGAAGTCGAAGGCTCGCCGCACAGCACGGACTCCGAACCGAGTGAGGACTCCATCGACGCGATGGCGCTCGACGACCTCCTCCAGATCGCCCTCGGCGCCGAGTCCTGAATCCGGCCGATTTCTGAACCCGAACGAAGGCAGGGGACCACCATGGCCGCAACACACGAGGATGTCGTCCGCGCGCTCCGTGCCTCACTCAAGGAGCGCGACCGGCTGCAGCGGGAGAACCAGCTGCTGGTCGAGGCCTCGCGCGAGGCCTCCCGGGCGGCCCGCGAGCCGATCGCCGTGGTCGCTATGGCCTGCCGCTTTCCCGGTGGGATTCGGTCACCCGAGGGCCTCTGGGAGGTGGTGGCGGCCGGGACCGATGCCACGTCCCAGCTGCCGTCGGACCGGGGTTGGGCGGAGGACCTGTTCGACCCGGACCCCGAGGCGCTGGGCAAGTCGTATGTGCGCCGCGGGGGTTTCCTCGACGATGTGGCCGGGTTCGACGCGGAGTTCTTCGGGATCTCGCCGCGTGAGGCGCTGGCGATGGATCCGCAGCAGCGACTGCTGCTCGAGGTCGCGTGGGAGGTACTGGAGCGGTCGGGCCTGGACCCGGCGGCACTGCGGGGAAGCCGGACCGGCGTCTACGTCGGGGCGTCGACGTCGGCGTACATCCCGGACACGGACCACGTCGAAGCCGGCGTCGAGGGCCAGACGATGACCGGGAACCTGGCGAGTGTGCTGTCGGGTCGAGTGTCGTACACGTTCGGGTTCGAGGGTCCGGCAGTGTCGGTGGACACGGCGTGTTCGTCGTCGCTGGTGGCGTTGCATCTGGCGGTGCAGGCCCTTCGACTCGGGGAGTGCTCGCTGGCGCTGGCGGGCGGGGTGACGGTGCTGGCGAGTCCGGGGGGGTTCATCGAGTTCTCGCGGCAACGCGGGTTGGCGCCGGACGGTCGGTGCAAGCCGTTCTCGGCGAACGCCGACGGGACGGCCTGGGCCGAAGGTGTCGGACTGCTGGTGCTGGAGCGGTTGTCGGAGGCACGTCGACTCGGGCACCAGATAGTCGGGGTGATTCGCGGTTCGGCGGTGAACCAGGACGGTGCGAGCAGTGGGCTGACCGTGCCGAACGGCCCGTCGCAGGAACGGGTGATCCGGGCCGCGCTGGCGAACGCGGGCCTGTCGATGGGCGACGTCGACGCGGTGGAGGCCCATGGCACAGGGACGAAGCTGGGAGATCCGATCGAGGCGCAGGCGCTGCTCAACACCTATGGCCAGGGGCGGGAGGCCGGCCGACCGCTGCGGCTGGGATCGTTGAAGTCAAACATCGGCCACTCGGTGGCCGCGGCGGGCGTCGGCGGGGTCATTAAGATGCTGATGGCGTTGGAGCGGGAGGAACTGCCGCGGACGTTGCACGCGGGGGAGCCGTCGCCGTTGGTCGACTGGGAGACCGGCGCGGTGGAGCTGTTGACCGAGCCGATGGCCTGGCCACGTGGGCAGCGGGCCCGCCACGCCGGCGTCTCGTCGTTCGGTGTCTCCGGAACCAACGCCCACCTCCTCGTGGAGGAGGCGCCCGCCGCCCCGGCCGACGCGTCCCCCGCCGCCGGGCCAGCCGCAGATTCGTCCATGCTGGCGGGAGCTGGCATCCCGTGGCTGGTCAGCGCGGGTACTGCGGGAGGGCTGGAGGCGCAGGCGCGGGAGCTCGCACGGTTCGTGCGGGAGTCGGACGCCGATCCCGCCGCCGTCGGTGCGACGTTGCTGACTCGACCGGCCCTGCGGCATCGGCTCGCGGTGGTCGGTGCGGATCGCGACGGCCTCCTCGCGGGACTGGACGGTCTCGCCGCCGGTCGCGCTGCCGCCGGCGCCGCGTCGGGTGTGGCGGTGGACGCGCGGACGGCGTTTCTGTTCGCCGGTCAGGGGGCGCAGCGGCTGGGAATGGGTCGCGAGCTCGCTGCCGCGTCGCCCGTCTTCGCCGCCGCGCTGGACGAGGTGTGCGCGGAGTTCGACCGCCTGCTGGGCTGCTCGCTGCGAGCGGTGATGTTCGGTGAGGGCGGCGGCGCCCTGGATGACACGGTGTTCACGCAGACCGGACTGTTCGCCTTCGAGGTGGCGCTGTTCCGGATGGTGGAGACCGCCGGAGTGCGGGTGGACGTGATGGCGGGGCATTCGATCGGGGAGCTGACGGCGGCCTACCTGGCGAAGGTGTGGTCGCTGGAGGACGCGTGTCGTCTGGTGGCCGCGCGGGGCCGTCTGATGCAGGCGTTGCCGGCGGGCGGCGCGATGGCCGCTGTGGCCATGGCGGAGCGCGAGGTGCGGGAGTATCTCGATGAGCGGGGCCTGTCCGGCCGGGTGGCGGTGGCGGCGGTGAACGGCCCGCGGTCGGTCGTCGTGTCGGGCGACGAGGACGCGGTCGACGCCGTGGTGGCCTTCGCCGAGTCCCGGGGTTCCCGCGGCCGGCGGTTGCGGGTGTCGCACGCTTTTCATTCGCACCGGATGGATCCGATGCTCGCCGAGTTCGAGGCGGTGGCTCGGTCGCTGGCGTACGAACCCCCGCGGATCCCGATCGTCTCGACGCTCACGGGCGATGACGCCAAGCCAGCGGAACTGAGCGATCCCTCCTACTGGGTGCGTCATGTCCGGGAGACGGTGCGCTTCGAGCGTGCTGTGGGGACGCTGGCCGGCAGCGGGGTGCGGACGTTCGTGGAGGTGGGTCCGCGCGGGGCGCTGACGGCGATGGTCGCGGACTGCCTGCCCGAGGGGTCGTCGGGTGCTGCTCAGATCGCGTTGAGCCGCCCGGAGGTCCCGGAGCCCGTGGCGCTCGCCCGCGGCCTGGCCCGCCTGTGGACGGTCGGTGTCGCGGTGGACTGGGCCGGTCTCGTGCCGCCGACTGCCGAGACCGGCCGGCGGCTCCTGCTGCCGACGTATGCCTTCGACCGCCAGCGCTACTGGCTCGACCGTAACCAGCGCCCCGCCACCGACGCGAGGGAGGACCGCTTCTGGTCGGCGGTGGACCGGGTGGACAGCGCCGAGCTCGCCGACCTGGTGGGCATCGAGGCCCCTGAGGCACGGTCGTCGCTGGCCTCGATGCTCCCCGCACTCGCCGGCTGGCGGCAGCAGTGGCACCACGACGGACAGGAATACCGGTCCTGGGGCTACCGCCTCGAGTGGGACCTGCTACCGGCGGGCGGACCGGCCTCGCTCACCGGCGACTACCTGGTCGTCGTCCCGCGCGGCGCGCGGTGTGCGCAGCTGACGTCCAGCTGCGTGGACGCGCTGACGGCGCACGGCGCGCGGGTCGAGCTGCTGGAGGTCGACGGCGCGAGCGGCCGGAAGAGCCTCGCGCTGGCGCTCGACGCCCGCATCGACGGCGCGACGGCCGGCATCCTGTCGCTGCTCGCCCTCGACGAGACACCCCACCCGCATCACCCGACGCTGCCCACCGGCCTCGCGAACACCCTCCACCTGCTCCAGGAGCACATCGACCACCCCGCCGTCGCGCTGCACCTGCTCACCACCGCGGCCACCGCCACCCACGCCGACGACCCCCTGGCCCACCCCACCCAGGCCCACGTCTGGGGCCTCGTCCGCACCGCCGAGCTGGAGCACCCCCAGCATCACCGCACCCTCATCGACCTCCCCGCCACCTGGGACGCCGGCACCGCCACCCAGCTCGCCACCGCCCTCGCCGCGACCGGCCACACCCAGTTCGCGCTGCGCCCCACGGGTGTTCATCTGCCCCACCTCACACCCGCACCGCTCACGGCCGCCCCGACCGCGCCCCTCGACCCCGACGGGACTGTCCTCATCACCGGCGGCACCGGCGCCCTCGGCAGCCACATCGCCCGACAC
>NZ_JAMQQF010000546.1 GCF_023716945.1 Frankia sp. AiPs1 | reverse complement strand
GGGCGAGGCCGCGCGACGGCGACGGCGACCGCGGCCGCGGCCGCGGCGCCGAGGATGCCCGTCTCGGCGTTGCTGAACCGGGCCGCGTTGGCGAGCACCGCACGGACGTCGTCGTAGCGGCTCACCAGCTCGGCGGACAGCCCGAACGGGGTCACCACCGGGCAGCCGCCGCCGACCTCCCGGGATCGGGTGATCTCCGGATCGGGATCGAACCGTTCCCGCCGCATGTAGAGCGGCGTCGTCAGCTGATCGGTCATGGTGATCGCCCCCACCGAGCCTCGCCACCCCAGCACTACCCTTCGTGGTGGAAGCAGAACCATCCGCGCCTGCCAGAAGGTCGGCGGCGGACGTGGCCGTGGCGAGTCCGTTGCTGGCGGCAGATGGCCAGCGGTCACCGGGAGGAGTCGAAGGCGCCGCCGCGGTGGGTTATGACCGGATCCGCGTCACCGTGATCGGGATCGGGGGCGGGATCGGGGGCGGGATCGGTGTCGATGTACTGGCTGGCCTGGAGGGTGAACAGTTCGCGGTAGATGCCGGGCCGGGACATCAGCTCGGCGTGGTTGCCCTGGTCGGCGACCAGGCCGGCGTCGAGGACGTAGATGCGGTCGGCGGTGCGGACGCTGGCCAGGCGGTGGGTGATGAGCAGGACGGTGCGATCCCGGCCCAGCTCGCGGATGAGGGTGAACAGGGTCTGTTCGGCGCGGGCGTCGAGGGCGGCGGACGGCTCGTCGGCGATGAGGAACGGGGCGTCCCGGTAGACCGCCCGCGCGCAGGCGATCCGCTGCCACTGGCCGCCGGAGAGGTCGTGGCCGGAGTTGTACTGACGGGCCAGCGAGGTGTCGTAGCCGTGCGGAAGCTTCTCGATCACCTCGTCGGCCTCGGTCGCGCGGGCCGCGGGGATGACGCTGTCCGGGCCATCCGAGACGAGCCGGCTGATGCGGCCGACGGCGATGTTGAGCCGGGCCGACATCGGCCACTGGGTGTAGTCCTGTGGAATCACGGAGATGCTCTCCCGGACACTGTCCGGGTCGACGCCGGTGAGGTCGACGCCGTCCCAGCTCACGGTGCCGGTGTCCGGTTCGTACAGGCCGGCGAGAATCTTGGCCAGCGTCGACTTGCCGCTGCCGTTCACCCCGACGAAGGCGACGACCTCGCCCCGGCGCAGCTCGACGGTGACGCCGCGCAGGGCCGGGGTGTCGGTGCGCGGATAGGTGTACGTGACGTTCTCGGCCCGGACGACCGCGGGCCGGGCCGGCGCCGCGTGCTCCCGCGGCTCGGGCACCAGCCGGCCCGCCTGCGCGATCCAGGCGCGGTACTCGCCGAAGTAGAGGAAGTTCTCGTAGGCGGTGTTGAGGGTGGTCAGCGCCGAGGCGAGCGCGCTGCGGCCGGTGCGGATCGCCAGCACCGCGGTGCCGCCGGCGGCCAGCGGCATCACCCCGGCGTTGAGGAGCAGGATCAGGGTCCCGTAGACGACGCCGAGGGCGAGCCCGGACACCGCCTCCCCGGTCAGCCGGTACCGCGCCTGGCCGCGGCCGACGCGGACCTGCTCGGCCTCCTGCTCGCGGGCGAGCGTCGTGTACTCGTCGAGCAGGAAGGGACCGAGCCCGAACGAACGGATCTCCGCCGCGCATTCTCGGGCGGTCATGTGATAGCGGAGCATGTACTGCCGCCGGACCTGGCGAAGCCGGCCCAGCCAGGAGGCGTGGGCGAGCCGGGCCGAACGCATCGACGCCCAGCCGTCGGGCAGGATCGACAGCACCAGCAACGGCAGCAACACCGGATGCAGCACGCCCAGCACTCCCCCCGCGGCGGCGATGTGGACGGCGGACGTCAGCATCTCGATCGCGTTGTCGACGAGCTGGCGCCCGCTGGCGGCGCCCCGCTCCCCGGCGTCGAGGTCGTCGACGAAGCGCGGGTCGTCGAAGGCCATGATCGACGTGCGGGTGGCCAGGTCGAGCAGCCGGACATGGCAGACCCGGTCCACCCGGGGGCCCAGCCGGACCCGCACCAGGTTGGTCGCCGCCGCCAGGCCGCTGCGCAGCGTTCCGGCGGCGACGACGAGGACGAGGGCGGGCAGGGCGTCGTGCAGCCGCTGCGGCGTCGGGCCGTCGCGCAGCACGGCGGTCAGCACGCCGGCGACCGCGAGCAGGCCGGCCGCCTCGATCACCCCGGCGAGCACCCGCAGGACGACCAGGACGACGAGGCCGCGCCGGTCGGCCTCCCAGGCCAGCGACCAGGCGAGCCGCAGCAGTCCGGGCAGCTGGCGGGCCATCGTGCGCACACCGGTCTGCGCCATCGTCCGGTCGTGGCGCGACCACGGCCGGACGGCGTCGTCGTCCTCCTTGCCATAGGTGAGCACCGGGTCGTGTTCGACGGCGAGCGGTGCCGACGGCGCCGTCCGCTGCGAGGGAACCGGGCCGTTCTCGGAAGTACGTTCCACACCCGTGAGGGTCGTCGCTCCCTCGCTCGTTCACCCCCGCTTTGGAGGGGATCGGCGTGCCTTCGCGTGAATCAGCGGCTGGCACGCCGGGGGCGAGCTGTCTCCCGGGGCCGGTGCCCGAACGGGCGACAAGTCGAGGCGTTTCGCCGGTGCCGGGATAATGGAGCGATGGACGGACCAGACGCGCGGGGATGAGGCCGGTTTGTCAACAGATGACATTGCATCCGAGCAGGCGTACGTCTCGGCTCTCTATGATCGGCTCGACGGGCTTCGCCGGCGCACCACGTCCCGGCTGCGGAAGGTTCTCCGGCACTCCGAGAGCCTGCCCCGGGCCCGGTTCGAGCGGGACGCGGCCAGCGCCGACTGCGCAGCCACGCTGGCCCGGATCACCGCCGCGGAGAACGGCCTGTGCTTCGGCCGGCTGGACTTCGACGGCGGCGAGCGGCGCTACGTCGGCCGGATGGGCATCTTCGACGAGGACGCGGACTACGAGCCCCTGCTGATCGACTGGCGGACCCCGGCCGCCCGGCCGTTCTACGTGGCGACCGGGGCCGCGCGGCTCGGCGTCCGACGGCGTCGGCACATCACGACGCGGCGCCGGGAGGTCGCCGGCCTCGACGACGACGTCTTCGAGCTGGCCGTCCACGGCGAGCCGAGTGCCACCGAGCTGGTCGGCGAGCCGGCCCTGTTCGCCACCCTCAACGCCGCGCGCACCGGCCGGATGAGCGACATCGTCGAGACCATCCAGGCCGAGCAGGACCGGATCATCCGCTCGGACCAACGCGGGATCCTCGTCGTCCAGGGCGGGCCGGGCACCGGCAAGACCGCGGTCGCGCTGCACCGCGCCGCCTACCTGCTCTACACCCACCGCGACCGGTTCGCCCGCAGCGGCGTGCTGGTCGTCGGGCCGCACCCGACGTTCCTGCGCTACATCGAGAACGTGCTGCCGTCGCTGGGCGAGACCAGCGTGGTCAGCGCGACGGTCGAGGCGCTCTACCCGGCGGCGAGGGCGCAGCGGCCGGAGGAGCCGACGCTGGCCGAACTCAAGGGCCGGGCGGTGCTGGCCGACGTTGTCGCCGCGGCCGTCCGCGACCGGCAGCGGCTGCCCCGTGGGCAGACGCTGGAGATCCACACCGAGGAACGCCTGCTGCTGCTCGAGCGCAGCACCTGCGCCCGGGCCCGCGCGCTCGCCCGGGAGTCCGGCGAGCTGCACAACCAGGCCCGGACCATTTTCGTGCGGGCCGTGATCGAGGCGTTGGCGCGGCAGGTCGCCGACGGCTACGCCGCCGAGACGATCACCGCCCAGGTGCTCGAGGCGGACCCCGAGGCGCTCGACCTGCTGGCCCCCGCCGGCTTCGGCGGCACCAGCCTGCTCGACGACGAGGACCTGGCCCAGCTGCGCCGGGAGCTGCGGGCCGATCCGGCCGTCCAGGCGGCGCTGGACGAGCTGTGGCCGGTGCTGAGCGCCGAGCAGCTCGTCGCCGAGCTGTACGCGGACCCCGGCACGCTGGCGTCCGCGGCGCCGGAGCTGACCGCGGCCGAGCGCCGCCTGCTGCACCGGCCGCTCGCCGAGGACGGCACCGACCCGGACGACGCCTGGC
>NZ_JAMQQF010000545.1 GCF_023716945.1 Frankia sp. AiPs1 | reverse complement strand
GCCGGTCAGGACGCGCCGAGGCGCTCCAGCAGCAGGCCGCGCACGCTCGCCGCGTCCGCCTGGCCTCTCATCGCCTTCATCACCGCGCCGACCAGCGGGCCGACGGCATTGACCTTGCCGCCGCGGACCTTTTCGGCGATGTCCGGCGCCGCGGCGATGGCGGCGTCGACCGCCGCCGTGAGCGCCCCGTCGTCCGCGACGACAGCGAGGCCGCGCCCGGCGATGACCTCGTCCGGGGTGCCCTCCCCCGCCAGCACGCCGTCGATGACCTTGCGGGCGAGCGCGTCGGTGAGCCCGCCACCGGCGACGAGCACGGTGATCCGGGCGACGTCGGCCGGGCTGATCGCGAGATCGCTGGGCTGGCTGTCGGCGTCGGCGGCGCGTCGCGCCAGCTCGTTGAGCCACCACTTGCGCGCCGCCACCGGGCTCGCCCCGGCGGCCACGGTCTGCTCCACCAGGTCCAGCACGCCGGCGTTGCGCATGTCGGTCAGGTCCCGCGCGCTGTAGCCGTGCTCGGCGACGAGTCGGGCGCGGCGCGCCGCAGGCAGTTCCGGCAGGCCCACCCGCAGCTCGTCGACGTACTGCGTGGACAGTGCCAACGGGGTCAGGTCCGGCTCCGGGAAGTACCGGTAGTCCGTCGCCTCCTCCTTGGACCGGCCCGGCGACGTCCGCCCGGCGGCCTCGTCGAAATGACGGGTCTCCTGGACGATTCGCTCGCCGTCGTCGAGCCGGCCGGCCTGGCGGGTGATCTCGTAGCGCACGGCCCGCTCCACCGACCGCAACGAGTTGAGGTTCTTCGTCTCGGAGCGCGTCCCGAACGGCGCGTCGGGCTCGCCGGGGGCCGGCCGGCGGCGCAGGGAGACGTTCGCGTCGCATCGCAGCGAGCCCTGTTCCATCCGCACGTCGGACACGTCGAGGGCGCGGATCAGCTCGCGCAGCTCGTCGACGTACGCGCGGGCCACCTCCGGCGAGCGGACGTCGGGCTCGGTGACGATCTCGACGAGCGGGATCCCGGCCCGGTTGTAGTCGACCAGCGAGTGGGTCGCCCCGTGGATGCGCCCGGTGGCGCCCCCGACGTGCAGCGACTTGCCGGTGTCCTCCTCCATGTGCACGCGGGTGATCCCGACCCGGTGCACCTCGCCGTCAACCTCGACGTCGAGCCAGCCGTCCGTGCACAGCGGCTCGTCGTACTGGCTGATCTGGAAGTTCTTCGGCATGTCCGGGTAGAAGTAGTTCTTGCGGGCGAACCGGCACCAGGACGCGATGTCGCAGTGCAGTGCGAGGCCGATCATGACGGCGAAACGCACCGCCGCGGAGTTGACCACCGGCAGGGCGCCGGGCAGGCCGAGGCAGACCGGGCAGACCTGGGTGTTGGGCTCGGCGCCGAACGCCGTGGGACAGCCGCAGAACATCTTCGAGATGGTGCCGAGCTCGACGTGCGTCTCCAACCCGATCACCGGCTCGTAACGGGCGAGCGCGTCGGCGTAGGAGGGCAGCGCGCTGGCGGGAGCCGCAGTGCTCACCGGGGGTACTCCTCGTGGGTCGCTGGGTGCGCAGGTCGGCCGGTCATGACGACGACTCGTCGGCAGAGCCGGAGCTGGAGCCGGGCTCGGCGGAGGTGGATTCGGCGGAGGTGGATTCGCCGCCGCCGGGTCCGGCGGGCGGGCGGGTGTCGCGCAGGTGCACGTAACTGAGGAACACCGCGGCCGGCAGGCCCAGCACGCCCCAGATGAGCAGGATCGGGTTCAGCGTGGCGATGCCGAGACCCAGCACCACGACGGTCAGCAGCCAGACCACGACGACCAGCAGACGGTCCTGCCGCCCGCTGCGCAGACTCACCATCGCCGGCCCCTTCCGTCCGACCCCGACCCGGCCCGCACCCCCTGGCCGGCCCGCATCTTCTGGCCGGCCCGCATCTTCTGGCCGGTCCGCATCTTCTGGCCGGTCACAGCGCCGGGGCCTCGTCGAGCAGCGCATGGCCGCGCCGGGCGTCGAGCGCCTCCTCCAGCGCCCCGCCGACCAGGTAGAGCCGGTCGTCGGCGAACGGCGGCGCCATGATCTGGATACCCACCGGTAGCCCGTCCACCAGGCCCGCCGGCAGGCTCATCGCCGGGCCGCCGGCCAGGTTCGACGGGATGGTGCACAGGTCCGACAGGTACATGGCGACCGGGTCGTCCACCTTCGCCCCGATGGGAAACGCCGGGGTCGGGGTGGTGGGCGAGACCAGCACGTCGACCCGCTCGTACGCCGCGGCGAAGTCCCGACTGATCAACGTGCGGACCTTCTGCGCCTGGCCGTAGTAGGCGTCGTAGTAGCCCGAGGACAGCGCGTAGGTGCCGAGGATGATCCGCCGCTTCACCTCCGGACCGAAGCCGGCCTCGCGGGTGCGGCTCATGACCTCCTCGGCGCCGGCCTGGCCGTCGTCGCCGACCCGCAGCCCGAACCGCATCGCGTCGAAGCGGGCCAGATTGGACGAGCACTCGCTCGGCGCGATCAGATAGTAGGCCGCCAGCGCGTAGGTGAAGTGCGGGCAGCTCACCTCGACGACCTCGGCGCCGAGCTCGGTGAGCGTCTCCACGGCGGCGGCGAAGGCGGCCTGCACCCCTGGGTCGTAGCCGTCGCCGGAGAACTCCCGCACGACGCCGACCCGCACGCCGCGGATGTCACGCCGGCCCGCCGCCTCGACCACCGCGGGCACCGGCACATCCACGCTGGTGGAGTCCAGCGGGTCGTGGCCGGCGATCGCGGCGTGCAGCAGCGCCGCGTCGGTGACGGTGCGGGTCAACGGACCGGCCTGGTCCAGCGAACTGGAGAAGGCGACCAGGCCGTAGCGGCTCACGCCGCCGTAGGTGGGCTTCACCCCGACGAGCCCGCAGACCGCGGCCGGCTGGCGGATGGAGCCGCCGGTGTCGGTGCCGATCGCCAGCGGCGCCTCGAAGGCGGCGACCGCCGCCGCGCTGCCGCCGCTGCTGCCGCCGGGGATGCGGGTGGTGTCCCACGGGTTGCGCGTCGGCCCGTAGGCCGAGTTCTCCGTGGACGAACCCATCGCGAACTCGTCCATGTTGACCTTGCCGAGCAGGACGACGTCGGCCGCGCGCAACCGGCTGACCACGGTCGCGTCGTACGGCGCGTGCCAGCCCTCGAGGATCCGGCTGCCGCAGGTGGTCGGCATCCCGCGGGCGGTCAGGACATCCTTGAGCGCCAACGGCACCCCGGCGAGCGGGCCGAGGCGCTCCCCGGCGGCCCGGCGGTCGTCGACGGAGCGGGCCGCGGCAAGCGCACCCTCGGCGTCGACGTGGAGGAAGGCGTGGATGGTGTCGTCGACCTTGGCGATGCGGTCGAGCGCGGCCCGGGTCGCCTCGACGGCGCTCAGCTCGCCCGCGGCGATCGCCGCCGCCGTGGCCGCGGCGGTCAGGTGCACGACGTCGGCCGCGGCGGCCGGGGCGGTGACGGCGGCTGCGGTGGTCCCCGCGGCGGCGGTCGTGGTGGAAGGTGTCAGATGGTCCGTCATGCGGGCGGCGACCTCACTCGTCCGGATCAAGGATGCGGGGCACCCGGAAGCGGCCGTCCTCGGTGGCGGGGGCGCCGGCCAGGGCCTCGGCGGCGGTCAGCGACGGGCGGGCCACATCCGGGCGGAAGACGTTCGTCAGCGGCACGGCGTGACTGGTCGGCGGGATGTCCGCCGCGGCCACCTCGGAGACCCGGGCGACCGCCGACAGGATCGCCTCGAGCTGCGGTGCCAGCGCGTCCAGCTCGTCGTCGGTCACCGACATCCGCGACAGCCGGGCGAGATGGGCTACCTCGTCCCGCGTGATCCCCATGGCGTGTGGCCCCTTCGTGGGCGGTGGGCGCGAGGCCCGTGACTGGTCGTGCGTGCCGCGGGCGGCAGCCGGGGAAGCCGGGGACTCCGGGCCGCCCGAAGGCTGGCCGCAGGGGAGAACCGGACCGGACGCTTCGCCGCGTCGACGTCATGTCATGGTACGGGCCGCGGCGCGACCGGAACGGACCCCGCCCCGCCGACCTGCCGGCCGGACCGGCCCCGCGG
>NZ_JAMQQF010000544.1 GCF_023716945.1 Frankia sp. AiPs1 | reverse complement strand
GCGCAGCGCCGCCGGGGCGAACCCGCCGACGAGAATCGGCGGACCACCCGGCGTCGCGGGACGCGGACCGATCGGGGCGCCGTGGTGGGGCCCGCCGGCCCAGATCGCGCGCAACGCGACGAGCTGGTCGTCGAGGATCCGCCCGCGATGGTGCATCGGCGTCCCCGCCGCGTCATGGTCGTCGGCGCGGCCGCCGACGCCGACACCGAGGACGAACCGGCCGCCCGACATCCGGTCGACGGTGGCGACCTGCTTGGCCAGCAGCGCGGTGGCCCGCAACGGGCCGAGCAGGACCTCGGTCTGCAGGCGGATGCTGGTGGTGGCACCGGCGAGGGCGGCCAGCGCGACGAGGGGCTCGGGATTGTCGAAGGTGAGCCGGTCGAGCAGCGCCAGGGAGTCGAAGCCGGCCGCCTGCGCGCGGACGGCCCATGCGAGCAGGCGGGCGGGGTCACTGATGGGCAGGCCAAGGCCGAGGTCCATGATGATCTCCGTAAGGTGGGCAGCGGACAGCGCTGTCGCCACCTCCTGCTCGCCCGGGCGAGCAGCCGGCTCCCTCTGCGACGTGGTACGCGGAGCACGGCAAGCGGAGTTCCATCGGCGATCTTACCCGCACGCCTCGGTCCGCTGCGGCCCGAGGGACCCGCGAACGATCACGACTCGACACGCGCCCCACCGGCTTCGGTTTCGGCGCGGCTCGGTCTCGCGGTGTCCCGCCGATCAGGTGGACCGCCAGGCGGGCGGCCCCGGACGTCCACGGCGACGGCGGGAACTAGGGTAGGCCGCCATGACGCTGCACCACCGGTCCGCACCCCGGTGAACGACGAGATCGCGCGGTCCGCCGCCACCGACATCGACGTCGCCGACGTGGTCGACGCGCTCGACATCGGCGCCGACATCGACACCGACACCGGCGCCGACATCGACGATGTGCCCGACATCGACACCGACGCCGACACGGTCGACGCCGCGTGGCCGCTGCCCGTGCCGTCGCCGGGCGGATCCGCCACCGGGGGCGACGCGCCGCTCGCGCTGCCCGCCGATCTCGCCGCGCGCGTCGGTGACTACGCCCGCGCGTCACGGTCGGCGTCGACATGGCGCGCCTACGACAGCGACCTGCGCCAGTTCCGCGCCTGGTGCGCCCGCCAACCGGCGGCGCCCAGCGCCCTGCCCGCGACGGTGGCCACCGTCGCCGGCTACCTGGCCACGCTCGCCGACGCCGGCTACCGGCCCTCGACGATCCGCCGCCGCCTCGCCGCGATCTCCGTGGCCCACCAGCTCGCCCACCATCCCAATCCGGCCTCGGCGCCCGAGGTCGGCGCCGTCTGGGACGGCATCCGACGCACCCGCGGGATGCGTCCCACCCGCAAGACCGCGCTGGACACCGACCTGCTCACCCGGGTCGTGGCGGGCCTGGGCGACGATGACGTCGCCGACGCCCGCGACCGGGCCCTGCTGCTCATCGGTTTCGCCGGCTGCCTGCGCCGCAGCGAACTGGTCGGCCTCGACGTCGCCGACCTGGTGGAGACACCCGACGGTCTCATCGTCACCATCCGGGTGTCCAAGACCGACCAGGAGGGCGAAGGGGCGCTGGTCGGCATCGCCTACGGCTCCTACCGGCCGACCTGCCCGGTGCGGGCGTGGCGGGCCTGGGCGGATGCGGCGGACCTGCGCGAGGGCCCGGCGTTTCGCGCGGTCAGCCGGCACGGCCACGTCGGCGCGACGAGGCTCTACCCCGGGTCGGTGGCCCGCATCGTGCAACGCCGCGTCGCCGCCGCGGGCCTCGACCCCGCCGACTTCGCCGGGCATTCGCTGCGCTCGGGGTTCGCCACCGCCGCCGCCCGCGCCGGCGTCGCCGACCGCTCCATCATGCGCCAGGGCCGCTGGCGCTCCTCGGCGTCCCTGGACGGCTACATCCGCGCCGGGCGCCTGTTCGACCGCGACAACCCCTCCGGCCGCGTCGGCCTGTAGAACCCGGGACGGCAGGACCCGGCGCGGCGGAACCCCCGGGGCGGAGGCCGTCGTGGCCTGCTCGTTCGATGGGCTCGTCAGCGCCGGCGGAACCTGTCGACGGCGCAGGCGACACCGACACCCCAGAGCTGGATGACGACGGCACCGAGATCGGCCAGCCCCGTTCGGACCAGCCCGACCGCGGCCACGGACGATACGGCGATCACCAGGCCGGCGCACCAGCCACCCCCGCCCGGCCCGGTGCGGACCCGACGGTCACCGCCGCCGTGACGCGCCCGTGCGGGTACCGCCCGCGCCGACCGACGACCCCGGACGGTGGTGACGCAGTGTCGCGCCGCGGAGGTTCGATCGTGGGTGCGCGGGAGTGGGGAACGGCCGCGGACGGTGACGGACAGCCGGCAGGCATGGGCGCGTGTGCAGCGGCTGCGCGGGTGGCGACCCCGGCGGTGGTCAGGTGGGCCGGTGCGCGGACGGGTCCGCGGGCGGCGGCGTCTCATGAGGGGCTGCTCCTCGTTCAAGCGCGTCCGGCGGGTTCCGACCCCGACTGGTTGGGTCGGGGTCGATCGGGTCAGCGACGACGCCTTCGGCAACGTCGGTAACGATTCGGTTGTGCGTACCCTTCTTATCGAGCGGCACCAATGCATGGCAAGACGCCGCATCAGCCGTCAGAGAGGACGTCCGTGGCGCCGGGGAATGCGACATCGAATGTTGCATTCAGCCTGCCGTGCCGTAGGCGGCCGGCCGATCACAGCAGCTTGATACGGCACTGCGTGCCATATCAAATGTCGGGGCATGCGTGCCCGAGAACCAACGGAGAGTGAGGAAGGCGGATGTCGGGTAAACCGCAGCAGGAGCCGGTCACGCAGGCAGGATCCCCGCTCACGCTTCTGCTGCAGCACCGGTACGCACGGTATAAGGTGCACGGAGTGTCACTGGATGCGATCGCTCGCCAGCTGCAACCTCAGGGAACAACAACGGAACAACGAAGTCTGGCGGCCAAAATCGGCCGCTTCTTCCGCGACGGTTCGGGTGCGCCGTCGCAGCGCTGGTCCTACCTGGCAGCGGAGATACGACTCGGATTTCCCGAGGAGGAACAACAGGCGCAACTCGAAGCCTGCGCCGAGCTGTATCACAGCGCTTTTCCGGCCGCGACGGACTGTCCGTACGGGGTTTCGCCGGTGTTGTCCATCGAGGACCATGTCCGGCGCAACATCGAGGAGTCGATGCGAATACTGGGGCAGTCCGGCGGCGCCGAGGACCTCTCCGACGAAGACCTGCGACTGATGGCCGAGCGGCTCATGCCGCTGCTCGACGGCGCCAGTCTGCTCAACCCCTGCCGACACTGGATGTCCACACTGCGTGACACTCCAGGACGTAGCCATCACCCAGAGGACACCCTGGCCATCACACAGTGCGACGAACAGCTGGCCGCCTTCGACCGCCAGCTCGCCGTGGTGACGCGCAGCGCGGCCGGCCGGCTGCGTCACGCCATCCACGAGCATCGCGCCGCGCACCGCCGGGCTCTGGCCCATCCCGACGCCCCGGCCGGTCCCGTCGGCGCCGACTCGACGGCCGGCCTGGCCGCGGCGACGGGCGCCGCCGGGCCGGGTCCCGCCGGCGACACTCCGCCAGCCCCCCGTACCCCGCCGACCCTGCCTGACCCGCCGACCCTGCCTGATCCGGTGACCCTGCCTGATCCGGTGACCCTGCCTGGCCCGGTGACTCTGCCTGGCCCGGTGACCCCGTCGGCGCCGGCGTCCGCCTGGCGGTGGCTGCGCACCTCGCCGCCACCGGCCCGCCCGAAGCTCGGCCCCGGATCGGGCACGGACCGTTCCCCTGGCGCGGTCGCGGGTGAGTAGGGCGTCGGCGACGCCGCATCGTCGGGAGGCGAGCCCGCTCAGGGCTGGGCCCACCAGCGCCCGCAGCCACCGTCGCGGCGGCCCCACCGGCGGGATCCTCCAAGACGACCCTGGGGACCTGGGAGTCCTGGGAGTCCTGGGAGACATGGTCATGTTCTCGTTGCCGGGGTGGGCGTGGCAGGCTGCCAGGTGTGAACAGTGGCGCCACGGCGGAACCGGGCCCCGGGACGGGCGCGGCCGCCGCCGCGC
>NZ_JAMQQF010000543.1 GCF_023716945.1 Frankia sp. AiPs1 | reverse complement strand
CCGTCGCCGTGTCCGGCGCCGCCAGGTTCGGTGCCGCCGCCAGGTTCGGTGCCGCCACCTCCAGCGTCGACAGGTCCAGCGCCGCCAGGTTCGGTGCCGCCGGCTCCGGAGCCAACAGGTCCTCGTCCACCGGGGCGAGCCGCGCGTCGGTGCCAGCGCCCGAGAGGTAGCCGCGTAGCTCGTCCAGGCTGATCTCGTACCCCTCCAGGGCGGCCGAGGCGCGGGCCGCCCGCAGGGATGCCTCGGCGGTCACGGCGGCGCTCTGCCGGCGCAGGATGCGGTGCCGCAGCAGCGCGTCGACGGCCGCGCGGGCGTTGTCCGCCGCCTCGCGGACCCCGGGCAGGGCGGCGACTCGGGCGAGCGGGTCGGCGGCGAGGACTGATCCGGACGGGCGGGGGTTCACGGTTGGCACGGTACCCGTCCGCGCTATCCGGAGTCGGGGCGCAGCCGGCCGTCGGAGGTGTCACACGAGCACAACCGCGTCGTTCTCCCCCTGGCAGGGTCCGCCCGGGGGACACTGCGTTTCAGGATAGGGAGCGGCGGACCGTGTACCGATCCGCTGAGAGGTACGTCGGCGGCGTGACTGGCGAGAGGTCCGGTCGGGTGGCTCCGGTCGGGTCTCCCGGTCGGCCGCCGACGCGGACCACCCTGGGCGGGGCGATGGGCCTCGCGACCCGACTACACCGGTCCGGTCATGGGCCAGAGGGAGGACGAAGGGTGTCGACTACTGCCGGAAAGACCCGCAACGGCCGGGAGCCCTCACTGGGCGAGCTGGTGGCGTTGGCCACCCGCGATGTCTCGCTGCTCGTCCGTCAGGAGATCGACCTGGCCAAGGCCGAACTGACCCGGCAGGCCGTCTCGGCCGCGCTCGGGGTGGCCTTCCTCGCGGTGGCGGCGGGGCTGGGGCTGTGCGCCCTCATCGCCGTCACGATCTTCCTGGGCGAGCTGATCACCTGGGCTGGCGTCGAGCGATTCTGGTCGTACCTGCTCACCGCGGCGGGGTATCTGGTGATCGCCGGTCTGCTGGCGTTGTTCGCGATCCGCAGGTTCCGCCGGCTCTCGCCGCCCGAACGGACCATCCAGACCGTCCGAGACGACATCTCCTGGCTGCGCAATCCGACCGCTGCACCGGCATCGGCAGCGGCCTCCCCGACGAACCCGGCAGCCGGGGCGACCTCCGCGAACGCGGCCGACCCAGGTGACGGACAGGGCCCCACACCAGCAGGGCCCGGCGGGGCGGTGCTGGCCCCGCACCGCCTCCACTCCTGATTGCCGGGTCGCCCGGGTCGCCCGGGTCGGCCGGGTCGCCCGGATCGGCCGATCGGCCAAGCCGCCGGGGGCGGCTGGGCGCCGTCCGGGGGGGGGGCGATGGTCGGCGGTGTGTTGGGGGTGGGGTCCACCCGGGGGTCGGCGCCCGTCAGCGGCTCGGTCCCGGTGGACGGCTCAGCCTCGGTCGGCGGTTCGGACCCGGTCGGCGGTTCGGACCCGGTGGATGGTGCCGGCCCTTTGGACGGATCGGGCCCGACGGATGGCTCGGGCCCCTTGGACGGGTCGGATCCCTTGGACGGATCGGATCCCTCGGACGAGTTGCCGACCCCGGTGACCGTGGTGCCGCCGGCGGGAGCGGGTGCGCCGGCGGGGGTCACGGGCAGGCGGCCGGGAAGGAGCACCGCCACCGGCATGCCCGACTGGTCACGCTCGGAGAGCAGATCCGTCCGGGGCGTGTACCAGGCGACCGGTTCGGCGGCCGGGTCGTAGTCGGCGGCCGGAACGTACCGGGCGGCAGAAACATGCTTGGCAGCCGGAACGTACCTGACCGCGGGGACGGACTCGGCCGCGGGGAAGGACCTGGCGGCCGGGACGTACCTGACCGCGGGGACGGACTCGGCGGCAGGGAAGGACCTGCTGGCCGGCACTCCCCTGTCAGCCGGTACTCCCCTGGCGGCGGGCACGTACTGCGCGGCAGGGACGTACTGCGCGGCGGGCACGGACTCCTTCGAGCCGGACTCGTCGCCGCTGCCCTGCTCCGGTCCGGTGCCGGCCGGGCCCGAGCCGCCGCTGCCGGACCCGCCGTCGCGCGGCCGGGGGGCGGTGGGGGCCGAGGGACCGACGGGCTGGCCGGGACGGAGCTGCTCACCGCTGGGACCGCCGGTGGCCATCTTCCGCAGGATGAGCAGCAGGGCGCCGGCGAGCCCGAGATACAGCACCAGAGTGCCCGCGAACATCGGCGCGACCGCGTCGCCGCCGCGGACGCCCTCGACGACCCGCATGTGGTCGCCGACGATCCACGGCTGGCGGCCACCCTCGGTGACCTCCCAGCCGGTGAGCATCGCCAGCATCGCCGCTGGTCCGGTGCACGCCGCGGCGATCAGCCACGGCTTGCTGGTGGGTAGCAGCGGGCGCTCCCGGCGCCGGCGGCGGCGCAGGACGACGAGACCGGTGAGCAACGACAGGCCGATCAGGGCGGAACCCGCCCCGACCATCGTGGTGAACGCGCCGTGCACCAGCGTGCCGTTCGGTCGTTCGGCCGGCGGCGCGCCGTCCAGACCCTTGATCACATGGCCGGTGCTGAAGCCCTCCAGCAGGGACAGTCCGCTGGGGATTTCCAGGCCGTAGCGGATCTCGCCGGTCTTGTCGTCGTAGATCCCGCCGATGGCGAAGGGGGCATGCGAGCCGGTGTGGTACAGGCCCTCCATCGCCGCGAGCTTGAACGGCTGGTTGGCGCCGGCGACGCGGGCCGCCCAGTCCCCGACGATGAGCTGCATCGGCGCGCAGACCAGCACCACCGCGAGCCCGATCTTCAGGCCGCGCTGGTGGTAGGTGTCGCGGCGACCGCGCAGCATGCCCACCGCGTAGATGGCCGCGACCACGCCGCCGGCGCACATCAGCGCCGCGATCAGCATGTGGAGGAGCTGCGGCGGGGTGCCTGGGCTGAGGAACGGGGCGTACGGCTTGGCCTCGAGGAGCTTGCCGTTCTGCTCGACGATCCCGCGTGGCACGTTCATCCAGGCGTTGACCGTGATGATGAACAGCGTCGACAGGGTCCCGGAGATCGCGATCGGCCACAGCGTCAGCCAGTGGGCCCGCGGCGAGAGCCGCTTCCAGCCGTACAGGTACATGCCGACGAAGATCGCCTCGGTGAAGAACGCAAAGCCCTCCAGGGTGAACGACAGCCCGAGGGCGCCCCCGTATTTGGACATGAACGCGGGCCAGAGCAGCCCGAACTCGAACGACAACACTGTTCCCGAGACAGCCCCCACCGCGAAGAGAACGGCGAAGGCTCGCGACCACTTCTTCGTCAGCGCCAGCCAGACCGGATCGCCGGTCTTGAGCCAACGTCGCTCGGTGTAGATCAGCAGCCATGGCAAACCGACACCGAACACGGCGAAGCAGATGTGGAACGCGAGGGAGAACGCCGTCTGGGCACGAGCGAGGTCGACGGCGTCGGCGGCGAGAACCATGCGCACGGCTCCTTCGAAGGACCGTGGGAAGAAATCGACCGGGATTCAGTCGACCTTCTACCCAAAGTAGAAGGTCCTAAGGTACGTAGCGGGGTGAGCCGGTCGGCGGTCGGGCTTCCGTGAGGTCCACGACATGCGCGACGCCGGCCGGCGGGGCAGTGCATCGCGCGTCCCCGCTACTTGCATACGCCATCTTCCGGCCACTTCCCCCCGCAAAACCCGTGTGACGTGCCAGGCAGCCGCGGACCTTGGCATTCGCCGCGTTCACCGCGGCACCAAAGGGCCCGTCCCGCGCATTCCGCGCATCCGGTCGCGACGGACCGGAACAAGTTCCCGCGGGGCCGGGCCGGTCGGCTCCACCGAAAAAATAACTATCGGATAACACATCGACGCCGCCAGGCGGGTAACCCGCCACAAGTCCGCCCGGAACGGCGACGAATGCAATTGCCGACGCCGCCGTCGGGCCGACCGAACGCCGGGCCCGACGGGACCGTCCCGGGGTGCACCCGGCCGGGGTCGGCGGGGCAGGAATGTGCCGGCGTCGCGCCGAATCGGGCCGGGAAGAAGGTCCCGACGCCGCGTGGGCGGCGGCGGGGCAGCAGCGGGCAGCGGTGGGCAGCAG
>NZ_JAMQQF010000542.1 GCF_023716945.1 Frankia sp. AiPs1 | reverse complement strand
GGGCGGCGCCGCCGGCGACACCGAGGCCGCCCGCGCCCCCGCCGACGAGCTACGCTGACCCTGCGATCAGCCGGGCGCTGGAGCCGTTGCTCGGCCGTCCGCCGGCTCCCGCTGCCCGACTGGCCGTCGCGACGCAAGGACGTCGCCGGCCACGGCGTCGCCGGCCACGGCGTCGCCGCCGCCGGCGCGAGGGCGCAGCCACCGCCGCCGCCACCATGCTTGCCCGTGCCCCTGCCGATTGTGGTCTTTCCGGACATCGGCTCCTGGGAGTCGCATCATCTCTTGGGGTTCGGACGCATCCTGTTAACATTCCCCGCCGGGGGGACGAGCATTCACCTGGAAACGCGGGAGAACCCGCGCTCTTTTCGCGCCCCCATTTCCCGGGAGGTGCGCCGTGAAACGTTCCAACGAGGTCCTGAAGGACGCCCCAACGACCGACGCGTCAACGGACAAGGATCGACGCACGACGGAACCGCGAACGCTCACCGGAAAGCTCCACCCGGAACTTCCGATCGGCGCGCGGGTCCTGCTCAGCCCACGGATCGGGTTCACGGCCGGGCCGGCCGGCACCATCGACGCGATCCAGTTACGCGGCCGGACGCCGTCGCCGTTCGGGGCGGCCATGGGCGATCACACGGTGGCCTGGCAGGCGCTCGTCGACGCGGTCCGCGCCGCCCTGCACGGCCGGAGCGCCGCCGAGGCCGTCGCGGAGCTGCGCGTGATCCACGGCGCGGCGGATCGCTGGCAGGCCGACGCGTTCTCGCTGACCGCCCGCCTGCTGGCCCAGCTCGGCGACGAGGCCGGGGCGCGACGCGTCCCCCGGCTGGAGGATGCCGACTTCCGGACCGTTGCGGCCCTCGACCGGGCGGCGGCGACCCCCGCCCAGGCCGCCGCGGAGCTGGCCACGGCGGTGGCGCAGCATCTCGCCTACCTCAACTACCTGCCGTTCGCCACGGTGCCGGCGGCCGGTTCCCGCGGCTCGGTCGGCTCCGGCGAGGGCACCTACCGCGGCACCCTCGTCGCCTTCGAGCAGGAGAAGGCGCCGGACGTGGCCGAGACCCTGGCGGCGACGGACCCGCGCCGCGCCGCGCTGCGCACCGCTCTGTGGAAGCTGTTCGCCTTCGACGCAGCGCTGCGCGAGGCGACGATCCCGGCGGTGCTCGACCCCGAGATCGCGGTGCCGTTGGCGCGGGCCGCCACCAGGCTGCTGGAGATCGCCGACGGGCTCGACACCCTCGCGGTCGGCCTGTCCGTGGCGCCCGACACCACCTCGTTCGCCAGCCTGATGCCGCTGGGCACCGAGCTCGAGACGCTGCGCACGACCATCGGGCCACGCCGGTTCGTCCGCATCAGCGGCACCGAGTTCGCGGTGCACATCGTCTCGCTGCGCGGGCAGGTCGACGCGATGCAGCAGCTCGCCCTCGGCACGACGAAGGACCGCAAGACCAAGTCGGGCCCCGTCGCCTCGGCGGCGAAGGAGGCGGCGATGGCCGCCAGGACACTCGCCGACGGCGAGGTCGCCGCGGCGAAGGCCGCCCCCGCCCGGGCGGCGGCCCTGCTCGCCGCCATGCTCCACGAGCACCTGCACACCGTCGCCACCGCCTACCCGCGCAGCGTGCTCGCGACCGGCCTGCTCACCGTCGGCGCCGAGCACACCGGCGCCGACGCCGCCCTCGAGGAGCTGCGCCGCCGCATCGCATCGTCGTTCCCGCCCGCGCCCGGCGCGGAGGCCGAGCGGCACCGGACGGCCCTGGACACGCTGGGCGCCGCGCTGCGCACCGAGTACACGGCCCTGCCGCCGATCATCACCGCGACCCGCAACGGCTGGGCGGCCCAGGCGGCCAACGCCTCCCTCGTCGTCGTCTACAACCCGGCCGTCGCCCCCCGGGTGACCTGCAACGGCCGGGCCGACGCGCCGGCCGGCGTCGCCGGGATGGGCTGCCACACCACGGCCTGGGTGCTGGAGGTCGAGGCGGTGCGCCGCCTCCTCGCGACCGCCGCCACCCCCGCCGACGCGTTGCGCACCCTCGCCGCCGACGTGCGCACCACGCACGCCGGGACGAACGCCGCCGGCACGGTGCTGGCCCTCGACCGCTACCTGCCCGCCGGCCAGCTCGCCGCCGGCCAGCTCGTCAGCGTCTTCGACGAGGCCACCGCCGTGCTGACGGCGGCGACCCTGCCCGCCCCCGCCGACGCGGACGTCGCCACCGCGATCGAGGCGTACCTGTCGTGGCGCAACCTGCTGCCGTTCGCCACCGTCGACGAGGGGGACCGCGGCGGCCACGCCGAACGCGCCGACGCCGATGCCCGCACCCTGTTCGACGGCGAGGCCCTCGGCCTGGCCGCGCAGACGGCCCGCCAGCCGCTGGCGACCAGGGAGATCCGCCAGACGACCGTCGAGGCGCTCACCCTGGCGGCGGACCTGCTCCAGGCGGGCCTCGACGACACCGCCTGGCCGGATCTGGTCGACCCCGTGAAGGCCGCGACCACCCGCCTGCGCGCCCGCGCCACCGAGCTGACCACGAAGGCCGCCGCCGCGACGAATCCCGCCGACGTCATCGTCACCGCCCGCTGGGCCGAGCACCGTGAGACCTACCAACGCGTCCATCCGGGCGCCGCCGTCCCCGCCACCTGGAAGGATTAGCGGCGGCAGGATCGTGCCGGCGACCCGGTTAGCCGGGGAGGTGACGGCAGCGTGCATGCGTGCGTGCACGCGTACGCCGCCCGCCCGCGGCGCCGGGCCCGGCACCCGACGGAGGGGAGCACTGGATGGTCGACTTCAAGGGCGCGCTCGGCAAGCTCGGTGACCTGGCGGAGGAGCACGACGACAAGATCGACGCCGCCGTGGCCAAGCTCGGCGACGTGGTCGACGACCGCACCGACCACAAGCACACCGACCACATCGACCGCGCCGTCCGCGAGATCCAGGACCGCACCTGACCGGCCCCGCCGCCCCCCACCCGGGGGCGGCGGGCAGTTCGGCTCACCGGTCACCGGTCACCGGTCGGCGGTCGGCGGGACGCGGGTGACGCAGGTTCCGTTGGCGCCCGTCGATCCGGGTAGGAACGCGCTGCGAGGAAGGAGTCGCCATGTCCGCCGCTGCTGCCGATGTCGTCCGCGCGGCCTTTGCCGCCTACCGGGCCCAGGACCGCGAGCAGGCCGCCCGCCTGCTCGCCCCCGAGTTCACCTTCACCAGCCCGCAGGACGACCACCTCGACCGCGACGCCTTTCTGGAACGGTGCTTTCCGACGGCGGACAGGTTCGTCTCCCAGGAAATCCTGGCGCTCGTCGAGGCGAAGGAGGACAGTGTGTTCCTGCTCTACGAGTACGAGCTGCGCAGCGGTGAACGGTTCCGCAACACCGAGTTCAGCGCGGTGCGCGCCGGGCAGCTCGTGTGCACGGAGGTCTTCTTCGGTGGCCGGGTCGGCTGAGGGCGCGCTCGACCGAGACGACGGCGGGGAGCACGGTCGAGTGGACGTGACGGGGAACGCGCAGGTCGACCCGGACGTCGGCCAACAGGAGGACCCGGCGGACGGCATGGCGGGCGGGTTCTGCCCGTTCACCGTCGAGCGGCCCACGATGACGCAGCGGTGGGCGGAGCTGACGTTCGTGCACTGGGCGTTCGACCCGGCGGTGGTGTCGCGGCTGGTGCCCGCCCACCTGCGGGTCGAGGTGCTCGACGGCGCGGCCTGGGTGGGCCTGGTGCCGTTCCGGATGCAGGTCGCGACCGCGGGCGGCCGGGCGTTCGGGCCGGTGACGACGTTCTGCGAGACGAACGTGCGGACCTACGTCGTCGACGCCGCGGGCCGGCGTGGGGTGTGGTTCCTGTCGCTGGACGCCGCGCGGCTCGGCGCCGTCGTCGTCGCCCGCACGCGGTTCCGGCTGCCGTACTTCTGGTCGTCGATGGCGCTGACCCGGGTCGGTGACGAGATCACCTATCGCTGCCGCCGGCGGACCCCACGGCCGGCGGCGGCGGAGAGCCGGGTGCGGGTGAGCGTCGGCGCGCCGCTCCCCACCGCCGACCTCGGCCCGCGCCCCCCCCCCCCCCCCACCCGCCCCCCCCCCCCCCCCCCCCCCCCCCCCC
>NZ_JAMQQF010000541.1 GCF_023716945.1 Frankia sp. AiPs1 | reverse complement strand
GGACCCGCGGGCGCGCCGGGCGTGGTGGGCGGCCGCTCACCGCACCTCGCGGCATGTGCCGCCGAACCGGTCGAAGCGCCGGTGGAGGAGTGACGTCGGATGACCGCGCCCACCCCGCAGCCCACGGCGTCCGAGCCGGCGCCGCCGGACCGGGTGTGGACGATTCCCAACGCGCTGTCGGCGCTGCGGCTGGTCGGAGTGCCGGTGTTCCTCTGGCTGGTACTCGGGCCGGAGGCGGACGGCGCGGCGCTGGGGATCCTCGCGTTCGCCGGGATCAGCGACTACCTCGACGGCAAGCTCGCCCGCGCGCTCAACCAGACCAGCCGCCTCGGGGTGCTGCTCGACCCGCTCGCCGACCGCCTCTACATCCTCTCCACGATCATCGCGCTGACCGTGCGCGGGATCGTGCCGGTCTGGCTGGCCGTGGTGCTGCTGGCCCGCGACGTGGCGCTGCTCGCCCTGCCGCCGCTGCTGCGTCGCATCGGCGTGGGCGTCGCCCTGCCCGTGCACTACCTGGGCAAGGCGGCGACGTTCAACCTGCTCTACGCCTTTCCGCTGCTGCTGCTCTCGGCGGGCGACTCGTGGCTGGCGACGACCGCCCGTCCGCTCGGATGGGCGTTCGCGATCTGGGGTACTGCCCTGTACTGGTGGTCCGGGCTGCTCTACTTCGTCCAGGCCGGCCAGCTCGCCCGGGGCTACCGGGCTCACACCCGTACCGGCGCCCAGACCACGACCGGCGCCCACGACCCGACCGGCGCCCATCCCGGGGCCGGCGAGAGCGGGAGGTAACCGGTGAGAGCCGTCGTCATGGCGGGCGGCGAGGGCACCCGGCTGCGTCCGCTGACCGCCAACCTGCCCAAGCCGCTGCTGCCCGTCGTCAACCGGCCGATCATGGAGCATGTGCTGCGGCTGCTCAAGCGGCACGGCTTCGACGAGACGGTCGTGACGGTCCAGTTCCTGGCCTCGATGATCCGCAACTACTTCGGCGCGGGTGACGAGCTCGGCATGCACCTGTCGTACGCCACCGAGACGACCCCGCTGGGCACCGCCGGCAGCGTGAAGAACGCCGAGGACGCCCTGCGCGACGAGGCGTTCCTCGTCATCAGCGGCGACGCGCTGACCGACATCGACCTCACCGACCTCGTCGCGTTCCACCGCCGCCAGGGCGCCCTGGTCACCGTGGCACTCAAGTCGGTGCCCGACCCGCTGGAGTTCGGGATCGTCATCACCGGCGAGGATGGACGTATCCAGCGCTTCCTCGAGAAGCCGACCTGGGGCCAGGTCTTCTCCGACACGGTCAACACCGGGATCTACGTGATGGAACCCGAGGTCCTCGCGCACGTGCCACCCGGCGAGGCGGTCGACTGGTCCGGCGACGTCTTCCCCCGCCTCGTCGAGGCCGGCGCGCCGGTGTTCGGCTACGTCGCCGCCGGCTACTGGGAGGACGTCGGCACCATCGCGAGCTTTCTGCGGGCGCAGGCCGACGTGCTCAACCGGCAGGTCGACGTCGAGATCGACGGCTTCGAGGTATCCCCCGGGGTGTGGGTCGGCGAGGACGCCGAGGTGCACCCCGACGCCATCCTCAAGGGCCCGCTCGTCGTCGGCGACTACAGCAAGGTGGAGGCCGGCGCCGAACTGCGGGAGTTCACCGTGCTCGGCAGCAACGTCCTGGTCAAGAGCGGCGCCTTCCTGCACCGGGCGATCGTCCAGGACAACGCGCTGATCGGCCCGCAGACCAACCTGCGCGGCTGCGTCATCGGCAAGAGCACCGACGTGCTGCGGGCGGCCCGGATCGAGGAGGGCGCCGTCATCGGCGACGAGTGTGTCGTGCGGGAGGAGGCGTTCGTCTCCCATGACGTGAAGGTCTACCCGTTCAAGACGATCGAGGCCGGGGCGGTCGTCAACACCTCGGTCATCTGGGAGTCCCGCGGGCAGCGCTCCCTGTTCGGCCCGCGCGGCGTGTCCGGCCTGATCAACGCCGAGATCACCCCCGAGCTCGTCGTCCGCATCGCCGGCGCCTACGCCACCACGCTGAAGAAGGGCGCCACCGTCACCACGGCGCGCGACGGTTCCCGGGCCGCCCGTGCCCTCAAGCGGGCCGTCATCAGCGCGCTGACCGCCGGGGCCATCAACATCCGCGACCTCGAGGTGTCGCCGATGCCGGTCACCCGCTTCGACGTCCGCTCCTCCAACGCGGCCGGCGGGATCATGGTGCGCACCGCCCCCGGCGACCCGGAACGCATCGACATCGTCTTCCTCGACGCCGACGGCGACGACCTGTCCCCGGCCGCGCAGCGCAAGCTCGACCGGGTCTTCTCCCGGCAGGACTTCCGGCGCGCCTTTCCCGGCGAGATCGGCGACCTGCGCTTCCCCGCCCGCACCCTGGACCTCTACATCCAGGACCTGCTCGACCGGGTCGACACCACCGGCCTCGCGGAGGCGGACCTGAAGATCGTCGTGGATCCCTCCGGGGGCTCCGCCTCGCTCGTGCTGCCCACCCTGCTCGGCCGGCTCGGTGTCGACGTGCTGACGGTCAACGGCCGGGTCGACGAGATCGTCCCGGCCCACAGCGCCGCGGACGATCTGCGGGCGACCGACCGGCTCGGTGCCCTGGTCGCCAGCTCCGGCGCGGCCTTCGGGGTGCGTTTCGACCACGTCGGCGAGCGCATCGCCATCGTCGACGAGCGGGGCGACCTCATCGACGACGACCGGGCGCTGCTGGTCTTCCTCGACCTCGTGGCGGCCGAGAACCGGGGTGCCGAGGTCGCCCTGCCGGTCACCACCACCCGGGTGGCCGACCAGGTGACCCACTTCCACGGGCTGACCGTGCGGCGGACCTCCCTGTCGGCGGCGGCGCTGACCCGCGTCGCCCGCGAGGAGGGCGTCGTCTTCGCCGCCGACGGCCGGGGCGGCTTCGTCGTCGGCGAGTTCGCCCCCGCCATCGACGGGCTCGCCGCCTTCGTGAAGTTGCTGACCCTCGTCGCGCGAACCCGGCTGACGCTGTCCGCCATCGACGCCCGGATCCCGTCCATCGCCATCCTGCGCCGTTCCGTGCCCACCCCGTGGGCGGCGAAGGGCACGGTCATGCGCCGGATCGTGGAGTCCGTCGATCCGGACGCCGGCCAGACCCTCGACACCACCGACGGGGTGCGCATCGTCTCCGCCGACGGCTCGTGGGTGCTGGTGCTGCCCGATCCCAGCGAGGCCGTCACGCACCTGTGGGCCGAGGGGGCCGACCTCAGCGAAGCCCACCACCTCCTGCGCCACTGGGCCGAGGTGGTCGAGGCACCGTAGCCCCAGCCGAGTGCGGTCGAGCCTGGGTGGAGCTGGTTGCGGTGCGTTACGCACGGTGTGAGCCGGCGGACCGTACGGTGCGCACCGCGGACGCCGCCTGCGCACCGCGACCGGCCGTCACCGGGGGCGCGAGCGGCCCGGCGGGGGTGCCCCGGCCCCCCACGGCACGCGCGGGACAACCGCGGTCGGCGGTGGCGGACCGTCGGTCGGTCAGAATGCCGAATGTGCGGGATCGGACCGGATGGCGATGGCCAGAGGCGATTTACCCCGCGGGCCGCCGTGCACTGCCCGTCTCCACCGTGCTCCGCGGCACCCCGGAGTCCCTGCCGGCGGAGCTCGCCATGCTCCTCGACGACCCACCGCGGAAACTCCCCCCACCCGCCGAACCGGACTCGCGCCCCGAACCGGACTCGCGCCCCGAACCGGACTCGCGCCCCGAACCGGACTCGTGCCCCGAACCGGACTCGTGCACGGAACCGGACTCGTGCCCCGTGGCGGGCCCGCCTGTCGAGCTGGGAGCTGCCAAGTCGGGACCGTCCGCCGCGCGGGTGCCTGCGGGACGGACGGGGCCGGGGGGACGGGGATGGCGACGGCCGGTGGCGCTGGCCCTGGTGCTGGCGCTGCTCGGTGGTGTGATCGCGATCGGGGCGCGGCGGGCCGCCGTCACGGCCGATGCCCGAGACCGGCTCGCGGTGACCCTGCGCGCGCAGGTCGGCGAGCGCTCGATGGCCCTGGCCCGCACCGAGGACCGGGTCGGGCGGCTGCGCTCGCAGCTCGCGATGACCCGGGAAC
>NZ_JAMQQF010000540.1 GCF_023716945.1 Frankia sp. AiPs1 | reverse complement strand
AGACCACGCACCCGCGCCGCGTCCACCCCGGCGGCGATCAGCCGGCGCCGAGCAGGCGGGTGAGCTCGGCGGCGATCTCGCGCGGGTCGCGGCCGTCGGTGTCCACGACGTGCGCGACGCGGCGGAAGGCCTCGTCGCGCGTGGCGAACATCTCACTCAGGGTGCTCAGCAGATCGCCGCCGACCCAGGGCCGGCCCTGGCCATGGCCGACCCGCCGGGCCAGGGTCGCCGGGGTCGCCCGCAGGTAGACCACGCGGCCGGCGGCAGCGATGCGGCCGAGATCGTCGGGGTTGTCGGCGACGCTGGCCGCGATCCCGGCGACATACGGCGCCGGGGCGTCGAGCAGGGCGTGAAGCTGCCGCGACTCCTGGTCGTGCAGGGCTGCGCGGCCCAGGTCGGCCAGGGCAGGCGCGTCGAGTCCGGTCCGCTGCGCAAGCAGGGCGTCGTTGTCCAGGTAGGGCCGGTCGAGCAGGTCCGCGAGTGCCCGGCCCACCGTCGACTTGCCCGAGCCCATCAGCCCGACGAGGAAGATCCGCTTGGCGACACCGGTGGCGCCGCGTTCGGCAGCCGGCACAGATCGGGATGCTGACGACATACGACCCGTGTACCCGCGGCCTGGAACAGCTGAACACGCCATGAGGGCATCAACCGAGCGCAGTGGCCGGGGCCGGGCGCTCCGGACGAGACGCGCCAGGAGAACTGTAAACGGGCGACGGCCGGTCCTCGTTGTGCGTCTTTGCGCCTTGAATTCCGGCGCAGACACCCGTCCGGGACGGTTCCGTTTGTGGTGCCAGATGCCCGGAGCTGGGTGCAGACATTCTAATTCCACGTCGGTTTGGCGCTGCCCGAACAGGCTGAGGTAGCGTCCCCTCCGCACCTCCAGCGCGTTCGGAAAATGACCGGAAGGATCAAAGAATGAGCCAGCAGGACCAGCAGCAGCAGCGCCAGCAGGTGGAGCAGCAGCTGCGCCAGAACTGGCGGCAGATCCGCTACCGCATCCTTGACCAGTTCGGCCAGGTCAGCACGGCGGACCTCGACGCCGCCACTGACATCGAGGACCTCGTCGCGCGCATCGCGGACAAGACGCACCACAGCGAGCGTTACGTCGAGAACCGCCTGCGTGAGCTGGCGGGCGTCGGTGGCGGCCAGGGCGGCATCGGCGGCGGCGGCGGCGGCGAGCGTTTCGGCGGCGGCCAGCAGGGCAACCAGGGCAACCAGGGCAACCTCGGAAACCTGGGCAACCAGAACCAGGGCAACCAGGGTCAGCCGTTCGGCGCCCAGCAGTAGCCTCTTAGGCTCAAGCCGGCCATTCCCGGCGCGCCGCCGGGTGGCCGGTGCATCGCCCAGTTCTTAGTTTTTATTCGCTACTCGGCGCGCGTTCTCAGCGCGCGCCGAGTAGCGATCTGAGCTCCAACAGGTCGTCGATCAGCTTCACCGTGTCCACGCTTCGGGGAAGCCTGCGCAGTTCTGCCAGCATCGCGTCGGTCTGCTCCATGCTGGGAATATCGTCGATGGACGCGACCATGGTCACGATCTCGGTTTCGGGAACACCGCCTGTCTGCATACCTCAGAGTTGCACACCAGGATTCATCCAAAATTAACTCAGACTTCCTCCGCGTTAATTCGGCCACCGACTCGGGCACGGAGGGTGAGCATCCGCCCATGATGTCACCGGCCGCGTGCGGCCGCTGACCCCGTCGGCCGCGCAGGCCGGTGCCGGCGGGCAGCACCATCCCGGCTCTCGCCGGGCAGCGCCATCCCGGCGGGCAGCAGGCAGACCCGGCGCGGATCCGGCCTCGGGCCGCAGGGACTTCAGCCGAAGGCGCCCTGGGCGCGGTAGTCGTCGACGGTGGCGGCGTCGAGGCCGAGACCGCGCAGCACCTCGGCGTTGTGGGCGCCAAGGTCGGGGGCGCGGGTGCTGGCGCGGGCGGGTTCGCCGTCGAACTGGTAGGGCGGGGCGACCACCCGGAACGGAGTGCCGTCCTCGGCCGTCAGCTCGCAGAGGTATCCGTTCTCCCGGACCTGCACGTGATCGTGAACCTCGGCGGGGGTCAGGGCGGGCGCCCACACCCCGGAGAACCCGGCCAGGGTCACGCGCCACTCGTCGAGGGTGCGCTCGGCGAAGATGCCGTCGAGCACCTCGACGCAGGCACGGTTGTGGGTGTAGCGGGCGGCGGCGTCGAGGAACCGCGGGTCGGCGACGAGCTCGGGACGGTCGAGGACCAGGCACAGCTCGTCCCAGAACCGGTCGGCCTGCAGGCAGACCAGGTTGATCCAGCGCCCGTCCTTCGTCCGGTAGTAGTTGGCGATCGGGTTTCCCGGGGCGCGGCGGTCGGCCCGCGGCACCTCGCCGCTGAACGGCGCGGCGGCGATGTCCGCGCCCAGCGCCCACATGCCGGTGTTGAGCAGGGAAACGTCGACGACGGCGGTCTCCCCCGTCCGCTCCCGGCGGTAGAGGGCCATGGCGACCGCGCCGGCGATCGTGTTGCTGCCCTGCAGGTCGTAGAAGGCGGCCGGCTGGGCGACCGGATCGTCGTCGGCGGCGCCGGTGAGCTTGTGCAGGGTCCCCGAGCTGCACCAGGCCGCCGCCGAGTCGTAGCCGCCCGTGTTGACCATCGGGCCACGGCTGCCCCAGCCGCTGCCGCGCACGTAGACCAGCCGGGGGTTCACCGCCCGCAGGTCGTCGACGTCGATGCCGAGGCGGGTCCGCAACGCCGGTAGGTAGCTGGTGAGGAACACGTCGGCGTCGGCGACCAGGCGTAACAGCAGTTCGCGACCGGCCGAGGTGGTGAGGTCTAGGGTGACGCTGCGCTTGCCGTGGTTGGGGATCTCCAGGAACGGGTTCGGCCCGCTGTCGTCCTGGTTGAGCAGGTTGCGCAGCAGGCGCTGCGGGTCGCCGGTGGGCGGCTCGACCTTGACGACGTCGGCGCCGAGATCGGCGAGGATCGCGCCCGCGGCGGGCACGAAGGTCCAGCCAGCGATCTCGACGACGCTCACGCCCTCGAACGGTCTGCTCATTGTCCGCTCCTCCTCGCCGCGCATCCGCTCCCCAAGTTCCAGTCAGTGAACTTAGTAGGAACAGTTAACGGTGTCAGCCAGATCACTTTTCTGACGGGAGGCAACCACGCGGCGGCGGTCAATCGTCGACGGTGCAATGCGGCAATCAAGATCAAGTTTGGGGCCGGAGATCTCGTCAACGGTGTTGATTATCTTGCTGAATGACCGGGCCGCGGGTGTCGACCTCACTGGCCGGCTCGCCACGCGCACCCCGGACGGGACTCTGCAGAACAGCCCGGTCGCCCCTACCGCCGGCAAAACTCCCCGCTCCCGGCAAGGCCCGCTCCCGGCAAGGCCCTGGTCCCGGCCAGCCTGTTCGGCCGGCGAGCTACTCGACGAGCCGTTCGATGTCCGCGGCCTGCCACGCCCCGGCGGCTCCGGGCCGGGCCGCCAGATACGCGGCGATCCGGGCCGGCGACCAGCCGTGCGCCTCGCGCAGGCCGGCGGCGAGCATGGCCAGGTAGCCGGCCGACGGCACGGTGGGGCGCACGTCGGCCAGCGACCACGGCGCGGTGAACGTCAGAACGGGAACGCCGCCGCGGTGGCCGACGAGCACCAGCGTCTCGTAGCGGCCCGGCCCCACCCGGGTCCGACCGGTGCGCAGCACGGCGGCCAGGTCGAGGTCGAGGTCGACGTCGGGGGCGCGGTGCATCTCCTGGGCGGCGACGTCGGCGAACTGCCCGGCGGTGAGCAGGTAGGCCCGGCCCGCGGCCTGCCCGGGGGCCGCCGGGTCGTAGAAGGCGATGCCACCCGTCCAGATCCGCGACTCCAACGCGAAGTACATGGCACCGGGCAGCATGACCGGGACCGCCAGGCGCGGCGGGCGGGGATCGCGGCAGCCGGGATGGCGGTGGTCGCTGCCCGGCGGGCAGCCGCCGGCGAGGTAGTACGTCAGCCGGGCCATGCGCATGTTGGAGCCGTAGCTTGCGTACCAGACCAGTTCGGTTCCGGCCGACCGGGCCGGGTCCGCCTGCCCGGCGGGCGCCGGTCCGCTCACCGGGCCGTCCCGCGCCCCGCCGGGGCACCGGCGGCGGCGCCGTCAGCGGCCCACCT
>NZ_JAMQQF010000053.1 GCF_023716945.1 Frankia sp. AiPs1 | reverse complement strand
CCCCCCCCCCCCCCCCCCCCCCCCCCCCCCCCCCCCCCCCCCCCCCCCCCCCCCCCCCCCCCCCCCCCCCCCCCGGGCTGGAGTAGGGCGGGTCAGGTCACGACGATCCGCACGGAGGCGACGTTCGGGATGCGGCGGTGCACGGCCTCGCGGTCACCGTCCCGGTGGGACCACACGCGAGCGGTGGCGAACCGGGTGCCCGGCGTGGGGTAGGCGACCGTCCTGGTCAGGCTCACGGCGGTGGGGGTGCCGACGACGTCGGCCGGGTCGGCGAAGGAACCCGAGCCGTCGAGGTCCCACTCGACCGCGACGATCGTGCCCGCCCCCGGCGGCACCTCGGCGTCCACTCGCAGCGTCACCGCCGTGCCCACCGGCACCTCGGCCCGCTCGCCGCCGTCCACCGTCGCCGCGATGACCGACTGGATGCCGCCGCGCTCGGCCGCGGTTGCCGGCAGCACGACCCGCCCGTCGCGGAACTCGTAGCGCGATCCGGCCGGCTCGACCCCCTGCTCCACCCAGGCGACCAGGTCGAGCAGGCTCTGCTCGATGACGGGCAGGTAGTCGATGAGCCACGTCGAGGTGGCCCGGTCCGGCGCCGAGGGCAGGTAGGCCGGCGGGATGTGCTCGGCGTTCTCGGTCCAGCGCAGGCGGAATCGCTCGGCGGCCGCGTCGGGGCCCCGCACGGCGCGCACCGCCGCCTCGTAGACCAGGCCCTGCGGCGGCCACAGCGAGGCGTCGTGGGTGTGGTGCACCCACAGCAGCTTCCCCTCGTACTGGCCCGAGTAGGCCACGCCCATCAGCGGCGACATCGTGGGCACCCGGTTCTGCGGGTAGATCGGGCGGCCGTCGGGGCGCAGGAAGTCGAATGCCGGCTCGGCCATCAGGTGGTGGCGGTAGTAGTAGCAGAACGCGAGGAACCGGCGGTTGTCGACGTGGATCTCGTCGCCGACCTCGACGTCGCGGAAGCGCAGCAGGTTGGCCTCGGCGACGCCGTCGGCGCTGAGCAGTTCGCCGGCGTGGCCCATGCAGTAGAGCTGGCGCCCCTTGGCCTTCCCGCTGAGCAGCTTCAGGCCAGCACCGAGGCGGTAGCCGTCGCCGAGGCCCTCGACCTCGATCGCCATGGGCAGATCGGGCCCCGCGCTCATCAGCGACGCCATCACCCGCAGGCCGCCGTACTCCGGTCCGGCGTAGGCGGGGTCGCTCAGCAGTTCGCCTCCGGTGACGACCCGGCTCACGGTCGTGGTCACGTCGAGGAGGTCGTCGGCGACGGCTTCCGGCGCGTCGTGGCCGACATAGCCGGGCTTCGTCCAGAAGGCCGTGAAGTACTCGGCGTCCTCGGTGGCGAGCCGGTCGGCGATGGACGACCACAGCCAGATCTGGCCCATCGGCGAGAAGATCATGAACTCGTCGCCGCGAGGGTAGCCGAGTTGGTACAGGTTGGCGAGCTCCTCGCGCTGGTGCGCGGTCAGCCCCGCGTAGGGGTCGCCGCTGCCGCCGGGCCGCGTCGCGTCGATGACGCCGGCGGCCTGGCGGCGCAGCAGGCGCTGCACGTTGAACATGGACGCGAAGGCCATCACCTGGGCGCCCTTCATGAGCGTGGTGACGCCGTGCTCGGCGATCTCGCCGCCGCCCATGAAGGGCAGCGCGCCGTCGTAGACCCCGGTGCCGTACTCCAGGCACAGTGGCGAGCGCCGCCCGCCACCGCTGCCGCCCCAGACGTAGGCGTGGTGGGGCGGGGCGCCGTACACCTGGGCGGCGACGTGCTTGGAGAACCGCGCGGTCTCGACGCTGGCGCGGTGGCCGTAGAGGGTGGGGTCGTCGCCGCCGCGGGGGTCGATGTCGTCACCGATGTGGCCGGAGTTCGACTCGATCATGTAGCCGCCGAGTCGGGAGATGAGGACCAGACCGCCGATCACGTCACCCATCGGGCCGCCGAAGGCGTCCTCGTGGCCCGCGTGGGCCCCTTCGAGCGGATGGAACAGGCGGCCGTCGTAGGAGTCCTCGGTGGGGAAGTAGAAGGTGAAGCGGGTGTCGGTGTCCTGAAAACCACCGTGCACGTGACGGTGGGGTATGGGGCTCTCGCGCCAGACGTCGGAGTCGATGTAGGGCGAGCCGAAGAATGAGTCCGCGGGAATGTAGGAGGCTACTTCGATCTTTCCGTCCACGTCCATGACAGCAGTCATCCTCCACGCTTTTGGTGGGGTCCTGGGAATGCCGGTCGCAGCCGCCGCCGGGCGACCGGTGCGGGCGCAGCGTACGTCGGCGGTGACCTCCGAGTCAACGACGTTCACCAGGTGGGGTGGGCCGGTCGGACGGGTACCGACGAGCCGTCCGGGAATGCGCGCTGCAACCGCTGGAAGAGCCCTGGACAACGGCCGTCCGGGCGGTACCGTCCTCGCATGACGACCACATCCGGTAACTCGGCGTCCCAGCGAGAAGGTAACGTTCTCTTATCGTCCGAACGCGCTGCGTCGCCGCGGCTGGAAACCCGCGGCCTGTCGGTCGGCTACGGGTCCACCCCGGTGGTGCACGACCTGAATCTGATCCTGCGGCCCGGGGAGGTCGTGGCGCTGCTCGGGGTCAACGGCGCGGGCAAGACGACCACGGTCCGGGCGCTGGCGGGGGAGCTGCGGCCGCTGCACGGGGAGGTGCTGCTCGACGGGCGTCGCACGACCGCGCCGCTGCACCGGCGCGCCCGCGCGGGACTGCGATACATCACCGAGGAACGGTCCGTGTTCATGGAGCTGTCCGCGGCCGACAACCTGCGCCTGGGCGGGGGCGAGCGCGGTCGGTGCCTGGAGCTGTTCCCGGAGTTGGCGCCGCTGCTGACACGGCGGGCGGGCCTGCTCTCCGGCGGCGAGCAGCAGATGCTCACCCTGGCCCGAGCGCTCGCGGCCGACCCCCGGGTGCTGCTCGCCGACGAGCTCTCGCTCGGGCTCGCGCCGCTGGTCCTCGAACGCCTCCTGCTGGCCGTGCGCGCGGCGGCGGACCGGGGCGGCGCGGTGCTCCTGGTCGAGCAGCACGTCCGGGATGCTCTGGAGGTCGCGGATCGCGCGTACGTGCTCAGCCACGGGCGGGTGGTGCTGGAGGGCGAGGCCCGTGAGCTGCGCGGCCGCATCGGCGAGATCGAGCGGACCTACCTGTCGAGCGCCGAACTGGCGACCGACTGAGCCCTCGGCCGGCGGCGGGCCTGGCACTTTGGTGAGGTGAACGCTGTTGACAGCGCGGCGGGGTAAGGGCAGGGTGAGCGGACTCGATCTATGAGGTGAGTCACATGGGACAGCGATTGGTCCTCGTCTCCGCCGACGGTCACACCGGAGCCCCCCCGCAGGCCTACCGCGACTACATCGAGCCGGAGTTCCTCGGCGACCTGGACCGCCTGACGGCGGAGAACGACGAATGGCTGGACGTCGTGATCACCGCCGCCGGCTCGTCCGACGAGACGCTCGAGGTGATCGACGGCCGCCAGGCCATCCGCACCGGCGGCGAGCTCGGCGCGTTCGACCTGGACCGACGAGTACGTGAGCTGGACGCCGAGGGCGTCGCCGGCGAGCTGCTGCTCTCGGGCCACCAGATGTGCACACTGCCGTTCTTCGGCGTGGTGAACAATCCCTACCCACCGACGCTGCGCGCGGCCGGCACCCGGGCCTACCACCGCTGGCTGGCGGACGCGATGGCCACCGCGCCCGGCCGGTTCTACGGCATCGCGGAGGCGGGGCCGTGTCTGGACATGGCGGCAACCGTCGCCGAGCTGGCGTGGGTGGCCGAGCACGGCTTCGTCGGTGTCCTGCTGCCCGGCATGGTCGCCGACCCCGCGCTGCCGCCGCTGCACGACCGGTACTACGACCCGTTCTGGGCAGCCTGCGCCCGCCTCGGGCTGGTGGTGACCGTGCACGCGGGCTGGGGCGGGGTCCAGGGCCAGTTCCAGGCGTTCCTGCGGCAGGTGCACGAGGCGATGGGTGGGGCCGGCGAGATCGACCTGAACCTGCAGCAGCGGCTGCGCGAGCAGCTCGACGCCCGCGCCGACTCGCCGCTGCAGCTCGACCTGGGGCCGCGCCGGGCGATGTGGCAGCTCATGCTGGGCGGGGTGTTCGACCGCTTCCCGGACCTGCGCCTGGCCCTGACCGAGGTGCGGGCCGACTGGCTGCCGCCGACGCTCGCGCGCCTCGACGAGCATGCCGCCCGCGCGGGCGGCGCCCTGAAGCGGACGCCGAGCGAGTACTTTCGCCGCAACTGCGCGGTGATCCCCTCCTCGCCGCACCGCGCCGAGATCGAGATGCGGCACGAGATCGGGGTGGAGCGACTGCTGTTCGGCGTGGACTTCCCGCACCCGGAGGGGACCTGGCCCAACACCCGCGACTGGATCCGCGCCGCCTTCGCCGGCGTGCCCGAAGGGGAGGCCCGGGCGATCCTCGGCGAGAACGCCATCGACGTCTTCGGCCTCGACCGGGCGGCGCTGGCCCGCGCGGCCGCCCGCATCGGCCCGCAACCCGCGGAGGTGCTCGGCGAGCACGAGGTCGACCCGCGCCTGCTCGCGCACTTCCACAAGCGCTCCGGGTACGCCCGCCCGGCCGAGGACGTCGACCTGGCCGCCGTGGACCACGCCTGGGACGACGACCTCGTCGCCCTCGCCCCCGGCGGCTGACTGACCGCCGCCCTGCCCCCGCCGCCCTGCCCCGCCGCCCTGTCCCGGCCGGCCTTCATCCGGCGGCGCCGAACGCCGCCTAAATCGATCCGTGAAATATCCGGAGCGGATCGAGACGTCGACCCACACAGGCCTTCTGCTGCCTGTTTTCAGGAATGCACACAAGGCGCTCCGACAATACTTGCGGACCGGGATGCGAGCTGATAGAAAGCAAGCGGTAGACCCGGTATGAAACAGCTCACACCTCTTCTGGTAAGGTTCGGGACCCGTGGGGAGCACATGGTCGGGAGTAGGAATTTACGAACGTCGGCGATTATCGTCGGATTATGTCTCGCGTTAGTACTGGCAGCATGCGGAGGATCTTCTTCGGATAAGAGCGGGGGTGGCGCGGCGAGCGCGCCGCCGGCCATCGCGTCGAACGTCAGCGCCAAGATCATGGTGATCGGCGACCTGACCAGTACCATTCCCTTCAAGGTGCCGGAGGTCGTGCCGGTGGCGCGCGGGGTGCTCCGCGGTTTTCCCAACGTGCGGATCGAGACCTGCGACGCGAAGGGAACGTCCGGCGGCTATCAGATCTGCGCCCGGCAGGCGATCAACGAGAAGGTCGCCGGAGTGATCCAGGGCTTCGTCACGGCCCAGGACCAGACGGCGCTGACCAAGGCCGGCATCCCGGTGGTCGGGGTCAGCGACGACACGAGCCCCAACTCCTTCCCGGTCAGCTCCTCGTTCGCGCTCTACGTCTCCCTCGGGGTGGGCCTGGCCAAGACGGGCTGCACCAAGCTCGGCATCGTCTACCTCGACGGCTCGGACTTCCTCATCGACTACATCAAGCGGGGGTTCGAGTCCCGGGGCGGCCAGGAGGTCGCGCGGGCCCCGGTCGCGGCCAATGCCGCGGACCTCGCGCCCGCGGTCGCCAAGCTGACCGGCGCCGGCGCCACCTGCGTGGCGGTCAGCCTGGTCCCGAGCGGAGCGGCACAGGCGCTCACCGCCCTGCGCCAGAGCGGTCGCACGCTCACGATCGGCGGCATCTCGGCGATCTTCAACGAGGACCTCCTCAGCTCGCTGGGCAGTCTCGCCAACGGCCTCATCGTCGTCGACAGCCAGCTCAACACCCACGACACCGCCGCCGCCGGGATCGGGCAGGTGCAGGCGGACGCGCGGGCAGTCGACTCCAAGACCAAGATCACTGAGCAGGCCGTCGTCGCCTGGATCGCCGCGCGGCTCGTCGGATCCGCGCTGCGCAGCACCACCGGCGAGGTCACGCCCGCCTCCCTCACCGCCGCGCTGAACGGCCTGCGCGGCGTGGACCTCGCGGGCGTCGCGCCGCCCTGGACCTCGCAGCCGCTGGACAACCCGTCGTTCCGCCGGGTGTTCAACCACTACGGGGTCAACTACGAGATCTCCGGGGGCAAGCCGGTTCGCAAGGGCGAGTTCTACGACATCGCCCCCATCCTGCGAACCAAGTGATCCGCGGGGGATCGAGATGACCGAGGTATTCAGATTCGCCGCGCTCGGCGTGGGTGCCGGTGCGCTGTACGCGCTGGCCGCCGTGGGGCTCGTCCTGGTTCACCGCGGGTCGGGCGTGGTCAACTTCGCCCAGGGCGCGATGGGCATGGTGGGCGCCTACGTGTACTTCGAGGGCCGCGGGGGGGACCTGCCCGACGCGGTCTCGGTGGTCCTCGGGCTGCTCGCCGCCGCCGTGCTTGGCGCGGCGTTCCACCTGCTGATCCTGCGCCGGATGCGAGGGGCGTCCGGCCTCGCCCGGATCGTGGCGACCCTCGCCCTGCTGGTGGTCCTGCAGTCGGTGGCCGTGCTGCGCTACGGGGACCTGCCGAAGGTGATCCCGTCGATGCTGCCGATCGAACCGGTCAGTGTCTTCGGGGCGCAGATCGGACGGGACCGCCTCTACATCCTCGCCATCGTCGTGGTGCTCACCGCCACGCTGTGGACCGTCTACCGGTTCACCAGGTTCGGCGTGGCGACCAGCGCGGTGGCGGAGAACACCCGGTCGGCCGCGGCCCTGGGCGTCTCGCCGGATCTCATCGGGGCGGCGAACTGGGCGATCGGCGCGGCCCTCGGCGCGCTCGCGGCGATCCTGCTCGCGCCGATCACCGGACTCGGGCCCGCGAACCTCACCTACCTCGTCATCCCGGTGCTGGCCGCGGCGGTGGTGGGACGGTTCGCGTCGTTCCCGATCACCCTCGCCGCGGGCCTGGTGATCGGGATCGGGCAGTCCGAGGTGACGCGCTACGTCACCGCCCCCGGGCTGGCCACCGCCATCCCGTTCGTCCTGGTCGCGGTGGTGCTGCTCGCCCGCGGGCGGACGACCGCGGGGAAGGGCGACAGCTTCGGCCGGATGCCGCGGCTGGGCGCCGGCCGTCCCCACCGGCTCGCGACGGCAGTCGCGGTGGTCGCGGCGGTCGCGTGCATCTGGTGGCTGCTGCCCGCCGCGTGGGTCAACGCGTTCGGCCTTCAGATGATCGTCGCGGTCATCCTGTTGTCCTTCGTGGTGGTCACGGGCTACGCCGGCCAGGTCTCCCTGGTCCAGATCGGTTTCGCCGGGGTCGGGGCGCTGATGACGGCCTGGCTGGTGGCCGACCACGGGTGGCCGTTCTGGCTCGCCGCCATCGCCGGCGTCCTCGCCGTGGTGCCCGTCGGGATCGTGGTGGGCCTCGGCGGCCTGCGCACCCGCGGGGTCCACCTGGCGATCCTCACCCTGGGACTGGCGATCTCGCTGGAGGCCGTCGTGTTCGGCAACTCCCGCTACACCGGCGGGTTGGAGGGCTACCACGTCGGCGACATCCACGTGTTCGGCCTGGCGGTCGACGCGCTGACCTTCCCGAAACGGTACGCGAGCCTCGTGCTGGTGGTCCTTGTCGTTGTCGCGCTGGCGATCGTCAACCTGCGTCGGTCCCGCGCCGGGCGGCGGCTGATCGCGGTACGGACCAACGAGCGCGCCGCCGCGGCGCTCGGCATCTCGGTGATCGGCGCGAAGCTCTACGCCTTCGTCCTCGGCGGGATGATCGCCGCCCTCGGCGGCATCCTGCTGGCGTTCCATGATCCGGTGCCGAGCTTCGGCGCCTTCGCGGGCCTGCAGTCGGTGACGGCCCTGCAGAACGCCGTCCTTGGCGGTGTCGGGGCCACCACGGGGCCGCTGGTGGGCAGCTCGTTCGCGCCGGGGACCCTCGGCCAGCAGATCTTCAGCTTCCTCGGTGCGAAGGTGGCGCTCTACCTGGCGTTGGCGAGCGGGGTCGGCCTGCTGTTCATGCTGACCTCCGCCCCCGACGGCCTGGTGTTCCTGCGCCACCGCGCCGACGACCGGTTGCGCGCGCTGCTGGCCGGCCGTCTTCCCCGCTGGCCGGCCGGGCTGCGGCCAGGCGCGGCGCGGGCGAACCCGCCCGCGTCCGAACCCGCGCAGGCGGGGCGGGCAGCGGGCCGGGAGCAGCATCGCGTCCCGCCGCTCGAGCTGGAGCTGAACGGGGTGTCGGTGCGCTTCGGCGGTGTCGCCGCGCTGCGCGAACTGAGCCTGCGCGTGCGTCCCGGCGAGATCGTGGGCCTGATCGGCCCGAACGGCGCCGGCAAGAGCACGACGATCGACGCGATCACCGGCTTCACCACGCTGGCCGGCGGCGAGGTGCGTCTCGGCGGGACGCGCATCGACGGCTGGAGCCGCGAACGGCGGGCGCGCGCCGGGCTCGGCCGGTCGTTCCAGTCGCTGGAACTGTTCGAGGACCTCACCGTCCTGGAGAACCTGCAGAGCGCCTGCGACCGCCGGGACAGCCTCGCCTACGTCACCAACCTGGTCGTCCCGGACCGCGGTGCGCTGACCCCCGCCGGCTGGGCCGCGGTCGCCGACTTCGGACTCGCGCCGTTCCTCGACACGCCGGTCCAGGACCTCGGCTACGCCCACCGGCGGATGCTCGCGGTGGCCCGCGCCGTGGCGGGCGGCCACAGCGTCCTGCTGCTCGACGAGCCGGCGGCCGGCCTCGGCGACGCCCAGACCCGCGAGCTCGGCGCGGTGCTGCGCCGGCTCGCGGACGAGCGCGGGATGGCCGTCTTCCTCGTCGAGCACAACGTCGACATGGTGCTGCGCACCTGCGACCGCGTCTACGCGCTCGACTTCGGGGAGCTGATCGGCGCGGGCACGCCGGCCGAGATCAGTGCCACGCCAGCCGTCGTCGACGCCTACCTGGGCACCGCCCGATTCCGTGCCGACGGCGTGCCCACCGATCTGCCATCCGACCCGCCATCCGATCTGGCCGCCGACCTGTCATCCGACCTGCCCACTGACCTGCCCACCGACGGGCCACCCGGCCTGCCGACCCACGTGCCACCCGGCCTGCCGACCGACGTGCCACCTGACCTGCCATCCGACGTGACAACCGACGTGACGTCCGACGTGTCTATGAGGAGGCAATCGGCATGAGCGAGGAACTCACCTGGCTTCCGGCGTGGCGCATCCGGGAACTGATCGGCAAGCGCGAGGTGTCCTGCGTCGAGGTCACCGAGCACTTCCTCGGCCGCATCGAGGAGTTCAATCCGACCCTGCGCGCCTTCGAACAGGTCGACCACGCCGGTGCCCGTGAGCAGGCGCGGCGGGCCGACCGGGCGGCGGCCGCCGGCGAGGACCTCGGGCCGCTGCACGGGATCCCGACGTCGGTGAAGTCGCACATCCGGGTCGAGGGGCTGCACTACGTCCAGCCCGGCACGGACGTGGTGTCGACGTTCGACGACATCTGCGTCGAGCGCCTGCGCCGGGCCGGGGCGATCATCATCGGCACGAACACCATGATGGGTGCCGGTGCCGACCTGACGCTCTCCCGGGACCGGCCCGGCGTGTTCAGCCCGTTCAACTGGGACGCCGAGGCGCTCAGCCCGTGGGACATCACCCGGGTCCCCGGCTGGTCCAGCTCCGGGGGCGCCGCGACGGCGGCGGCCCGGCTGCTGCCGGTGACCATCGGCTCGGACGGCGGGGGCTCGACCCGACTGCCGGCCGCCTACTCCGGGGTGGTTGGCCTGCACACCTCGCGGGGACTCATCCCGCACGTCAACTACGACAAGCCGACGATGCTGCTGACCGCCAGCTACGGGCCGCTGGCCCGGTACGTCCGCGACGCGGCGCTGTTCACCCGTGCGATGAGCGGCGGCGACGGGCGGGACTACGTGTGCCTGCAGGACGACACCCCCGATCCGGTCGGCGCCCTCGACCGGGGTGTCGAGGGGATGTCGATGGCGTGGACCGAGGACTTCGGCTTCGCCGCGACCTACGCCACCGCCGACAGCGCGCGGATCATCGACGTCGCCCGGGCGGCCGCGCGCAGCCTCGCCACCCTCGGCGCGACGGTGGACTCGACCGACGAGGTCTGGGAGGACCGCGCCGAGCGGGGCACCGTGCGCTGGACGGTGGAGCCGTCCGTCTACGAGGTCATGGTCGGGACCAACTCGGCCCCGCTGCCGGCGCTGGACCCGGTGCTCTACCGCGAGCAGGCGCAGTCGCGGGCGCGCAACTGGGAACGTTTCCAGCGTCTGTTCCGGCGGCACGACGTCATCCTGTCGGTCACCGCGCAGCGGATCGCCGCACCCGTCGAGGAGTGGGAGCGCGCCTGGACCGTGGACGGCCCGACCTTCCCGGGCGGCAGCTTCGCCCCGGTGTACTGCAGCCACACAATGATCTTCAACTGGCTGGGGTTCCCCGCGGTGACGGTGCCGTGCGGCTTCGTCGACGGCCTGCCCGTCGGGTTGCAGATCGCCGCCTGGCATGGCCGCGAGGACCTGGTCCTGCGCGTCGCCGAGGCATTCCAGCAGGCGTTCCCCCGCAACGAACATCCGACCGTGAGCTGACGTCGGCGGCCTGGCTGTCGACTGCTTGGCTGACGACTGCTTGGCTGGTTTCGGCTCGGGCGGGTCCGGGTCCGGGTCAGGCCCCGGCGGCGCGGTCGCGTTCGAGGGACCGGTGGACGCCGTCGAGCACCAGGTCGAGGCCGGCGGCGAACTCGGCGTCCGCGCGCTCGTCCGGCGCCAGCGGCGCCAGCATGGCCCCGGAGGTGTAGAAGAACAGGACCCGCACCACCCGGTCGGCGCCGATCGGGGTGAAGCCGACGTCGCGCAGCGTCCCGTTCAGGGACGTGTAGAGGCGGTGCGGCATCGGGTCGACGGCGTGCGCGGAGATGTGGCCCGCCATCCCCGGGTAGGCGGCGACGACCTCGCGGAAGCGCAGCAGGAACGTTCGGATGCCGGCGCACCAGTCCGCACCGGTCGGCTCGCACGGGCCGACCCGGGTGTAGAGCTCGAGCGTGACCAGACGCAGGAGATGCTCCTTCGTCGGCACGTGCTTGTACGTCGCGCCGACCGCCACGCCGAGGCGGTCGGAGAGGCGGCGCATGGTGAGGCCCTCCACCCCGTCCGCCCCGATGATCTCCAGGGCCTCGCCCACGATCTCGGCCTCGTGCAGCGCGCCGCGCCGCGGCCCGCCGCGACTACCCCCCGTTGCGGCAGCATGCATGGGGACAGCCTAGATCCGTGAGCGGGATCGGGATCGGCTGGTGTCCCGCAGTAGAGCGGAACACCACGCCGGCCGCCGGTGGCGGGCTGCGTATGGTGACGGGGCATTCCGAGATGGTCACGCCGTTGGTGGCGTGATGGTCACCGGCTGGGCTGTGCTGGACGGGTACCGGGGGACGGGCCGGCGCGGCGTTCGAGGGGAGGTGACCGCCGTGTCGGCGGGCAGACCCGAGGCGGACGAACCATTCCCGCCGGTTCCGAACGAGCCGCTCCCGCCGGTTCCGGACGAACCATTCCCGCGGGTTCCGGACAAGGCCGCGGGTGATCAGGCCGAGGCCTCGGCCGAACCTCCCACCGCGCCGGCGCAGCCGCCGGATACCGGGGCCGAGCTCTCCGCCGGCGACGTCGTGCCAGGCGGCTTCGGCTGGGCTCGGGTGGCCGGCCGGGTCGTCCCGCTCGCCGCGACCGGTGTGGCGCTGTACCTGCTCATGCCGCAGCTGCTCGCGGTGTTCTCCGCGTTTCCCCGGCTGCGAGCGTTCCAGCCCCTGTGGTATCCGGCGATGGTGCTACTGGAGGCGGCCAGCTTCGCCTGCGTCTGGCAACTCCAGCGGATCGCGATCAGCGGACTGAGCTGGTTTCTGTCGGTCACCTCGCAGCTCGTTTCGAACAGCATCAGCCGGATCGTGCCGGGCGGGATCGCGGTCGGCGGCGCCGTGCAGTTCCGCATGCTGAACCGGGGCGGCTGCGATCCCGCTGCCGCCGGCTTCGCGCTGACCGCGACCTCCATGGTGACCACGGGCGTCGTGTTCGGTCTGCCCCTGGTCGTCCTGCCGGCGATCACCTTTGGTCAGCCTGCGCCGGCCGGGCTCACCACCATCGCCACCACCGGCGGGCTGGCGTTCGGCCTGCTCGTGATCGTCGGCGTGGTCCTGGCGCGGTCGGACGCGACGGTCCGGCTGCTCGCTCGGGTGGTCACCCGACTGGCCCGGCTGGCCCGGCGCTCGGCGCCGGTGGACCTGCCCGATGTGCTGGTCGCCCGCCGCACGGACGTGATCCGCTCGTTGGGGCGCCGCTGGCCCGGGGCCGTGCTGACCGCGGCCGGCAAATGGGGGCTGGACTACCTCGCGCTGCTCGCGGCGTTGGCCGGGGCCGGCCAACATCCGCGGGTTTCCCTCGTGCTGCTTGCCTACGTCGCCGCCAATGTTCTCGCGATGATCCCCATCACGCCCGGTGGTCTCGGCTTCGTCGAGGCGGGGCTGACCGGAACCCTTGCGCTCGCCGGGGTGCCGGCGGCGGCCGCCGCGGTGTCGACGCTGGCCTACCGGCTGGTGTCGTTCTGGCTGCCGCTGGCCGCCGGCGCCCCCGCCTGGGTTGCCTACCGCGTCCGGTACCGGTGACCGACGGCCGCGGTCCGCTGCCGGTCCCGGCCGCCAAGCAGGTAGTACCCGTAGTCGATTCCGGGGATTTTCGGGCCGCCGCGAAAGCGGCTTTCCTGGCCAGTGGAAAAGACCGCGGAATAGGAATTCCGCGGTCCGGTGTCGACGGTCTGTGGCTGCCCATTCGGGTTCACCGCACCATGCGCCGGGCGGGGCCGGCCGGCGGCGTGCCGGCCGACCCCCCCGGGCGGGTCGGGAACCTACTTGCTCAGGGCCCCCACCGTGTCCAGTGCGTCGCCGCCGCCGGACGAGCCGCCCAGCACGTACACCTGGCCGTCACCGCCGGTGGTCGCGGCGGCATCCGCCCGTTTCGAGGCCGCGCCGGTGGGGCCGGCCGTCCACTGGTCGTCGTCCGGGGAGTAGACCTGCACCGCGTCGGTGACATCGCCGCTGGTGTCCCGGCCGCCCACGACGTAGAGCCGGCCGTCCGGCCCGGTCGCGCCGGCCGCCCGGGTCACCCCGGTCGGCAGGTCGGACACCTGGGTCCAGGAACCGCTGGCACCCGTGCCGGGCGTGTAGGCATACACGTCGGACGAGGCGCGGGCCGCCCCGCCGCCCGTCGTGCTGCCGCCGGCGGCGAGGATGCGGCCATCGGGCAGGGCGGTGAGGACCGGCGCTTCGACGGGGGTCGGCGGGGCGTCCGCCGTGGTCCAGCTCGCGGCGTCGGGATCGTAGATCGCCAGCGTGTCCCCGTCGAGGACGTAGATCTTCCCGTCGGTGCCGCGGGCCGCCCGCGGGTCACCCAGCGGCTTGGGCAGCGCCGTGCCGCTGGTCCAGGTGCCGCTCGACGGCGTGTAGATCTCGACGGTGTCCGTCGGGTCGTCCGCGGCGCCGGAACGGCCACCGATGGCGTAGATCCGGCCGTCCGTGCCGGTCGCCGCGGCGAGATGGGTCCGCGGGGTCGGCAGGTCGGCGGCGTCCGTCCAGGCCTTCCTGGTCGGATCGAAGACCTGGACGGTGCCCACCGGCGCGGCGGCGGCGCCGGCCGCCGCGGACGGCGAGCCGGTGCCGGTACCGGTCGGCGATTCACTCGAGGTGGCCGACGGCGCGGTGCTCGGCGTCACCGACGATCCGTCGGTCGGCGAGGAGGTGTCGGTCGGCGAGGAGGTGTCGGTGGATGCCGCGTCGGTGGGCGAGGTGCCAGTGGGCGAGTCGGTGGCGGGCTGGTCGCCAGTGTCGCCGGACGGGTCGCTCGGCGCGTTGGACAGCGGGCCGAACGACGGTTCGCCGATCAACGCGCCCGGGATGATCGTCGAGGTGGTGGTCGGACCGCCCGCGGGCGGCGTGGTCGGCGACCCCGTCCGGGTCGAGGTCGGCGTCGAGGTCGGAGCTGAGGTGGTCGGAGCTGAGGTGGACGTGGAGGGCGACGTCGACGTCGGAGAGGCGGAGGCGCTCGACGGGGAGGCGCTCTGGGAGGGCGAGCCGGTTGCCGAACCCGATGCGCCGCCGGCGCCGCCCGCGGCTGCGGCGGTCGCCTGGCCACCGATCGCATAGATCCGTCCGTCACAGCCGGTGGTGGCGGCGAGGTTGGCACGGGGGGCCGGCAGCGCGGTGACTGTCTCCCAGCTTCCCAGCGGGCCGGCCGCCGACGGGTAGGTCGGGCAGCCGCCGCCCGCGGGGCTCGACGCAGCGGAGCCTGTGGCTGTGGGGCTAGATGTGCCGGGGCTAGATGCGCCGGGGCTAGATGTGCCGGGGCTCGCCGTGGCGGCGCTCGCGGTGGCGGGGCTGCCCGGCGGCGTCGGGCCGCCCGGGGCGCCGGTCGGTGTCGCGGCGGCGCCCGTGCCGAGCAGGCCGGGCGAGGCAAGTGCCGCCGTCAGGGTGGCGGCCAGGACGAAGGCGCGTGGTGGGCACCGACGTGACGTGCGGGACCAACTCATGGGTTCCCCCCCTCAGGCCCGCGTCCGCGGACCCGACCGACGGGTGGATCGCGTGGATGGATGGCGTCGCGGGGCCGGACGGCCCGAGCGGCCGGCTGACCGGGCTTGTCGTGGCCGTGGGGACCAGCCGGGTGGGCAGGGGCGTCCGCCCACAGAACAGGCACGGACAGTGTTCCCTCTGATGCGGAATGTAATCTTCCCATCGCGGGTGGTTGCTGCGAGCGCCGCCTCGGCCGCCTCGGGCCGCCCGAGGCCCGCCGAGGCCGCATAGCCTCTCCCCGTGCCCAGCCAGCCGCCGCCCGTTGCGTCGAGAGTGACTGTCCTGCACGCCCGCGTGCTCGCCCGACTGACCGGCGCGGCCGAGGCCCGGCGCAGCGAGCGCTTCTTCGCCGACCAGGGGCGAGTCGTGGCCGCTCTCGTCGGCCTGTCCGTGCTCGGATCGGCTGCGGTCGCCGCGGGGCCGTTCATCCTGCGCCACCTCATCGACACCTCGCTGCCGACCGGTCGGGTGCGCGACCTCGCCGTCCCCGTCCTGCTGCTGTGCGCGGTGCTGGTGTTCGAGTCGACCGTGCTGTCCCTGCGGATGGCGCTCATCGCCCGGCTCGGCGGGGTCGTCTCCGTACGCATCCGCCAGACCGTCAACGCCCACCTGCAGCGGCTGCCGTTCGCCTTCTTCCCCCGCAGCCAGCAGGGCGAGGTGATGACGGTGATGTCCTCGGATGTCCTGGCCGCCCAGAACGCGATCTCCGCGACCGTGCAGGCGGTCATCTGCCGGCTGGCGGACATCGTCGTGGGCACCGCCGTCGTCTTCGCGCTGGACTGGCGGCTCAGTCTCGCGGTGATGGTGTTCGCCCCGGCCACGCTGGTGATCATCCGGTCCGGTCGGCGCCGCCTGGCCGCGCTGTCGCAGCGTCAGCGCGAGCTCGACGGCCAGCTCATGGCCCAGGTGTCCGACACCGCGTCGGTGTCCGGGGCGCTGCACGTGCGGCTGTTCGACCGGGTCGACTACGAGCGGGAGCGGTTCGACGCGGCCGGCGCCGAGCTGCTCGCCGCCGCCCGGGAGCAGGCCCGGCTCACTTCCCGGGTCCGTTTCCTGGTCAATCTCGGCATCGTCGCGACGATGACCGCCGTGGTCACCCTCGGCGCCTGGCTGGTCTCCTCCGAGCGGACGACGCTCGGCACGGTCGCCGCCCTCGGCGGGGCGCTGCTGGTGTCGTTCGGCCCGCTGTCCTCCGCCGTCGACCTGCGCTCCGAGCTGGCCGGCGCCGGGGCCTCCTTCCGACGGATCTTCGCCCTGCTCGACGTGCCCGAGGACGAGGCCAGGTCGCTGGCCGTCGGGTCGTCCCTGGCCGTCGGGTCGTCGGTGGCCGTCTCGGTGCCCCGTACGCGGGCCGACGGCTCGGCTCCGGGCAGGGCGGAGGGCTCGGCGGCGCTGGGCCTCGACCTGACCCTCGACGAGGTGTGGTTCGCCTACGACGAGGCCGTGTCGGGGCCGGCCCGGGCGACGGGTGGCCCGCCGCATGAGCACCCCGGCCCCGACGATCCGTCCTGGAACCTGCGCGCAGTGACACTGCGCGCCGCGGCCGGAACGACCACGGCCGTGGTCGGCGCCAGCGGAGCAGGCAAGACGACGATCGCCTACCTCGCCAGCGGGGTGCACCGCCCGCAGCGGGGCCGGGTCCTGCTCGGCGGCGTCCCGCTCGACGCGATCCCGCCGGCCCGGCTGCACGCGGCGATCGGCGTGGTCCCGCAGGACCCGCACCTGTTCCACGACACGATCGCGGCGAACCTGCGCTACGGCCGGCTGGACGCGACTGATGACGAGCTGCGGGCCGCCCTCGACGCGGCCAGCCTGTCCGCGCTGCTCGACCGGCTGCCCGAGGGGCTGGCGACCCGGGTCGGCGCGCGGGGTTACCGGCTGTCCGGCGGCGAGCGCCAGCGGCTCGCCATCGCCCGCGTCCTGCTGCAGTCGCCGCAGGTGCTGGTCCTCGACGAGGCGACGTCCGCGCTGGACACGGTCTCCGAGGCCGCGGTCCGTGCGGCGCTGGATCGGCTCGCGGTCGGCCGGACCTGCCTGGTGATCGCCCACCGGCTTTCGACGGTGATCGACGCCGACCGCATCTACGTCATGGATCACGGTCGCGTCGTCGAGGACGGCACTCACCGCGACCTGCTCGCCGACGGTGGCGCCTACGCCCGCCTCTACCGCCCGAGCGCCGTCTGACCGGCAGTCCTGGCGCGGCCGACAGGACCGGCGCGGCTGTCCTGTGCCGGTCACGGGACGGCGGGCACCGCGCGGGGCAGGATGGCCTGAAGCGCCGCGGGCGGAACGTGGTTAATCGTCCGCGGGAGGAGCATTCCGGTACTGGATTCGGTGCGGCGGGCGCCGTCGTGGCAACCCGCCGACCCGGACCGTGACCGGCAGGTCGAGAGGAGACACCCGCATGACCTCCACCGCCGGGCATGCCACTGCTGCCGGAGGCGCGGATGCCGCCGGTGGCCCAGACACCGGAGGTCCGGACGCCCGTGGCACGGACACCCGTGGCACGGACGCCGCCGGACCCACCGCCCCCGGCGGCTACTCGCACCGCCAGATCATGGTCATCCTCTCCGGCCTGCTGCTGGGGATGTTCCTCGCGGCGCTGGACCAGACGGTCGTCTCCACGGCGATCTACCGGATCGGCGAGAGCCTGCACGGGCTGACCGCGCAGGCGTGGGTCACCACCGCCTTCCTCATCACCTCGACGATCGCCACCCCGCTGTACGGCAAGCTGTCCGACCTGTACGGGCGCAAGCCGTTCTTCCTGTTCGCGATCGCCGTGTTCATCACCGGCTCGGCGCTGTGCACCTTCTCGACGTCGATGTACATGCTCGCCGCGTTCCGGGCGGTGCAGGGCATCGGGGCCGGCGGCCTGTTCTCGCTCGCCCTGGCGATCGTCGGCGACATCATCCCGCCGCGGGAGCGGGCGAAGTACCAGGGCTACTTCATGGCGGTGTTCGGCACGTCCAGCGTGCTCGGGCCCGTCGTCGGCGGCGCGCTGGCCGGCCAGAAGACGCTGCTCGGCGTCGACGGCTGGCGGTGGATCTTCCTGATCAACGTGCCGATCGGCATCGTTGCGCTCGTCGTCGTCGCGCGGGTCCTGCACATCTCCCACGAGCGCCGCGAGCACCGCATCGACTACCTTGGCGCGCTCACGCTGGTCGTCGCCCTGGTGCCGCTGCTCATCGTCGCCGAGCAGGGCCGCGAGTGGGGCTGGGGCGCCGGTTCCTCGCTGGGCTGTTACGCCGTCGGGCTGGTCGGCATCGTCGCGTTCGTGCTCGCGGAGCGGCACGCGCAGGACGACGCCCTGCTGCCGCCCCGGCTGTTCCGCAACGGGGTCTTCGCCGTCGGATCCGCCCAGTCGGCGATCATCGGGATCGGCATGTTCGGCGGAATCACCCTGATTCCCCTGTACCTCCAGCTCGTCAAGGGGAACTCGCCGACCAAGGCCGGCCTGCTCACCCTTCCGCTGGTCCTGGGCATCATGTCGCTGTCGCTCGTGGCGGGGCAGATCACCGCGCGGACCGGCCGTTACAAGATTCTGCCGGTGATCGGCTCGGCGCTGCTCGTCGTCGGAATGCTGTTGCTGTGGCGGCTGTCGGCCGACAGCAGCCTCGTCTACGTCGATCTGGCGATGTTCGTCGTCGGCGCCGGGCTGGGCCTGAACATGCAGACGATCGTGCTGGCGATGCAGAACGCCGTGCCGCCGCGGGACATCGGCGTGGCGACGTCCTCGACGACCTTCTTCCGACAGCTCGGCGGCACCCTCGGCGTGGCGGTGTTCCTGTCGATCGTGTACTCGATCGTCGGCTCCCGGATCACCTCCGCCTACACGGACGCGCGCGGCACGGCGGCGTTCGACGCGGCCGCGCGCAGCCATCCCGACCAGCTCAAGGTGCTCGGCTCCGCCTCCTCGGGCGGCTCGGGCAGCCTCAACGACACCTCGTTCCTCAGCGGCCTCGACCCGGCGCTGACTCACCCCTTCAAGGTCGGCTTCACCAACGCGATCACGCTTGCCTTCCTGGTCGGCGCCGCCGTGCTGGTCATCGCCTTCGTGCTGTCCCTGCTGCTCAAGGAGGTGCCGCTGCGGGAGACCGGGGCGGCCTTCGCCGACCAGCCGAACGCGCCCGGGGCGGCGTCCCCAGGTCCGGGCACCCCCGCGGTGGACGATGCCGCCGCGCCGGTCCCGTCGGCGGACCCCGCGGGCCAGGAGGCTCCCCAGGTCGAGGCCGCTGCTGCTCAGGAGACGACCGCGGGGAACCCCTAGAGGTGGCCGCGGCGGACCATCAGCGCGAGGACACAGGCCGAGGGGGCCATCGGCAGCCACACGGTGACCAGGCGGTAGCCCAGGACCGCGGCGAGTGCGACGGCGGGGGACTGCCCGGCGGCGATGATCGCAGCGGTGAGGGCCGCGTCGAGCGAACCGAAACCACCCGGCGAGGGCACCAGGGCGGAGGCGGCGCTGGCGGCGAAGTACAGCGCGAAGACCGCCCCGACGCCGAGCGGGAGGTGGAGCGCACGCATGACCGCCCACAGGGTGGCGGCGTGCAGCAGGGGGATGGCCGCCGACCCACCCCACAGCATGGCCGCCCGGCTCGGCGAGCGGACCGTGGAGCGCATCGACCGAAGCTGGTCGACGATGCGTGCCCACACCCCGTGCGCCACCCGGCGGGCCGCCGGCACCAGCCAGCCCAGCAACGCGGCCACGGCGACGGCCGCCGCGGCCACGGCGACGCCGAGGGCCAGCGGGCCGCTGTCCGGCAGCCGGGCCGAGTCCACCGGTAGGAATCCCCCGACCAGCAGGACGGCCAGCACGGCCAGATGGGTGGTGACCCCGGCGGTCGCGTCGAGGCCGACCGCCGTCAGGGACTCCCGCAGGGAGAACCCGTGCCGATGCAGAAAACGCAGCTTCACCGCGCCGACCCCGAACCCGGCGGGCAGCACGTGATTGGCCACGCTGCCCGCCACCTGGGCGGCGAGCAGCGGGCGGACCGGCAGCGACCGCGGCACCGTCCCCTGCTGGCAGGCCGCGCCGGCGACCCAGGTGAGCTGGGCGACGGCGACCGCCCCCACCAGCCAGAACGGATGGGCGCTGGCCAGCGCGTCGATGCCGGTCCGCACCGTCGACCACGACCGCACCAGCCACACCACCGCCACCAGGGGCGCCGCGCAGGCCAGCAGCGGGCGAACCAGCCAGAACCGGCCGTGACGCGGTGCGACGGCCACGGCGCCGCTTGGACCGGCGAGGACGAGGTCTGCGCCGGGCAGCACGGGTGCGGCCGCCCCGATCCGGGCGATGACCGCCGCCGGGGTGGTGTCGAGAGCCGGCGGCGTGGTGTCGTGAGCCGTCAGGGAGGTGCTGAGAGCCGTCAGGGTGGTGTCGAGAGCCGCCGCGGGCAGCGCCCCGCCGCCCGCCGCCGATGCCTCCGGTAGCTGACGCATCACGGTCCTCCCGTTCTGGCGTCCGCGTGGCCCTGGGCCACGTCGACCCGGTCCGTCCCGATGCCGTCCGTCCCGATGCCGTCCGAGATGATGCCGTCCGAGATGATGCCGTCTGGGATCATGCCATCCGCAGTGATGCTCCCCGACCTGTCCTCGCCGAGAGTTCCGCGACGCGCCCGTGACGGTTCACCCGAGTGTCGCCTGACTGCGGCGAGATCGGCACCCGAGCCGCCCGCGAGCAGCCCGGCGAGGCGTCCGGCGAGCCCGCCCCAGCTCCACGCCTCGCGCATCCATTCCCGCCCCGCCAAGCCCATCCGGGCGGCCCGGTCGGGGTCGTCGAGCAGCTCCACGACGGCCCGGGCGACGGCAGCGGTGTTCCGGCCGTCGACGACCTCGCCGGTGCGGCCGGGCAGGACGACGTCGGGCGCGCCGCCCTGGGCGCCGGTGATGACGGGCAGCCCGCTGGCCGCCCCCTCCAGGGAGGACAGGCCGAGCCCCTCCAGGTCCAGACCGAGCCAGCGGGTGCGCGACGGCATGGCGAACACGTCGGCGGCGTCGAGGTAGGCGGGCAGCTCCTCCTCGCCGACCGCGCCCGCGAAGTGCACCTCGTCGGTCACCCCCACCTGCGCGGCGAGGCGGCGCAGCCGGCCCTCGTCGGGCCCCTGCCCGACGAGGAGCAGCCGGGCCCCCGGGTGGCGGTGCCGCACGGTGGTCCAGCCACGGATGAGGGTGTCCTGCCCCTTGCGCGGCACCATCCGGGCCACGCAGATCACGACCGGACGGTCCGACCAGCCCAGGGTCCGGCGGATGTCGGCCCCGCCGGCCCCCGGCCGGAAGCGGCGGGTGTCGACGCCGCCGGTCAGCCGCGCGAGGGTGGTGCCCCGCGGGGAGACGGCGACCAGCCGGCGCCGGGTGAACGCGGTGAGGTACGTCAGCACGTCGGCGCGGGCGGCGACGGCGCGCACGAGCGACCAGCCCACCGGCAGCCGGGACCAGGCGACCTCGTGCCCGTGGCTGGACGCCACCACCCTGGTGACGCCCGCCTCGCGCAGCATCGGGCCGAGCACCCCGAACGGGGCGGCGGTGGGGAACCAGGCGGCGTCGCAGCCCTCGCTGCGTACCAACGAGCGCAGCAGGCGCCGGGACCGCGGCGAGGTGAGGATCCGCTCACCGGCCCGGACCACCGGGAAGGGCAGCGTGCGGTCGAACTCCTCGGCCCCGGGCGCCGCCGGCGCGACGACGACGACCCGGTCGGCGGGCAGGCCGGCGGTGAGGTGGCAGGCGAACGTCTGGATGCCGCCGAGGACCGGGGGGAACTTGTCCGCCACCACCAGCGTCCGCGGCAGGTCGACGGCACCCGCGGGGCCGGCCGGCCGGACGGCGGCGGTCGGGTGGAGGAACGGGGACG
>NZ_JAMQQF010000539.1 GCF_023716945.1 Frankia sp. AiPs1 | reverse complement strand
GGCGCAGCGGTGGGCGCGCGGTCGGCGCGGGTCGGATCGGCGCCTGCCGGATCGGCGTGGGTGGGATCGGCGCGTGCCAGCCGGGCGGGCGGCATGCCGGCACCGGAGGGACGCCCGGCGACCTGGGGCTCCCGGGTCGGTTCGGTCCCACCGCATCCGGGCAGGGCGGAGGCATCGATAACCACGGATGACCGTTCGAGGCGCCGCGGCCTGACCGGTGGGTCAACCGGCTCCATGCTGGCGATCGCCGCCTCGTCGTCGTTGCCGTCCACCACGATCTCCCGACTCGCTCGTCGCGCGACACGGCGGAACACCGGCAACCGGTTCCGTCCTGGGAGGCCCCGCGCAACGACTCCGAGCGGGTAACACGGTAAAGCCTCACATCACAGCAGAGGAGACCTCTCCCGCCGAACAGCCGAAAAAAGACTTTTCCGGTATCGGGCAGTAGCATCCTGCCGCCACCCTGACGGGGGTGAAATCAGCGACGGTCTCCGCAGCTCCGCGGGATGACCCCCACGTGCGGGCACCCCCGGATAGGAACACTGGCGCAGCACGGACGCGGCCGATGCAGGCTCGGCGGGTGAGCAAATGTTTCCGCGACGTTCAGTGCCGGTCAACGGCGGACGTCCGGGAACGTCACGTCAACGGCGCAACGAAACCTTCATCGGCGCGAACATGGGGATCAGGCGCAGAGAGCCACCGGCCGGCGAGCCCGGGGAGACCACCGAGGAAACGGTCGGCACGGCGATGGGACCGGCCGGACGGGCAGTGCCCCGGCCGTCCGAGACGGCCGCGCCGGCGACGGCGAGCATCAGCAGCGCCGCGGAACCGAGCAGGGTCCGACGCATGCTCGCGCGGCCCGGACCGGACCGCGGGGGTGGCGACGGTCGTCGACGAAGATGATCACGCGATCCGCCCGGTCGGGCCCCCTGCCGGTGCCCGGCGCCCTGCCGCGCAGCCCGGGATCCATGTCGCGTTCTGCCGGGCAGCTCGGTCGCTCCGCGGCGCGATCTGCGCCGGGACGCCAGCCGATCGGAGGCCAGCCGATCGGAGGCCAGCCGATCGATCGGCTGCGCCGCGGACCGACCATGGCCGGTGGCATCGGGTCGTCTGGGCGGCGACGATGGCGAGAGGCGGGGAGCGCACTCGGGCTCGGGGCGGCCAGGCCCCGCCATCCCGGCGCCGATGCTCAACAGCCGGGCGGCGACAGCATCCGGCAGCGCCGGATCGCCGAGAGTGACCAACCGCGCCTTCACCTGGCGCAGCGCCGCCACCTCACGCTGGCAGTCCGCACAGCCGGCGAGATGCGCGAGCGCACGATCCCGCGCATCGTGATCAAGCTGGTGATCGATGAGGGGCGAGACCCGGTCGCCGAGATGCTCGGTCACGCGGGCCGCTCCGCAGGAGCACCACCCTTGCTACCGGCGGGGAGGGCTCCACGCCGCCGCCCGGCTCTGCCACGCCCGTCGTCGCGGCTTCGGCGCGACCCGGGCGAGACGGAGAGTTCATCATGATCGGCGTCGGCGCCACCGGGCGCATCGCCTCGACCGGCCAGGGCCGCGGGACTGGTGTAGACGTCCTCCCCGTCCTCGGCGGCGGCCAGCACGGCGCCGTCGGCGGTGCGGGGCGCCCGGTCCGCCAGCGCCGCCCGCAGCATCGCCCGCCCGCGCGAGATCCGGCTGCGGACCGTGCCGAGCTTCACGCCGAGCGTCTGAGCGATCTCCTCGTAGGAGAGCTGTTCGATATCGCACAGCACCACAGCGGCCCGAAAGTCGGGTGGCAGCGCCGCGAGCGCCGCCTCGACGTCGGCGTCGAGATGGGCCTCCGTGTAGACCGCCTCAGGGCTTGCCTCGCGCCCGGCGAGCCGCTCGGTGTCCTCCGGCAGCGCGTCGAAGCGGATCTTCTGCTGCCGACGCATGCGGTCGAGGAAGAGGTTGGTCGTGATCCGGTGCAGCCAACCCTCGAAGGTGCCGGGCGTGTAGTCCGCCAGGGACCGGAACACGCGCACGAAGACGTCCTGCGTGAGGTCCTCGGCGTCGTGGGCGTTGCCGGTGAGGCGATAGGCGAGCCGGTAGACCCGGTTGCCGTGCTCGCGGACCACGTCCTCCCACGATGGAGGCACCCAACCGGCAACATCTGAAGTGGCGGCGGCGCCGGCGGCGTCGGAACCCGCCCCGGAGTCCTGTGCAGCCACGGCCGCCTCTCGGTCGGTTCGCGTCGAACGTACCCGACGAGCCGGCCAGGGAGCGGCGAATCCCGCTGCGGACACCGATGTTTCTCCCCTCGTTCCTCGACACGATGCGCGTTGACCAGATGAACGCGCCTCTGTGCTCTCCCGTTCCCGTAGGCTGCGGGTGTCATGCCGGACACCGACATCGGCGAGCTTGACTCCGCCGCCGCCTACGCCGAGGGCTTCCTGTTGGAAGACCCGATCCTTCGTGCTGCCCGCGCCCGCGCCGAGGAGGTCGGGATCGTCCCGGTCAGCCCGGGCGCCGGTGCGGTCCTGCGTTTTCTCGCCGCCGCCGTGAGTGCCCGCGCGGTCGTCGAGATCGGCACCGGTACCGGGGTCTCCGGCACCTGGCTGCTGCGCGGGATGCGGCCCGATGGAACCCTAACCACCATTGACGTCGAAGCCGAGCACCTCCGGCTGGCGCGCCGCACCTACGCCGACGCCGGCATGGCGCCGGGCCGCAGCCGACTCATCACGGGCCGCGCCCTCGACGTCCTCCCCCGCCTGACCGACGGCGCCTACGACCTGGTGTTCTGCGACGCCGACCGCCGAGAGGGCACCGAGTACCTCACGCAGGCGTTGCGGCTGCTCCGCCCGGGCGGAGTGGTCGTGTTCACAGGCGTGCTGGCCGAGGGCCAGGCGGCCGATCCGGGCGCCCGCGGCCCGGACGCTGTTGCCGTCCGCGAGCTCGCCACCGCCGTGCGCGACGATGTACGGCTCACCCAGATGCTCCTCACCACCGGGGGCGGCCTGCTGATTGCAGTGGTCGCCAAGTCCTCACCCGTCGGTTAGGACCTGCGGGGGTGGCCCGGGGTAGTCCCATCCGGGGCATCGTTCGGCCGGTCGACCTTCCGGGCAGCCACTAGCCCGGACGTGCCATCCAGGCCCGGTGCGGCGACTCGGCTGAACCGGCCCGCCCCGCCGCGGCTCGCCGGGGGTCTGACCCGCTTGGCGCGTAAGGTGCCCTCAAGCGTGACATTTCGACGCCTTGGGGAGTGGATGGCACCGGCGGCCCGGGACTACCGGCGCTACGACGACTTCGGCGGGTACGAAGGCGATGGTCGCGACCCCCACGCCGACCGCGGTGCCCACGCCACTCGCGCCGAGCGGGGCCGCCCGGGCGCCCACCTGGACACCGATGCCCACGGGGACCGCCGAGGCCACGACAGCCGCAGCGGGTTCCAGGATCGCGGCGGCCATGACGACAGCGGCCGGTACGGCGACAGCGGTAGGTACGGCGACAGCGGTAGTCACAGCGACAGCGGCCGGTACGACAACAGGGGTGGCTACGGCCGGTCCGACAACAGCGGTGGCTATGCCGGCGGCAGCTACCGCGACGACGGGGGCTACGGCCGTGGCTACGGCGACGGCGGGGGTCACAAGGACCCCGGGGCGTCCATCGGCGAGCGGCGCGGCTCCGACGACTTCGGGGACCACGGCAACAACGACGGCCATGCCGACCGTGCCCCGTACCCCCGCGACCCCTACGACGGGCGCGATCCCTTGGACGGCCGCCTCCTTCCGGGCGGCCGAGACCGCCCGGGCGGCCGCACCATCCACGACGGCCGCGGAAGCGACGGCGGCCTCGGCCGGTACGACCTTCCCGATGATGGGGCCGGCCGCGGGGGGTACGGCGGGCGCGGCACCCAGAACGGGCGCGGCGGCCAGAACGGGCGCGACACCCAGGGCGATCGCGAGGGCCACCCCGTCCACGATGAGCACACCGACCCCGGCATCCACTCGAACCGCCGTGCGGGCGCCGACCGCGGAGCGTACGTCGGGCGTGAGGGCGGCATCGGGCGTGAGGGCGGCATCGGGCGCGGGAGCTATCACGGCGGCGGGGCCGGTCTCGCCGGCAGCACGGGCAACCGCCCGCGGCC
>NZ_JAMQQF010000538.1 GCF_023716945.1 Frankia sp. AiPs1 | reverse complement strand
AAAACCCCCCCCCCCCCCCCGCCCCCCCCCCCCCCCCCCCCCCCCCCCCCGGGCCCGGCTATCGGGCGGGGTGGCTGTGGTGGGGACGCGGTTGCGTGCCGTGGAACCGGTCGGAGCCGGCCTCGCGCTGGCGGATGAGCGGCAGGGCGCTGCCGTGCACCGTGCGGAAGCCGGTCGGTCGCCGGTCGGTGGTCGCGTTGTCCACGCCGGCGTCCAGGTCATCGATGGCGTGGGCGCGGACGGCTACCAGGATCTGGTCCCAGATCGTCTGCGGTAGCCGGTTCTCCCGCATGGTCCCGAGGTGACGGAAGCGGACGATCACCTCGTCGGGCAGGCCGCGGGCGACCTGGCCGCAGTCGGCCCCCCAGGAGGTCCAGCCGAGGGGTCCGTCGTGGGGGGTCAACCGGTCGAACACGCCGGTGCGGACGTCGTGGACGAACGGACCCCACAGCGCGACGGGCATCCGGACCTCGCGGATCCGCCCGGCGTAGCGGTACCGGACGACCACGTCGGTGTGCTGGCTGGCGAATTTCAGCCCGGGGGCGCAGGCCGGCCGCCGCCAACGCAGCGGCGGTTCCCCCGCTGTTCTGCCCGTACAGTCGCCCTGGCCCACCCGACCGTCCATCGGTTCGTCTCCCGTTCTGGCCAGTCCGCCCGCGGCAACGGTCCACCGGGGGCCGCACACGGCCCATCGGGAGCCCGCTGCGGGAGTGGGAGATGTGGTGGTCGGGCCCGTGCCGGTGGAGGACCGGCGTACGCAGACCCGGTGTGTGCGCTCGGTGCTGGTGCCCGGCTTGCGGGCAGGGTCCGGGAGAGGACCGGTGCGTGCGGTGCCCGCGGTCCTCTCCCGGTGTGCCTCACCGCCCATGAAGACCCGCGCGGCGATCCGCCCATCGCAGTGGGTGATCGAGTGCGGGCGGGGCAGCCACCCTCGGCGGAATCCGACATCCCAGGAGGAGGATCCCGTCGACATCATCAGGTGTCCTCCTCGCCTCGGTAGCTGGGAAGCGGGCTGCGCGTCCGCCGGTGGACACATCACACCGTGCTGGGCGTATCTGGGACAGAGTGCAACGAGCCGTTGCGGCCGCGCGCACATTCGTTGCGCCTGATCGGCGGCTTCGGACTTCGCCGGAGACGGGAACGCCGTGTCCGGCCGGTGATTACCCACCGTCGTTGCCGGACCGACCGCCGTCGGGGCTCTCCCGCCGCGTGCGGAGGAGATCGCCGATCAGCTCCGCCTACCTGCAGTGGCAGTGTTGATGCCTGCCTGCGCGCATTCAGCGTACGAGAGTTCCGCGTAATTGGCATCGATCAAAGATGGTCCGTTTTGTTGTCGGGTGAGAATTGGCTACCAGTGCCGCCGCCGTTGCGCGTGGGCAGTGGATATCAATTCGACTTGCCCGCCGGCAGACCTGGGCGTGGGTGATGGTTGGGCTGTAGTCCGCCCGGTGTGATACCGGCTAAGCCGCTCTCGGACTCGTTCCGGCAGCATCCGCCGGAACGAGTCCGACCCTCGTGCCCGCCCTCGACGGCCCACCGCCGGCGCCGCACCCGCGGCGCCCGACCGCGGCGGCGCCGCTTGCCGAAACCCTACCTCAAAATGGCGGCCACTTCCGGGGCGTTCCCATCGCCGTCACCGCAGCTCGGATCCGCGATTTAGCAGGTCAACGCGAGTTACCAGGTCAGCACGAGTCGGCCGCGGATGCCGCCCTTCTCCAGCAGGTGGTGTGCCTCGGCGGCCTGCTCGGCCGGAATGGTCTTCGCTACCCGCAGGGTGAGCGCACCCTCCTCGACGAGTTGGCGCAGCCGGTCGAGCTTGGCCTGTTCGCGTGCGTAGGAACGCACCCATACCTGGTGGATCGTGATGCCACGCTTGGTCTCGCCCTGGAACGGACGGACGGCGGCGAACCCGCCGCCGTCGCGGATCGCGCTGAGCAGGGCGTCGTTCTGGATCGAACCGTCCGCCAGCCCGTCCACCCCGCCGGGCACCGCCGCTCGGATCCGCTGCGCGACGTCGTCGCCCCGGCGCACCACGATGTCGGCGCCGAGCTCCCGAACGAGCTCGGTGTCCGCCTCGGAGGCGTCGGCGACGACCCGCAGCCCGTCGGCCTTGGCGAGCTGGACGGTGTAGCCACCGAAGCAGCCGGCTGCCCCCGTCACCGCCAGCGTCTGCCCGGGGGTGAGGCCCAGCAGGTCGAGCGCCAGCCGCGCGGTGAGCCCGTTCATCGGCAGCGTCGAGGCGGCCACGTCGCCGACGCCCGCGGGGACTCGGGCGACGGACTCGGCCGGCACCACCACCTGCTCGGCGTAACCGCCGTTCGACGCGGCGGGAACGACGATCGCCATCACATGGTCGCCGATCGCGAGATCCGTCGACACCCCCTCGCCGATCTCGTCGAGGACGCCGGCGACATCCATCCCCGGCACGTAGGGCGGCGTCCACTTCGACAGCCATTTCGCCCGGTCGCCGCTGCGCGTGAAGGTGTCCGTCGGACTCACGGTGGCGGCGGCGGACCGGATCCGGACCTCGCCGGGACCGGCATGCCGCTCGGGCACGTCCACGATGTGCAGGGCCTCCGGCCCGCCGAACTCGACCACTCCCACGGCTCTCATGACAGACGACCCTAACTCCGCCCACCTTGCGCCGCCCGTCTCGCGTCGCCCACCTTGCGCCGCCCGTCTCGCGCCGCGCAGGGAATGCGCGCGGCCGAGCTGTTTGCGGTGGCGCAGCCGGGCCGGCGCGTTAAGCCACTGAAAGGGGCGGATGAACCTCCCAGGCAAGACGCATTGTGGTCGACTCGGTACTCTTGCCGACATGGGGGTTGATCTCGGCTCCGATCGGTCGCGGCGGCGGATCGACCGGACGGCGGAGGCGGTGCTGCAGGCGCAGCGAGATATCTCCGGATGGCTGGACGCCCGCCGCGGAGATGACCGGTTCCGCCGCTTTGGGAATCATTTTCGGATACTCGACGAGGTGCTGGGCGGGATGCTCGCCGCCCTGGCCGGCCGAGTCGCTTCCCTGCGAGAGCTGGGCGACAGCGGTGCGCGCTACGACGGATGCCGGTCGGTGGAAACGATGCTGACCGTCGTGCGGCGCACGTTCGACTGGTATCGCGAACGGTATGACCAGCGGCTCGACGAGCGACTGGGCCCGATTCTGCTGGCCGCCGACGAACTCGTCCGGTCGTGCTGGTCGCAGCCGTTCGCGGCAATGGGGCGGCCCGCGCCGACCGGTCCGCTCGCCTACGTCGACCCCCGTTTCAACGCCTTCGCCGTCACCCGGTCGAGCGTGCCGGTGCCACTGCGGCCGCCGGCCCACACCGACGCGGTGGACGAGGCCGCTCGTGCCCTGCTGCACGAGCTGCCGATCCCGGCGATCGCCCTGCCGGAATGGTCCACCCGGCAGGCATGGTGGCTGGCCCCCGCGGCCCACGAGACCGGCCACCACGTCCAGCGGGACCTGGTGGCGGGCCTGCCCGACCGGACCCGCGCCGCGCTGGACCAGGCGGTGCGCGCCGCCTCGGGCGGGGACGCGCAGCTCGCCGCCCAGTGGTCGGGCTGGCAGGCGGAGGTCTTCGCCGACGCCTTCTCCGCCGTCATGATCGCCGACGCGGCGGCCTGGGTCGTCGACGAACTCGAACACGCCGCGCCCGCCCGCCTCGCCGGGCTGTCCCCACCCGGCCACCCGTACCCGCCGCCGCTGATCCGCCGCGCGCTGCTCGGCGAACTCGTCTGCCGCGTCCGCGGCGAGCACCCGACCGCGGACCAGCCCGCCCCCGCGGTCGGCTCATTCCCATCCGTCGCTGTCCCACCGGCTGACGCTGTACCGCCGGTGACCCGTCCCGCGGGCGAGCTGACGACGGTCGCGGCGGCCGAGGCGTGGCTGGCGGGAACGAACGCCGCCGGACCGGCCGCGGCCGAGCTGCGCCGCCACCTGGCCGTCGTGCCCGCCGTCGCCGAGGCCCTGCTCGCCCTGCCGATCGGCGCCACCACGCTGCTCGCCGCGGCAGGCGTCGACCCGGCCTGGTTCGACCCCGGCGGCCGGATCGCGAGCTGGACGAAGGCCCTGCGCAGCGACCCGGTGCCGATCAGCCCGCACGCTCGCCGCACGCGCC
>NZ_JAMQQF010000537.1 GCF_023716945.1 Frankia sp. AiPs1 | reverse complement strand
TCGCAGGAGCGGGAGCGCGTGGGGGCGTTCGGTCGGGCCCGGCGCAGTGCGGGACCGGAGGGCGGCGAACGGGGCTGGGCGCACGCCGGCCCGCCGACGGACGCGACACGCCCCAGGCGGCGGCTGTGGGACTCGTCAGTCAACCCAACCCGGTGAACCCGGGCGGGGGGCGGCCGATCCGACCGCGGACTGCGTCGAGGTGCGCCGGGCACCCGCGCAGCGGCGACGACGAGGCGCCTCAGACCCGCCCGGTACACGCCGCGCTGACGGCCCGACCCAGGTCCGTCACGCGGTCGCGGTGCAGGAGAGGACGCAGCACTGCCATGGCGAACACTGTACTTCCGCCCGCGCTCCGCGCTCCATGTTGCGCCGCGTCCGAGCTGCGCCGGGCGGCGTGGAGGTGGCGGACCCGGGCGCCGGCGGCGGAAGGGACCCGGGGCCGCCGCTGAGGGTATTCCCCGCAGTCGCGTGGGTGGATATCCTGCACGCCAGAGTGATCCCACCTTCGGGCGGCCGCTCTTCGCCAAGGGGCCCGGCTGCCAGCCGCGCGGCGCGAGGAGGAATCACCCGCGATGACCGTTGTGCCCTCCGGTGGACGTCCGCGGGCGGTGTCGGCCGCGGGCGATCCCTCGCCCCTCGACGAGCTGCGCACCCGCCTGTCCGCGCAGGTCGACGAGGTGGCCTCGGTCCAGTCGCGGATGCAGGGCCTGCTCGACGCGGTGGTCGACGTCGCCCGAGAACTGAGCCTGCCGGTGACGCTGCGGCGCATCGCGCAGGCCGCCAGCCAGCTCGTCGACGCCGAATACGGCGCCCTCGGGGTCATCGGCGAGGCCGGCGAGATCACCGAGCTCATCCACGTCGGTTTTGCCGAGGGCGTGCCCGGGACGATCGGCCGGCTGCCGCTGGGCCGTGGTCTGATCGGGGAGAGCCTGCGCCATCCCCGCCCGCTGCGCGTCGCCGACGTCGCGGGCCATCCGGCCGCCGTCGGTTTCCCGCCGGGGCATCCCCGCTTCGACACCTTCCTCAACGTCCCGATCATGGTGCGCGGAGAGGCGTTCGGCACCCTGTTCCTGGGGGCCAAGCGGGGCGGCGGCGAGTTCAGCCGGGAGGACGAGAGCCTGGCCTGCGCCCTGGCCGCCGCGGTCGGCTTCGCGATCGAGAACGCCCGCCTGTACGAGGCGACGCGGCGCCGCCAGGCCTGGCTGTCCGCCAGCGCGGAGATCACGACGGCGCTGCTGTCGGTGGCCGATCCCGAGGAGGCCCTGGAGCTGGTGGCGCGCCGCGCCCGGCAGGCGACCGCCGCGCGCCTCGCGGCGATCCTCGTCCCCGACGCCGCCGGTCTCGTCGTCGGGGTGGTGGACGGACCGGGGCAGGAACACCTGCGCGGCCAGGTCTTCACCGGCAACGAGCGGATGACCGAGGCGATGCGCTCCGGCCGGGCCGTGCTCGTCGGTGCCGGCGCACCCGGCGGCCCACTGCTCGGCGCGCAGACTCCCGACGCGGCGGCCACCGTCGGGATGGTGGTGCCGCTCATGGCGGGCGGGCGGGCGCTGGGCATCCTCGTGCTCGGCACCAGCGGTCCGTTCGAGACCTTCAGCGGCCTCGACCTGGAGATGGCCGCCGCTTTCGCCGGTCAGGCGGCCCTGTCGCTGGAGCTCGCCCGCATCCACCGCGACCGGGAGCGCCTCGCGGTGTTCGAGGAGCGTGATCGGATCGCCCGCGACCTGCACGACGTCGTGATCCAGCGGCTGTTCGCGACGGGCCTGCAGATGCAGAGCCTCGCCCGCGTCCTGGACGGCCAGGCGGCGGGGCGGCTGCACGTCGCCGCCGACGAGCTCGACCAGACCATCGCCGACATCCGCCAGACCATCTTCTCGCTGACGGCCGCCGACCCCGACGGCGCCGAGCTGGGCATCGAGATCCGGTCGATCGTCGCCCAGACCGAGCGCACGCTCGGCATCAGCCCGGCGATCCGGGTGGACGGGCCGATCGACCGCCGGGTGCCCGCGGCGATCCGCCCGCACATGCTCGCCGCGCTGCGGGAGGCGCTGTCCAACATTGCCCGGCATGCCCGGGCCACCCGCATCGATGTTCTGCTGCGGGTGACCAGCGTGGACGTCCTCGTCGAGGTCCGCGACGACGGCTGCGGTCCCGGCGGCGCCTCGCGCAGCAGTGGGCTGGCGAACCTGCGCCGCCGGGCGCTGGACCTGGGCGGCCGGATGGCGTTCGGCCCCGGTGAGAACGGCATCGGCACGACCGTGACCTGGCTGGTCCCGCTCATCACCCCGCCGGGAGCGCTGTACGCGTACTCGCCGGCGGACCATTCGGCCGCCCGCTAGCGCCTGCCGGCCTGCCGGCAGGCGCGTCAGGTGTTCAGACGGGTGGCGAAGACGGCGGCCTGGGTTCGGCTCTCCAGGCCGAGCTTGGCCAGCATGGACGACACGTAGTTCTTCACCGTCTTCTCGGCGAGGAACATCCGGCTGGCGATCTGGCGATTCGTGAGCCCCTCCGCGATCAGCCGCAGGATCCGCCGCTCCTGGTCGGTCAGGCCGGCGAGCCGCTCGTCCTCGGCCGGCCCCTCCCGCAGACGCACCAGTACCCGCGGTGTGACCGCGGGGTCGAGCAGGGACTTGCCCGCGGCGACCTGGCGGACCGCGTCCACCAGAGCCGTGCCCCGGATCTGTTTGAGGACGTAGCCGGCGGCGCCGGCCATGATTGCGGTGAAGAGCGCCTCCTCGTCGTCGAAGGAGGTGAGGATGAGACAGGCGATCTCGGGGTTCGCCGAGCGCACCTGGCGGCAGACCTCGATGCCGCTGCCATCCTCCAGCCGCGCGTCGAGCACCGCGACCTGCGGTCGCAGCGCGATGATCTGACCGAGCGCCTCGTCGGCCCGGCCGGCCTCGCCGACCACCTCAACGTCGGGTTCGTCGGTGAGGAGATCCCGCAGGCCGCGCCGTACTACCTCGTGGTCGTCAAGAAGGAACACCCTGATGATTCCGGTGGTCGACGGTGGGGACGCAGCGTCACCGACACCGGACCCGACCGCCACTTCGTCTGACACCGTTGACTCCGCCCGACCTCGCTGTCGTAGAAGACCGTCGCTGTATGTCACGTGCGGCAAGCAGAATATAACGCTCGTGGTCCAACGCCCGGGCTGGCTTGGCGGAACGGGCGGGGCGGCGAGCCGCGCCGCGGGCACCTCGGCGGGGGCCGGGAACGCCGTCTGCAGAGCCATCCCGGACGGGGTGGCCCGTGAGGCCGCCACCGACGTGGAACAGCTAGGTAATCAACTAACTGCTATGTGTAGTTCCTGTATATGATCATGAAATGATTGTCGCGGCGGAAATCCGCGCCCCGCCTCCGGCGATTTCTGGGGCGGGGCGGCGGGCCCCGCGCACGCCGTGATCCGTGCCGATGTCTGCGCCGCACCGATCGTTCGCTCCTTGGCGTGCGTCAATCATGTCGGACCTCCCGCTAGTTTGCGCCGATATGTCGCCGCTGTGTCGGAACACACCCCGATGCGGAGCGCATCCGGTCTGTCCGTCAGAATGCGGTCTCGTCCACGCCGACGGCCTGTTGGCCGGGCCGTCCCCGGGGCCGGGGGACGCCGGCGCTGCCGAACAGGCGTGCGGACGATGCCGACTTCGCAAGGAAAGGACGTGCGCGCGTGCGATGGGGTAGGAGCGACGACCCGGTGCCCATGACGGCTGGGGCGAAGATTGCAACGCTGCTGGCCGCCCAGACCGAGAGCGCGCCACTCGAGCCGCCCGTCGGCTGGGTCGCCAGCCGCTCGTGGACCGTGACCGGGACGGTGAACCCCGCCGCCTCGACCACCTATCGGGTGTCGGCGACGGTCGCGACAATTCCGGACGTGGATCCGGCCGACGGCCCGGATGGTGCGCAGAACGCGGAGACCGCCGTTGCCACGGCGGATCTGACGCTGTCCTACCAGCAGCTCGTCCGCTTCCGTGACGCGCTGAGCGCCGACGGCTACACCGTCACCGAGGTGTTCGAGGGATGGCGGACGGTCGCCCTCGACGTGACGCCGGCCGCAGCGCCCGCAGCCCCCACCGCCCGGGGCCGCAAGGCCGCCGCCGAGCCGGTCGCGCCGCTTC
>NZ_JAMQQF010000536.1 GCF_023716945.1 Frankia sp. AiPs1 | reverse complement strand
GGTCGAGCGGGACCGCGGGCCGCGGCGGCAGCGGCGCGGCCTGATCCTGGGTGCCGAGCTCGACCCAGCCGACCAGCTCCTCGCCGTCGGCCAGCCCGAAGGCCGCCCGGACCTGCGCGCTGTCCGGCAGCGGCACCGACTTCCAGGCCGAGGCGAGGCCCAGGGCGTGAGCGGCCAGGCAGATGTTCTGCGCCGCCGCGGCGGCGGAGGCGTCCTGCTCGGCGCGGGACACCTTCGACTCGACGCGGGCCGCGACGACGGCGATGAGCGCCGGGGAGCGGGTGGCCTTGCCGGCGGCCTTACGCACGACCGGTTCGGGCAGGGTGCCGACGGCCTGCGCCGCCGCGGCGATGGCGCCCGCCAGGGTGGCCCGCGCGTCGCCACGGACGACGACGAACCGCCACGGTCGCAGCATCTTGTGGTCGGGCGCCGTGGTGGCGGCGCTGAGCAGGACGGCGAGCTGCTCCGTCGTCGGCCCGGGTTCGACGATGCGGGTCGCGGTGCGACGCGTCATGAGACAGGCGAGGGCATCCACGTGGGACTCCTTCGTGACCGAGGTACCCCAACTATGAGAGGCACCCTCACTGTGAGGGCTATCGTCCTAAGATAGCGCCACCACCACCGTAGACGAGGAGGACGCCCGGATGCCGCCACCGGACACCGGCGACGAGGTCGTGAACCTGCTGCTCGCCGCCGGCCACCAGGTGCGCAGCGCGGTCGACGAGACGCTGCGGGCAAGCGTCGGGCTGACCCTGCGCCGGTTCAAGGTCCTGCAGTTGCTCGCCGACAGCGGGCCCTGCCGGCTGCGCGACCTTGCCGACGCGGTCGCGGTGGCCCCCCGGACGATGACCGAGACGGTGGACGACCTGGAGTCGGAGGGCCTGGTGGCGCGCCGCTCGCATCCCACCGACCGGCGGGCGGTGCTGCTGGCGCTCACCCCGGCGGGCCGGGAGGCGATCGACGTCGGCCGCCGGCGGCGGGCGGAGACGGTGGCCGGCTTCACCCGGCATCTCACCGCGGCGCAGCGGGCCCAGCTCGTCGCGTTGTTGGCGTCCATCCCGGCGCACGTACCCGCCGCGCCCGGATCCACCCATTCCGGGGCAGCCCAACGGTGGGGCGCAGACAGCGAGCGGTTACCGTAGAGGCCGCCCCGATCGGACGATCCGCCGGGAGGCTCCCGTCACCGCCGTCGTCCAGGTAGACCGCCTGACCAAGCGGTACGGGTCGCATCACGCCGTGCGGGCGATCAGCTTCGCGGACCGCGAGGGCGACGTCACCGACTTCCTCGGCCCAGACGGCGCCAGCGCCCGGGGCTGCTCATCGGCCACGACATGACGGCGTTCGGTGTCCTCGTCGCGCAGGCGAGTGCCATCGGCTGGGGGATCCTTGCCCTGGTCACCGGCCTGTTCGCGGTGGGACGGGATCTGTCCTCATGATCGATACACCTCGTCCGACGGGCGGCGGCCAACGCGGTACGGATCGCTCGCCGCGCCCCACGGGCCCACCGCACGGGCGGGACAGAAAAGTGGCACCACTGTGGGACGGATCACCTCCGACGCGTCGGGTAGGCGCATCCCCCACCGCACCGGCCCGAGATCGGCCTACCATCCGGCACATGGTGCCGTGCCCGACCTGCGCGGAGGACAACCCCGAGCGGGCGCGCTTCTGCTCCGGGTGTGGGAACCCCCTGCCCACCGGGGGAAGTGGAGCGCGCAAAACTGTAACGATCATGTTCGTCGACATCGCCCGATCGACGGACATCGGCGAGAAGATCGACTCGGAACCGCTGCAGCAGGTGATGTGGCGGTTCTTCACCACCGTGCGCGAGGTGATCTACAACCACGGCGGCTCGGTCGAGAAGTTCATCGGCGACGCCGTCTTCGCCGTCTTCGGCATCCCAGTACTACACGAGGACGACGCGCTGCGCGCCGTCCGCTCGGCGCTGGACATCCGGGCCGCCATGGCGGCGCTCAACGCCGATCTGCAGGCACAGTGGGGCCTGCGGCTGCGGGTACGGATCGGGATCAACACCGGTGAGGTCACCGTCGCCGGCGGCGGCGTCACCGGGGACGCGGTCAACGTCGCCGCCCGGCTGGAGAGCGCCGCACCACCGGACGAGATTCTGATCGGCGACACCACCCACCGGTTCATCCGCCACAGCGTCACGGTGACTTCGGTCGGCCCGCTGGTCGTGCAGGGCAAACGCGACCCGCTGCGGGTGCACCAGCTCACCGGCCTGGTCGACCCGACGGCCGGCCCGGGCAGCCGGGCGCAGGTCCACGGCTTCACCGCGCCGGTGATCGGCCGCAACCGGGAGCGTCGCCGCCTGCAGGACGCGTACGAGGCGGTGGCCGAGGAACGCGCCTGCCACCTGTTCACCGTGCTCGGCTCGGCGGGCATCGGCAAGTCCCGGATGGTCGGCGAGTTCTGCACCTCCATGGCCACCCGGGCCACGGTGCTCACCGGCCGCTGCCTGTCCTACGGCGAGGGCATCGCCTACTGGCCCCTGATGGAGATGGTGCGCCAGGCCACCGGACTGACCGCCGACGAGGCGGCCCCGGACGGCCGGCGCCGGCTGCGCGAACTGCTCGACGGCGTCGGCCAGGCCGCCGAGATCGTCGAGGCGCTCGCCCCGCTGGTGGGGCTCGGCGGCGCCGAGCTCGGCCCGCAGGAGAGCTTCTGGGCGGTCCGCTCGTTCTTCCAGGCCCTGGCGGCACGCCGGCCGCTGATCCTGTGGTTCGACGACGTCCACTGGGCCGAGCCGACGCTGCTCGACCTGATCGAGAACATCGCCGACTGGTCCCGCGACGCACCGATCATGCTGCTCTGCCTGGCCCGCCAGGAGCTGCTGGAGGACCGACGGGACTGGGGCGGCGGCAAGTTCAACGCCACCTCGATGCTGCTCGCCCCGCTCACGGAGGCCCGCTGCCAACGCCTGATCCGCAGCCTCATGGGCTCCGACGACCTCGACCCGGCGCTGGTCACCCGGATCACCACCTCGGCGGCCGGCAACCCGTTGTTCGTCGAGCAGATGGTCGCCGCCCTCGTCGACGACGGGCTGCTGCGGCGGGAGGGCAGCCGCTGGATCGCCACCGGCAGCCTGCGCCACGTGACCGTGCCACCGACGATCTCCTCGCTGCTCGCCGCCCGGCTCGACCGCCTCGACCCGCCCGAGCGCAGCGTGTTGGAACGCGCCGCCGTCGTCGGGGAGCGCTTCTACCTCGACGCCGTCATCGACCTGTCCGAACCGGCCGAGCGTTCGATGGTCGCCGTGCACTGCCTGAACCTGGTCCGCAAGGAGCTGGTCCACCCCGACCGCTCGGACCTGCCGGGCGTCGAGGCCTTCCGGTTCCTGCACGTGCTGCTGCGCGACTGCGCCTACGAGGCCACCTCGAAGCAGCGCCGGGCCGATCTGCACCAGCAGTTCGCACACTGGCTGCAGGCCCGTCTCGTCGGCGGCCCGGGCGAGCACGACGAGCTCGTCGGCTACCACCTGGAGCAGGCGTTCCGCAATCGGGTGGAGATCGGCCAGCGCGACGCGGAGACCGTCGAGCTGGGCCGGTCCGCGGCGACCTGCCTCATCGAGGCCGCCGACCGGGTGCGCCAGGGCGACGAAGCCGGCGCCGCCCAGCTCCTCAAGCGGGCCATCACCCTGCTGCCCGAGACCGACCCGCTGCGGCTGCGCGCCGAGATCGACCTTGGCTGGGCGCTGTACTCGTTCGGCCGGTTCTCCGACGCCGAACGCATCCTTCGCCAGGTCACCGAGCGGGCCCGGCGGGCCGGTGAGGACGGGCTGCGGGCGCACGCCCGGCTCGCTCATCTGCGGGTGCTCTTCTCCACCGACCCGGAGGGCCTGGTCGCCGTCACCCTGACCGAGGCCGCCGCGTCGCTGGCCAACTTCGTCCGCTCCGGCGACGACGTCGGCGCGGCACTGGCCTGCCGCAGCCAGGCGAACGCCTACCTGGCCGCCGGCCAGTTCGCCGCGGCCGAGCGGGCGATGGAGAACGCCGTGCGCCACGCCGAGGAGTCCGGTGTGCCGCGGGCGGCGCAGTCCCTGCGCCGCGAACTCACGCTGCTCATGAGCTGGGGGCCGCGGCCGGTCGCGGGCAGCCTGGCGC
>NZ_JAMQQF010000535.1 GCF_023716945.1 Frankia sp. AiPs1 | reverse complement strand
GCCGACCAACCCGCCCGCCCCGGCGCTCCTCGCACCCGAGACCGCCGAGTAGGCACCGCGCCGGCCCTGCCCGTGGCCGGCCCCCTGCTCGTGGCCCGCTCTGCCCGTGGCCGGCTCTGCCCGTGGTCGGCGCGGTCAGCTGATCCGGTCGACCCTGGCCAGATGGTTCCAGGTGGTGGGGCCGACCTCGCCGTCGACAACGGCGTGGACGCTGAACTGGTAGTGCCGCACCCAGGCATCGGTGCGCGACCCGAACTCGCCGTCCACCAGGAGTGTCCACCGGTAGTCGGGGTCGAGCAGGCTGGCCGCGTCCTGCACGGCGCGGACGGCGTCGCCGCGCGAACCGGTCCGCACCGGCACGATCAGCGCCGGCCAGGTCCGCTGGCCGACCTCCCCGTCGGGCGTCAGCCGGTACCGGGTCTGGAAATCGCGCACGGCGGCCGTGGTCACGAGTCCGTAGACGCCGTCGACGAGGATGTTCAGGTCGTGCGCGCCGAGAAGATACTGCACGAGCTGCACGCTGTGTCCGACGTCACCGGGCTTCTGAACGGGCCAGACAAGTGCCATGAGAAGTTCTCCCGCATTGCATGAGTGAAGACGGACGGGGGTGGTTGGGAACACTTGTGAGACTGCGCTCGACCACCGGTTTCCGCCGCATTTCGTCGTGCTCGCGACACGCGGGAATGAGTCCGTAGTTCTCGTTGCTCGTGACTGCCCGCGATGCGGGAAAATTCCTGACCTTCCGGTCGGGACGGCCGATGCGTCCGCCGGTCGGCGGGCGTTCAGCTCCCTTCGTACGCGGTGAGCGGCGGCGCGGGGTAGGGGTCGAAGCCCGGACGCCAGCCGGCGGCGAGTTTCCGCGTGGCGATGCCGTCGGGTGCCCAGATGTGGCAGGTCCCGGTGAGGGCCGCGGCCTGCCGCCCACTCACCACGGGACCCGAGGGTGCGGGCCCGTCCGGTGTCGCGGTGGCACTCGGTGTCTCGGTGCCGTCCGGTGTCCCGGTGCCGTCCGGTGTCCCGGCGGCCGTGGCGGGTTCGCGCTGGACGGGCGGCTCGGCGCCGGGGGTCAGGCCGCGGCGGCGGGCGTCGGCGGCGCTCAGCGTCGCCTGGATGATGGCGGGGCCGGCGGCACGGGCGAGTTCGTGCAGGTGGGAGCAGCCGTGGACACCGGACACGGTCTCCCGCAGCGCCCGGGTGAAGCCGCGGCGCACGGACAGCCCGACGAGGCGGTCGAAGCTCGGCCTGATCAGCGGGCACTCGGTGTGCGGGAAGGCGTTCATCCCCGACTCGACGGCGACGATCGTCAGGTCCGGCGTCCGCACGTGCAGGGCGAGCTGCATGTCGTGCAGCAGCACCCGGGCCGGGTCCGGATGCCAGGGCCGGGTATCGCGCAGCCTCGCCTGGGCGATCAGCAGGTCGTCGGCCTGATGGACCTCGATCTCGATCGTCCTGCGGTGCACCGGCGGCACGGCTGCTGGCATCACGACTCCCCTCGCGCTCGCCCGGCGGCCGGCGCGCGGCCCCGGGGATGGTCCGACGGTCGGACCGGGGCCGGCTCACGGTGACGCGGCCCGCTTGGCCCGCTTGGCCTACCCGGCGGCGGCCGGGGCGGTGCCTCGGGGGCCGTGGGGGGACAGGTCGGCGAGCTGGGCCCGCACCCAGGCTGTCACGTCGCCGGCCCCGGGGTCGGCGGTCAGCGACGTGAACAACACCGGGCGGGTGCCACGGGCCGCCGCCGCGTCGCGGGCCATGACACCGAGATCCGCGCCGACCAGGGGGGCGAGATCCGTCTTGTTGATGACCAGCAGGTCGCTGAGGGTGACCCCAGGCCCGCCCTTGCGGGGCACCTTGTCGCCGCCGGCCACGTCGACGACGAAGATCTGCCGATCGATCAGCCCGTAACTGAACGTGGCGGTCAGGTTGTCACCGCCGGACTCGACGAGGACGAGATCGAGCGGGCCCGCGTCGGCCTCCAGATCCTCGACCATGTCCAGGTTGGCGGTGATGTCGTCGCGGATCGCCGTGTGCGGGCAGCAGCCGGTCTCCACCGCGCGGATCCGCCCCGGGTCCAGCACCCCGGCGCGGCGCAGAAAGTCGGCGTCCTCGGTGGTGTAGATGTCGTTGGTAACGACGCCGAGGCGCAGGCTCGGCGCCAGCGAGCGGCACAGCGCGGCGACGAGCGCGGTCTTGCCGCTGCCCACCGGGCCGCCGACGCCGATACGTGGCGCCCGTCCGAGCGGCGGCACCGGCCCGCCGCCACCGCCGTGCGCGTGCGGCGGATGCAGTTCGTCGTGACCGAGATGCATCGTCGGAGGTCTCCCGGGTGCGTGGGGCGGACGGAGCGGGCCCGACCGAGCGGCTGTGGCCGGGGACGAAGCGGCCGCGATCGGACGGAGTGGCTGCGGTGGGGCGAGCGGATGGGGCGGGTGCGGTCGGCTGGGGTCGGCTGGCGGGCGTCAGGCGGCGCGCTGCGCCGGGTGCGCCACGCCGAGCTGGGCGTGGTCGAGGAAGGCACCGGGCATCGCCGCGAGGTCCGGCCGGGACGGCGCGGCCCCCGAACGGACCAGCAGGTCCCCGAGAGCGGCGATCATCACCCCGTTGTCGGTGCAGCGCTTGCGGGCCGGAATCCGCAGCCGTAGGCCGGCGGCCTCGCACCGCTGCGCCGCCAGGGCCCGCAGCCGGCTGTTCGCCGCGACCCCGCCGACGATGAGCAGGTCGCCGATCTCGTGGTCACGGCAGGCGCGGATCGCCTTGGCGGTGAGCACGTCGACCACCGCCTCCTGGAACGACGCGATCACATCCCCGGCGGGGACGGTGGAGTCCGGATGAGCCTCCACCCAGCGGGCGACGGCCGTCTTCAGCCCGGAGAAGGAGAAGGTGTAGGGCGAGTCGGTGCGGCCGGTCAGCGGACGCGGGAACGCCAGCGCCGCCGGGTCGTTGCCGACCGCCTCGCGGTCGACCGCCGGACCGCCCGGGTAGGGCAGGCCGAGCACCCGGGCGACCTTGTCGAAGCATTCGCCGGCGGCGTCGTCGAGGGTGTCGCCGAGATGAATGATCGGGTCTCGGGCCAGATCACCGACGCGCAGCAGCGACGTGTGCCCGCCGGAGACGATCAGCGCGACGAGTGGGTCGGGCAGCGGCTCGCCGTCGACGAGGTCCGCGGCGAGATGGCCGGCGAGGTGGTGGACCCCGTAGAGCGGCACCTCGAGGGCGGTGGCGTAGGCCTTCGCCGCGGACACCCCGACGTGCAGCGCCGTGGCGAGGCCGGGGCCCGCGGTGACGGCGACGGCACCGATGTCGGCGGCGGTCAGCCCGGCCGAGGTCAGCGCCGCGCGCACGCACGGAACCAGTGCCTGCACGTGGGCCCGCGCCGCGATCTCCGGGACCACGCCGCCGTAGCGGGCGTGCTGGTCCATGCTCGTCGACAGCGCCTCGCCGAGCAGGACGCCGTCGCGGACGAGCGCGACGCCGGTCTCGTCGCAGGACGTCTCGATGCCCATCACCACCGGGCTGGGCTGCACCGGCATCGTTCGTGGCCTCCCTCGGACGGCGGACCGCCGCGTCCATACCGCGCTGTACTCCTACGAGGGACCGTTTGCGCCCTGGTGTTGAGCCTACGCCGGCCCCGGAATCGCGGGTCAGCCCAGGTCAGCGTGGGTGACCGGCGGGATCGGCGGCAGCGGTGCAGGTCCGGCACAGGCCGGTGAGCGCGGCGTGGTCGGGCTGGAGCCGGAACCCGATCTGGTGGGCGAGCCGATCGGCGACGGCGTCGAGCAGGTCGGCGGGCACGTCGCTGATCTCCCCGCAGCGTCGGCAGCGCACGTGCAGGTGGCCGCTGCCGGTCAGGGCCGAGGCGAGGTGGTAGACGGCGGGCCCGTGGTCGGGATGCACGTGGGTGACCAGGCCGAGTTCACCGAGGGTCTCCACCGCCCGGTAGACGGTGGTGCGGTGCAGCCCCGGGACGATCTGGTCGGCGCGGGCGAGGACGTCGTCGACGGAAAGGTGTTCGCTGGTCCCGGCGAGGACCCGCAGCACCGCCCGGCGGGCGGGGGTGACCCGCTCGCCGAGCGCCCGCAGCTCGGCGACCCCGGCAGCGGCGAGATCCGGCCGGCCGGAGCC
>NZ_JAMQQF010000534.1 GCF_023716945.1 Frankia sp. AiPs1 | reverse complement strand
GCGACACCGCATCCTGGGACGGCTTTCGCCGGGCCCCGCGCCATCATCGGCCGCCCGAGCCACCCCAGCCGCCGGCATCGCCCGAATCACCCCGGCTGACCGAGCCGCCGAAGCCGCCCGCGCCGCCGAAGCCGCCCGCGCCGCCGAAGCTGTCGGGTGCCCGTCAGGGCCGCGTCAGGCGAGCCCGGCGCGGCGGCGGGCGGTCTCGGCGACCGCTGCCCAGTCCTGCTCCCCCTGGCCGTGCGCGAGCGCCTCGATGAACGCGTCGCGCAGCACGCCGCCGAAGGGCAGGGGGACGTTGCGCTCCTGGCCCGCGGACAGCGCGAGGCTGACGTCCTTGAACCCCAACGGCAGCCGGAAGTTGACCGGCTCGTAGCTCCTCTTCCCGATCATGCCGCCGTAGCCGGCGAAGACCGGGCCGGGGAACAGGTTGTCGGTCAGCACCTCGATGAACAGGGCCGGGTCCAGGCCGCCCGCCTCGATCACGGTCGTCGCCTCGGCCATCGCCTCGATGGAGCAGGCGATCAGGTAGTTGCCGAAGATCTTGACCAGGTTGGCCTGCGCCGGGATCTCACCGACTGTCCAGGTACGCCGGCCGAGGACGTCGAAGAGCGGCTGCACCTGCGCGATCACCGCCGGCTCGCCGGCGGTCACGATGGTGAGCTCGCCCGCCGCCGCGGCCTGCGTCCGGCCGAACACCGGCGCGGCGAGGTAGCGCAGGCCCCGCTCGGCGTACTCGCGGGTCGCCCGTTCCGCCAGGGCGGTGCTGATCGTCGCCATGTTCACGTGCAGGGCGGCGGGCGGCGCCGCGGCCAGCACCGCGGGGTCGAGCAGGCGTTCCGTCACGGCTCGGTCGTCGGCCAGCATGCTCAGCACGGTCCCGGTTGCGAAGGCCTCCTCGAGGCTCGCGGGGACGGCGCCGGCCGCGGCCAGCTCGGCGACGGGTCCGGGGGAGCGGTTCCAGACCAGCACGGTGTGGCCCGCGGCGACCAGGTTGCGGGCCATGGCGATGCCCATCCCGCCCAGCCCGACGAATCCGATCCTCATCCGTCACCCTCCTGCCTGCGGCACGTCGACGTTGCTTTCGGTGACATACCGCAGTCTGGCCCGCCACTGGTGGGCGCACCCGGCCGGGGTGGCCGCGGGTCAGGCGTCGGTCGCGACGGGAACCCCGGTGCCGGCGGTGAAGGTGATGAACTCGACGCGCGGCGGACCCGTGAGCAGCGACTGGCGGCCGGCGGCGAAGCGGTGCATGTGGGGCTGGTTCTCGTGCTCCTCGAAGGCGTCGCGATCCCGGTAGAGCTCGTAGAACAGGCGGGCGTTCGGGTCGCCGGCGACGCGGTGCGTCGTGTAGATCAGCGTGCCGGGCTCCCGTTCTGCGATGAGGGGCACCGTCCGCGCCACGAGGGCGTCGAACGCGTCCGCAGTGTCCGGGCGAACCTCGAAGCGCACCGTCAGACCGAACATGGCTTCACCTCCGCGACGCAGTCATCGGCAGCGATGGCCGCACCGCCGTCAAGGTGTGGGTGACGGTGTGTGACCTCGCTGGAGATCACTGTAATGCGTCTTGGGAGACTCGCATCACATCGCCGCGACCCGACCTCGGCAGCCCTGAGTAGTCCTCAGGAGAGGCCTTCCAGACCTTGACGCGGGCGGTCGAGGCGACAATGCCTGAAACTGGTTGATTCGCTTACCTGATGCAGTGAAATGACTACAGTCTACGGATAGTAGTCCATCAATGGATCCTCTGGTGGGGTGGCGGTGTTGCGATGCTCGCTCCTCGTCCGCCCGGATCGGAGGCGGCGTTCCACCCGGTTCCCGACGGCTCGGTGCTGCCCTACCTCACCGACAGTGGCCTCGCTCTGGTGGACGAGGCCCTGACGATCGTCGGCGGCGCGGTTGTCGCCGGCAGACCGGACCGCTCCGTGATCGGCGTTCGATATCGGAACCGGCCTGTGCTCGTCGATCCCGCCACGTACCGCACGGCCGAGCAGGCCGCCACGGACGGAGGCGGGGCCAGTGCGCCACCGGGTCGTGACCTCATCGGTGGCGGCGCGGCTGCTCTGCCGGGCGTTGGCGGGTGGCCGGGCTTGTCCGACCGCCCGGTTCGGCTGCTGGGCAGCCCGGTCATCGCCGTGGCGGACCGCGACGCCCTTGCCTCGGCGCTGGCTGCCCCGGAGCCGGGTGTCGTGGTGCTAGCGCTACCGCGCGGTTGGCTGCTGGCAGGAGGGCTGGACACCCTCACCAAAGAGGTCATCGCGGCAGACCGGCCGGTCGCCATCGTCCTCGCCCACCGGGGCAACCCGCTCGATCGGGTGGGGACCGTGGCCGGCCTGGTGGCCTTGCTGCGGGAGACGCGAGCGGTCCCGATCGGCCTCATCCGCTGCGACGTCTCGGTCATCGGCGCGGTGGCCCACGGCGCAGCTCTCGGCGCAGTGGGGCTACTCCCCTCGACGCGGCACCAGTGGTGGCCTCCCGGGGGCGGCGGGCGAGCCGCCCGCGACCCCCACCTGTTCGTCCCGGACCTGCTCACCTACGTCCCCGCTGCGCGGCTGCGGGCCCTGGTAGACGACGAGCAGGATCAACTGCTCGTCTGCGCGTGTCAGGCGTGCGATGGCCGCAGTCTGCTCCGCTTCGCCAGCGAGCCGGGGACGATCGCCGGGCCCAGGCCCGGCAGCCCAGGGGACGGTGGGACCGTGCTGGCGGCGGCGCTGCACAATCTGCACGCCACCGAGGAGACCTCGATCCCGGTGATCGAGTCCTCGCCGGGGAAACGAGCCGCCTGCTGGCAGCGGATGTGCCTTCGAGCGGTCGACACCCTGACGACGGTGCGCGAACGGCGCGGAGACCGGGCTCCGGCGGTGGGGGCCTGGCTCACCCAGTGGTGCGACCTGCCGGCGTGAGCCGGACCTGGGGATCAGGCGTCTGGCCACCCATCGACCGGTCCTGGTCAAAGGTCGGGAAGGCGGGGAAGGGCGGCGAGGGCGGCGGTCACGAGGTGGCGCATGAGCGCCGGGTCCCCGCCGCGGTAGCGCCGCAGGAACTCCTCGGGTTCGATCAGTGTCCGGCCGGCGGACTCGTGGCCGGACTCCCAGGGGCCGAGCTCGGTGACCCGGGCGGCACGGATCACCATGTAGGTCAGGTCGTCGGCGCCGAAGTAGTCGGATTCGATCACCTCGACCGGGTGCAGGACGCCGAGCCGGGCCCGGACCTCCTCCCACGCCTCCCGCCGCACGGTCTCGTCGATCGACGACTCGCCGCGCTGGACGTGCCCGCCGGGTATGTCCAGCCCTCGGGCCAGCTCCGCGACGACCAGCCGGCCGTCGTCGGTGACCGCCACCACCGACGCACTCGTCACCCGCTCGAACGGCGGGTCCGGCGCCGGCCCGAGGCACGTCAGCGTCGTCGTGCCGCCCCGCCCGCTGCGCACCGGTCGCCGGTCCTCGCCTGCGGTGGTCATGGCAGGTCTCCTCCATGTGGTGTGGCTCCCGGGTCCTGTCTACCGCGAGGGGGCGGCGGCCGGTGGTAGGTTGGATTACCGGATCTACGCTTTCGCCGAATGTTCGAGTGCTCGAGTGCTCCTGGCGGGCGGGGCAGGGGCGGGCGGAGTGTGCGGTCGAGGGGATGGTCACCATGACCGGTGCCGGGCGGGACTGCTCGATCGCCAACGCGCTCGGGGTCGTCGGGGAGCGGTGGAGCCTGCTCGCGCTGCGTGAGGTGCTGCTCGGTGAGCGCCGCTTCGACCAGATCGTCCGCAACACAGGCGCGAGTCGGGACATCCTCGCGGCGCGGTTGCGCACCCTCGTCGAGCGCGGGGTGCTGGCCAAGGCGCTGTACCAGGAGCACCCGCCGCGCTACGAGTACGTCCCCACCGAGGCCGGCCGCGCGCTGCGGCCGATCCTGCTCGGGCTGATGGAGTGGGGCGACCGTTACGTCACCGACGGCCCGGGGCCGACCAGGTGGGAGCACGACTGCGGCGCCGAGCTGCATCCCGAAATGGTCTGCGGGCACTGCCGCGCGCCGGTGCTGCCGGGGACGACCACCCTGATCCGACTCGGCCAGGTGCGCTGACCGTCGCCGGCGGGCCCGCTGCCGCCGGCCGCCGGCGGCCGGCGAGTCC
>NZ_JAMQQF010000533.1 GCF_023716945.1 Frankia sp. AiPs1 | reverse complement strand
GCCCCGGCCGGGAGGCGGTCCGGCTCCCCGTCGAGAGGCGGGTCCGCCCCCCTGCGCAGGGGCGGTCCGGCCCACCCCGGCCGGGGCGGGCCCGCGTCCGCATCCTCACGATCGGCCGATCGCGCCGCCTCGCGCAGGTGGTGGCACCCGCCCTCGAGCACCTAGTAAACTATGTAAACCTGATTGAGAGTGGAGGGTTCGCGGTGTGGCGGTCGCGATCGACCTGTCGGCCGTGGGGCGCGGCTCCCGGTCGGAGGCACCCCCTGAGATCGTCCGAGTGCTGTCCGTATCGACCGTCGCGGTTGGTGGGGGGCGTGCGCGCGGCGCCGCGGTTCGGTGTCATCAAAGCTCACTTTGTAAACTATGTTGGCAGGTCATCTGGCGGCCCCTGGCGGCATGATGAGACGGGCGCGGCGGTCGTCGGCAGGCCCCGCCATCAGGAGGAGAGCGGATGAAGATCGACGCAAACCTGTCGCACGACCTCGCGGCGACACCGGCGGGCGCGGCGCGCATCGAGAAGGAGGGCTACGCCGGCATCTGGGTGGGGGAGACCCGCCACGACCCGTTCCTGCAGACGCTGCAGGCGGCCAACGCGACCTCGACCGCCAGCGTCGGCACGTCGATCGCGATCGCCTTCGCGCGGACCCCGATGACGCTGGCCTACCTCGGCTACGACCTGGCCCAGTACAGCGAGGGCCGGTTCATCCTGGGCCTGGGCTCGCAGATCAAGCCGCACATCGAGAAGCGCTTCTCGATGACCTGGTCGCACCCGGCCGCCCGGATGCGCGAGCTGGTCCTGGCCACCCGGGCGATCTGGGACGCCTGGCAGAACGACACCAAGCTCGCCTTCCGCGGCGACTTCTACACCCACACCCTCATGACGCCGTTCTTCGCGCCGGAGCCGCACCCCTACGGCCCGCCGCCGGTGTACCTCGCCGGCGTCGGCGAGGGCATGACCGAGGTCGCCGGTGAGGTGGCCGACGGCTTCTTCGTCCACCCGTTCAGCACGAAGAAGTACCTCGAGGAGGTCACCCTCCCGGCGCTGTTGCGTGGGCGGGCCAAGGCCGGCAAGGCCGATCTGGACGGCTTCGCGATCGCCGGGCCGTCCTTCGTGACGGTCGGGCGCACCGAGGAGGAGCTGGCGGAGGCGATCTTCGGGACCAAGAAGCAGATCGCCTTCTACGCCTCCACCCCGGCCTACAAGGGCGTCCTCGACGTGCACGGCTGGGGCGAGCTGCAGCCGGAGCTGACCAACCTGTCCAAGCGCGGCGAGTGGGACGCCATGGCCGACCTCATCACCGACGAGATCCTGCACACCTTCTCCGTCGTCGGCACGCCGGAGGAGGTCGGCAAGGGCCTCATCGCGAAGATCAGCGGCATCTACACCCGAACGGCCTTCTACGAGACCTGGAAGGCCGACCCGACGGTGTGGCCGCTGCTGCTCGACGCCACCCGGTGAGCCATCCCGCCGTGACCGCCCATCCCGCTTTAACCGCCCATCCGGCCGTGACCGTCCATCCCGGCCCAACGGAGCGGGCCGCCGAGGCGGGCCCGAGTCCCGACCCGACGGCCGTCGCCTCCTTCGACCTGCGGGGCCGGGTCTCGCTCGTCACCGGGGGCAACGGCGGGATCGGCCTCGGCATCGCCGAGGCGCTGGCCGCCGCCGGGGCGGACGTCGTCATCCTCGGAACGAACGAGCGCAAGAACGCCGCCGCGGAGCAGACCCTCGCCGCCCACGGCGGCAAGGTGCTCGCGCTGCGCTGCGACGTCGGCGACGAGACGCAGGTCATCGACGCGTTCGAGCAGGCGGTGGGCGCGTTCGGGCGGATCGACTCCTGCTTCGCGAACGCCGGCATCGGCGGGGAGCCGACGCGCTTCACCGAGCTGACCCTCGACCAGTGGCACCAGGTGCTGCGGATCAACCTCGACGGGGTGTTCCTCACCTTCCGCACCGCGGCCCGGCACATGGTCGCCGCCGGCGCGGGAGGCAGCCTCGTCGCGGTGTCGAGCATCATCGGAACCAACCGGGGCTTTGCGCGGACCCAGGCGTACGGCACGGCGAAGGCGGCGCTGTCCGGCCTGGTCCGCAGCTGCGCGGTGGAGCTGGGCCGCGACGGCATCCGGGTCAACGCCATCCTGCCCGGCTACATCCGCACCGCGCTGGCCGACGACCTGCTCGACGACGAGAAGTTCGCCGCCCGCTCGCTGCCACGGCTGCTGGGCCGGCGCTGGGGGACCCCCGCGGACCTGGGCGGCATCGCCGTCTACCTGGCCTCGGAGGCGTCCCGCTACCAGACCGGCGAGCAGATCGTCGTCGACGGCGGCTACGTCCTGTCCTGACCCCACCGGGGCGAGCCCACCGGGGCCCGGACCCACCCGCCCCCGCGGCACATCCCGCCGCGGGGGCGCGCTGGTCGCTGTCGGACCAGCCGAGGAGCTGTGCTGCACAGCTGAACAGATGAGGAGTCCGCCGTGGGCCACCGCTGCTTCGAGGTCGACGTCGCCGGCCGGGTCGCCCAACTCGTGCTCAACCGGCCGGCCGAGCTCAACACCCTGCTGCCGGAGTTCTGGCGGGAGTTCCCCGACGTCGTCACGCGGCTCAGCGACGCCGGTGACGTGCGGGTGCTGGTCATCTCCTCGACCGGTCGGCACTTCTGCGCCGGGATGGACCTGTCCTCGTTCGAGCACAGCGACCTGCTGCCCGGCGGCGACCCGGCGCGCGCCAACGCCGGCCGCAAGCGGCTCATCGCCCGGATGCAGGACGCCTTCACCGCGCTGGAGCGGGCCCGGATGCCGGTGCTCGCGGCCGTGCAGGGCGGCTGCCTCGGCGGCGGCCTCGATCTGATCACCGCCTGCGACCTGCGGTACGCCACCGACGACGCCTTCTTCGTCGTCCAGGAGACCAACATCGGCATCACCGCCGACCTGGGCACCCTGCAGCGCCTGCCGACGCTCATCCCGCCTGGGGTGGCCCGGGAGCTGGCCTACACCGGACGGCGCCTGCCGGCCGCGCGGGCCCGTGAGCTCGGCCTCGTCAACGAGGTGTTCGGCGACCACGACGCGCTGCTCGCCGGGGTCCGCGAGATCGCCGCCGAGATCGCCGAGCGCAGCCCGCTGGCGGTGTGGGGCAGCAAGGAGAGCCTGCTCTACGCCCGCGACCACGACGTCGCCGCCGGGCTCGACCAGATCGCGACCTGGCAGACCGGGGCCTTCCAGCCCGAGGAGGTCGGCGAGGCGATGCGCGGGCGGGCGAGCGGGCGCGCCCCCGACTACCCGGACCTGCCGGCGGTCCCCCCAATCTGACCGGCGCCGCGCCACCCGCGACCCGGACCCGCGACCCGGACCCGCGACCCGGACCCGCGACCCGGACCCGCGACCCGCCATTCGACATCCGGACTTTCTGAACGAGGAGCTGTCATGGCCGACGCCGATCCCGGCACCGATGATCTCCTGGTGGAGCGGGTGGACGGGGTCGCCGTCCTCACCCTGCACCGGCCGAAGGCACGCAACGCCCTGACCGCCCGGCTGATCCGGGCCCTGCGGGCGGCGCTCGCCGCGGCGGACGCCGACGACGCCGTCGACGTCATCGTCCTCACCGGCGCCGACCCGGCGTTCTGCGCCGGCCTCGACCTCGGCGAGGTGGCCGGCAGCGGCGAGAACCTACGGATGGCCCTGACCCGACCGGGCGACGGCGGCCTGCCGCCCGGTCTGCCGTGGGCGCCGACCGGCAAGCCGCTGATCGGCGCGATCAACGGCCCGGCGATCACCGGCGGCTTCGAGCTGGCGCTGCACTGCGACATCCTCATCGCCTCGGAGAAGGCCGCGTTCGCCGACACCCACACGCGGGTCGGCGTCCTGCCGAGCTGGGGGATGAGTGTCCTGCTTGCCCGGGCGATCGGCGAGCGCCGGGCGCTGCGGATGAGCCTGTCCGGGGAGTTCCTCGACCCGGTGGCCGCCCGGGACGCGGGTCTGGTCAGCGAGGTTGTCGGGCACGGCGACCTGCTGCCCGCCGCCCACCGCCTCGGCCAGCGCATCCGTGCGTCGGACCCGGCGACCCGGACGGCGTTCCTCGCCTCCGTGCGGGCCATCGCGGCGCGGGGCACCGCCGACGCGCTGGCCGCCGAGT
>NZ_JAMQQF010000532.1 GCF_023716945.1 Frankia sp. AiPs1 | reverse complement strand
ACCAGCCAGGCCATGAACGAGGTAAAACAATTGGCACTGACAATCGGCACGCTGTTGAGTTCTCAAGGAGCAGGCGCAGACGAGGTTATATCCGAAGATGTCCCACTCGTGCAGATTCCTAGCCACTTACGAAGTTTTGTGGAGCAGTGCTAGTCAGTACGCCCAAGAAGGGGCCGCCTCGCACTTGCTCTCCCCGAGCACCCTCCGAGGAGGGGCTCTGTCAGCGAGTGGAGCCGCCCTGTTCGGCGTCCGCCGTGCTGCGCTGACAGAGAGAACATTACGGGTGGATGACGGTGGCCGTCAAATCAATCCCCCACTCAGATGTGTGACCTATGTCACACCGCCCATGGAGGGGTTCGATGTGATGTTCTGATATGGGAGGCTTGGCGGTCTGGGCCAAGTTGGCGAGGAGGGCACGGCGCACCGTCCGTCCTCATCTGTCCCCTCGGCCGTCACCTGCGGCGACGGCCTGGCCGCGGGGAGCTGACCGACGGCTCACCCGCCAGCCAGAAGCGCCACGGACGCTCGGCCCCGGCGCTGATCCCCACCCGTGGGCCTCGTTCGATTCGTTGGCTCACCGTCCCCGGCTCCCCACCGCCGACTGGCGGCCCACCGCCCACCGCCGGTCCGCCGCCGAGCTCGGCGGCCGCGGACGCCGGCGGCAGGACCAGCAGAGGTCCGCCACCCGTGACCGGAGTTCCGGTCAACGAGGCAGCGACGCCGAGCACCCGCCCGAGTCGACCGGGCCCCCTGGCCAGGTCCCGGGCGGCGAGCATCGGCCAACGGGCCTGCGCCACCTCGCCGCCGTCGACGACCTCACCGGCCCGCAACAACACCGCCGACCCCTCCCCCGCCGGCCCGCAGACGACGTTGAGGCACCAGTGGATGCCATAGCTGAGGTAGACGTACGCCCGACCCGGCGGCCCGAACATCACCGCTGCCCGCGGGGTCGGCCCGCGGAAGGCGTGGGAGGCGGGATCGCCCAGGCCGCCGTACGCCTCGACCTCCGTGATCCGAACGGCGACCGGCCCGTGCCGGACCGTCGCACCGAGCAGATCCGGTGCCACGGCCAGCACGGGCCGGTCGAAGAAGCTCGCCGGGTACGGCGCCGGGCCGGCCACATGGGCGGCCGGCCCGGGAGCCTCGGGGGTCTTCGGTACCTCGGGAGGTCCAGCTACCTCGGAAGGCTCGGATACCTCGGGAGGCTCGGGCCCCTCAGGGAGCTCGACGGTCCCCGTCAGTCCACCGCCCATTCGCGGTCCCGGTCGAGGACCGGGCGTAGCGCCGCGAGCTGCTCACGCACGCGGTCCGGCGCGGTCCCGCCGGGGGCGGAGCGGGCCTGCAGCGCGCCGGAGACCGACAGCACGCTGCGCACGTCCGCGGTCAGCAACGGATTGATCACTGCGAGGTCGTCGTCGGACACACCGTCGAGGTCGACGTCGTGGGCGACGCACCAGGAGACGAGCTGGCCGACGGCCTCGTGCGCCTGCCGGAACGGTACGCCGCGGCGTACCAGGTACTCGGCGACGTCGGTCGCCAGCGCGAAGCCGTCCGGCGCGGCAGCGGCCAACCGCTCGCGGCGGACCCGCATCGTCGCGACGGTGCCCGTCAGCGCGGGCAACACCAGCAGCAGTGTGTCGACCGCGTCGAAGACCGGCTCCTTGTCCTCCTGCAGGTCCCGGTCATAGGCGAGCGGGAGCCCCTTGAGGGTGGCGAGGAAGCCGGTCAGCCCGCCGATGAGCCGACCGGACTTGCCCCGGGCGAGCTCGGCGACGTCCGGGTTCTTCTTCTGCGGCATGATCGAGCTGCCGGTCGCGAAAGCGTCGTCCAGCTCGACCCAGCCGAACTCGCGGGTCGTCCACAGCACGATCTCCTCGCCGAGGCGGGACAGGTGCACCCCGATCAGCGCGGCCACGAACAGGAACTCGGCGGCGAAGTCACGGTCCGACACGGCGTCGAGCGAGTTCTCGAACGCCCGGTCGAACCCCAGCTCGGCGGCGACGCCCCGCGGGTCCAGCGGCAGCGACGAGCCGGCCAGCGCCCCGGCACCGAGCGCGCTCACCGACGCCCGCCGGTCCCAGTCCCGCAGCCGGTCGGTGTCCCGCACGAACGCCTGCACGTGGGCAAGCAACTGGTGGCCGAACGAGATCGGCTGGGCGTGCTGCAGGTGGGTCATCCCCGGCGCCGGGGTGTCCACGTGCTGCCCGGCGACGGTGACCAGCGCCTGGGACAGCTCGGTCAGCCGGGCCGCCACCTGGCGGGCGTGCTCGCGCAGATACAGGCGCAGGTCGGTGGCGACCTGGTCGTTGCGGCTGCGGCCGGCGCGCAGCTTGCCGCCGAGTGCGCCGAGCCGCTCCAGCAGCCCGCGTTCGAGGGCGGTGTGGACGTCCTCGTCCTCGATCGTGGGCCGGAACCGGCCCTGGGCGACCGCGTCGGAAAGGTCGTCGATGGCGGCGAGCATCGCGGTGAGCTCGGCGTCGTCGAGCAGGTCAGCTCGGTGCAGCACCCGGGCGTGCGACTTCGAGGCGAGCAGGTCGTACGGCGCGAGCCGCCAGTCGAACTGGACGCTCACCGACAGCCGGGCGAGCGCCTCCGCCGGGCCGCCGGCGAACCGCCCGCCCCACAGCCGCATCGGCGCGCCGACCGACGCCCCGCCGGCGAGCACCCCCCCGGCGGGCGCGTCGGCGTCGGTAGCCCCGCCGGCGGTTGACTCCTCGGCCGGCTTCGGCGCCGTCGCGTCCTCGGAGCGATCCGTCGAGGTCACGAGTTCAGCCGCTGCTCGCGGGCCGCCCAGACCTTCGTCGGCAGGCCCCAGAGCTCGATGAACCCGCGCGCGTCACCCTGGTCGAACTGGTCGCCGGCGTCGTAGGTGGCCAGCGCGTGGTCGTAGAGGCTGCCCGGGCTACGCCGGCCGACGACCTGGGCGACCCCGCCCGCGAGCCGCAGCCGCACGTCCCCGTTGACCCCGGCGCTCGCCGAGTCGACGAAGGCGTCGAGGGCGGCCTTGAGCGGCGAGTACCACAGGCCGTCGTAGACGATCTCGCCCCAACGCTGGTCGACGCCCCGCTTGAACCGGGCGACGTCGCGCTCGAGGGTGAGGTCCTCCAGGTCACGGTGCGCGGTCAGCAGGGTGATCGCCGCCGGGCACTCGTAGATCTCCCGGCTCTTGATCCCGACCAGCCGGTCCTCGATCATGTCGATCCGGCCGACGCCGTGCGCGCCCGCGCGGGTGTTGAGCTCGGCGACAAGCTCCGCCAGCGGCAGGGAACGCCCGTCCAGGCCGGTCGGGATGCCGTCGGTGAAGGAGATCGTCACCTCGTCGGGGGTCCGGGCGACCGTCGGGTCCGCCGAGTAGACGAAGACGTCCTCCGGCGGCTGCGCCCACGGGTCCTCGAGGATGCCGCACTCGGCGGTGCGCCCCCACAGGTTCTGGTCGATGGAGTACGGCGAGCGCTTGGACACGTCGATGGGCAGCCCGCGCTCCTCGGCGAAGGCGATCGCCTTGTCCCGGGTCATGCCCGAGTCGCGCACCGGGGCGAGCACCTTCAACCCGGGGGCCAGCGCCGACACGCCGACCTCGAACCGCACCTGGTCGTTGCCCTTGCCGGTGCAGCCGTGGGCGATCGCGTCCGCGCCGTGCTCGCGGGCGGCCGCGACGAGGTGCTTGACGATGATCGGCCGCGACAGCGACGAGATCAACGGGTACCGGTCCATGTACAGAGCGTTGCTACGGATCGCCGGGGCGACGAAGGACTCGGCGAACTCCGTGCGGGCGTCGACCACGATCGACTCGACGGCGCCGCAGGTGAGGGCACGCTCGCGGATGGCCTCGAGGTCCTCGCCGCCCTGGCCGACATCGACCGCCAGCGCGACGACCTCGGCGCCGGTCTCGGCGCCGATCCAGCCGATGGCCACGGACGTGTCGAGGCCGCCCGAGTAGGCAAGCACGACGCGTTCGGTCACGGGACTTACTCCTTATGTCGGATTGCGCGAAAGATCATCATCAGGTGTGGTTGTGCCCGCCAGGGCCGCCCCGCCCACCGGCGGGGCGGCTCGGGCCGCCATCGCTCTGACCGAACAGATGATCGAAAATGCCGAGCATGATTCCCACGCCGATCGCCAGCACCCCG
>NZ_JAMQQF010000531.1:2315-4146 GCF_023716945.1 Frankia sp. AiPs1 | reverse complement strand
CGACGGGCGTGGCGGCGGCGTCGGCGTCGGCGGCCGCCAGGTCCACGGGGAGCACCCCGCGGCGACGGTCGGCGTGCGCAATCGCCGCGGCGACGAGCCCCCGGAACAGCGGATGGGCCCGCGTCGGCCGGGACCGGAACTCCGGATGCGCCTGCGTGCCGACGTAGTAGGGGTGCACGTCGGCGGGCAGCTCCACGACCTCGACCAGCCGGCCGTCCGGCGAGGTACCGGAGAAGACCAGCCCGGCGGCGGCGAGCCGCTCGCGGTAGTCGTTGTTGACCTCGTACCGGTGACGGTGACGCTCGGCGACCTCCGGCAACCCGTACTCGCGGCGGGCGACCGTGCCGGGGGCGAGGGTGCACGAGTACAGGCCGAGGCGCATCGTGCCGCCCATGTCCCGGGTGCCGGCGACGACCTCGTGCTGGTCGGCCATCGTGGCGATCACGGGATGTGGGGTGTCGGACACGAACTCGGTGGAGTTCGCCTCCTCGAGGCCCGCGAGCCCGCGGGCCGCCTCGATGACCATGCACTGCAGGCCCAGGCAGATACCCAGGGTCGGCAGCCCGTTCTCGCGGGCATGCCGCAGCGCGGTGAGCTTGCCCTCGATGCCCCGGATCCCGAAGCCGCCGGGAACGATGATCCCGTCGACCCCGTCGAGCAGCGCGGCCGTCTCCTCCGCCGAGGAGCACTCGTCCGAGGTGATCCAACGCAGGTCAACCCGGGTATCGGTGGCGAACGCGCCGGCCCGCAACGCCTCGGTCACCGACAGGTAGGCGTCCGGCAGGTCGACGTACTTGCCGACGATCGCAATCGTCGCCGAGTTCGTCGGATGGTGGACCCGGCGCAGCAGGGTGTCCCACTCGGTCCAGTCGACGTCGCGGAACGACAGCCCCAGCCGGCGCACCACGTACGCGTCGAGGCCCTCCCGGTGCAGCACCCGCGGGATGTCGTAGATCGAACTCGCGTCCGGTGCGCCGACGACCGCCTCGTCGTCGACGTCGCACATCATCGCGATCTTCTTCTTCAGCGCGTCGGGCAGCGGCCGGTCGGAGCGGCAGACCACCGCATCCGGCTGCAGGCCGATGCTGCGCAGCGCCGCGACCGAGTGCTGCGTCGGCTTGGTCTTCAGCTCCCCGGACGGGGCCAGGTAGGGCACCAGGCTGACGTGGACCGTCAGCGCGTTGTCCCGGCCGACCTCGTGGCGCACCTGGCGGATCGCCTCCAGGTAGGGCAGCGACTCGATGTCGCCGACGGTGCCGCCGACCTCGGTGATGACCACGTCGACGCAGTCGTCGGCGAGCCGCCGGATCCGGTCCTTGATCTCGTCGGTGATGTGCGGGACGACCTGCACCGTCTGGCCGAGGTAGTCGCCGCGGCGCTCACGGGCGATGACGGCCGAGTACACCTGGCCGGTCGTCACGTTCGCGCTGCCGTCGAGGTTCACGTCGAGGAACCGCTCGTAGTGCCCGATGTCCAGGTCGGTCTCGGCTCCGTCGTCGGTGACGAACACCTCGCCGTGCTGGAACGGGTTCATCGTGCCGGGATCGACGTTGAGATAGGGGTCGAGCTTCTGCATCGTGACCCGCAGTCCGCGAGCCTTCAGAAGCCGCCCGAGGCTGGATGCGGTCAGTCCCTTGCCGAGACTGGACGCGACCCCGCCGGTGACGAAGATGTGCTTCGTAACATGCACCTGGCCCACGTGAAACTCCCGTGGTCACGCCGCCGGTCCGGACCCGACGCCTCCACGGGACTTCACGGTAACACCTCCCCCGTGAGGCGCCTTCGGCGCATCACGGGGACCCCTGGTTCTCGGCGTCCGAGCGGGGTCCCG
>NZ_JAMQQF010000531.1:0-2215 GCF_023716945.1 Frankia sp. AiPs1 | reverse complement strand
TCCGATCACCTCCGGCGATCCACCTGAGCCCGCACCACCCACAACCGGCGCCTTCGGCGCATCACGGGGACCCCTGGTTCTCGGCGTCCGAGCGGGGTCCCGTCCGATCACCTCCGGCGATCCACCTGAGCCCGCACCACCCACAACCGGCGCCTTCGGCGCATCACGGGGACCCCTGGCAGCCATGGGGAGGCCGCGGCGCGCAGCGACGGTCACGGAGCGTGGCGGCGGCGGAGGGTTGTTCGGGATGGATGCGTGGGAGGGCGCCGATGTGGTTCCTCTGATGGGCTCAGCGTCCGATTTGACCGTACAGAGCGACCACGTGGCACCGGTCCCACGCACACCCCCGCTTCCGGCCCCCTCGCCGGCCACGGAACGTCATCGTCACCCCTGACCCGACGACCCCGGACCGGCCGAGAACCGTGCGGAACACCCTGATCGCCGAAGACTGGGCCTGGACACGGCAGCGCGCTCGCCCCGTCAGGGCCCGACCGATGGGGCGGAGTGTCTGCCCGGACTGTGGCGACGTGGCGACGCCGGTCCAGGCACGGACAGCCCGGTTGCCTCGACCGTCGCAGCTCAGAGGTCGGCGTAAGGCGAATAATCAGTAGCGGGCGCCGACCACCTGGGCATCGAGGGCGTCGAGGACGGCCAGGTCGTCGGCGTCGAGGATGAGGTCGGGCGCGGCGGCGTTCTGCTCCAGCCAGCGGCGGCGCTTGGTGCCGGGGATCGGGGCCACCGGGACACCGAGCCGCCTGGCCTGCCCGTGCACCCAGGCGAGAGCGACCTGCGCCGGGGCGGCGTCCTTGCGGGCGGCGATCTCGGCGACCGCCGCCACGATCCTGCGGTTCGCCTCGCCCGCTTCCCCGACGAAGCGCGGGCTGCGGGCGCGGAAGTCACGTTCGCCGAGGTCGGCGCCGTCGAGGGTCGCGGTGAGGAAGCCCCGGCCGAGCGGGGAGTAGGGCACCAGCCCGACGTTCAGCTCGCGCAGGGCGTCGACGACGGTCGTCTCCGGATCGCGGGTCCACAGCGAGTACTCGCTCTGGACCGCCGCGATCGGGTGGACGGCATGCGCCCGCCGCAGCAGCGCGCCGTCGACCTCGGACAGCCCGAGGTATCGCACCTTGCCCTCCGCGACGAGCTCGCCCATCGCCCCGACCGTCTCCTCGATCTCCGCGGTCTGCGGCGGCCGGTGCAGGTAGTACAGGTCGATGACGTCCACGCCGAGCCGCAGCAGCGAGGCGTCGCAGGAACGCCGAACGTAGGCCCGCTCCCCCCGGACGACCCGGGCGCCGTCGCCGGCGGAGCGGTCGATGCCGAACTTCGTGGCCAGCTGCACCTGGTCCCGGCGGTCGTGGATGGCCCGTCCGACCAGCACCTCGTTGTGCCCGGCCCCGTAGACGTCGGCGGTGTCCAGGAACGTGACGCCCAGGTCGAGCGCGCGCTGGATCGTCGCGATCGACTCGTCCCAGTCGGTGGCGCCGTACCACTCGCTCATCCCCATGCAGCCCAGCCCCTGGGCCGAGACCCTCAGTCCACCAAGGTTGACCTCATGCATGCCGCTGCTCCCTACCCGCCGGTCCGTGCACCGTCAGCAGGTAACCCTAGGTGTTGGAGCGCGCGCTAAGGCAAGCCCGCGCTACGGCCGGGCCTTGTCGGCGGCGGCGGCGGCGAGGAGTTCCTCGGCGTGGCCGCGGGCCAGCGTGCTCTCCTCCTGGCCGGCGAGCATCCGGGACAGTTCGCGGACGCGGCCGGCGTCGTCGAGGGTGATGACGCCGCTGCGGGTGACCGAGCCGTCGTCGGCCTTGTGCACGACGAGGTGCCGGTCGGCGAACGCGGCGACCTGCGGCAGGTGGGTGATGCAGATGACCTGGTGGGTGCGGGCGAGACGGGCCAGGCGGCGGCCGATCTCGACGGCGGCGCGCCCGCCGACGCCGGCGTCGACCTCGTCGAAGACCATCGTGGAGCCGACGTCGGCGGCGGCGAGGACGACCTCGATGGCGAGCATCACCCTGGACAGCTCGCCGCCGGAAGCACCCTTCTGCACGGGCCGCGGCGGAGCGCCGGGATGCGGGATGAGGCGCAGTTCCACGTCGTCGACGCCGGACGGGCCGAAGGCGACGAGCCGGTCACCGACGGGCAGACCGGCAGGGTCGTCGCGCTGGGCCACGGCGGCCTCGACCCGGGCGCGGGGCATGGCCAGGCCGGCGAGCTC
>NZ_JAMQQF010000530.1 GCF_023716945.1 Frankia sp. AiPs1 | reverse complement strand
TCCGCGCAGCCCGCGGCGGTGGCCGCGACCACGCCCGCCCCGGCGAGGCTCGCGGCGCCGAACAGCGCCCGTCGGCGCGACAACGCGACTCGCTCGGCCATGTCGATACCCCTTCTCCCGTGGGTCAGGGGGTTTCTCCCACGGGTTGGGGGCCGGGCGACCGCCCGACCCCCCAACCCTTCTGACCTGGTCATTCGCGGCGCACGGCCACCCGCGCCCCGTCCTGCCTGGTGTGCTGCCCGGCTCCGCCGGGGCCGGACTAGCTGACGACGACCCCGGCGACCTGGGACAGCGGCTCGGCCAGCGCGTCGACCGCCTGGGACAGGCCGCGACGCTGGTCCTGCGTCACCTTGTCGTAGCTGACGTAGCCGGTGCCCTCCTTGTACGGGGAGAGCGCCTGGTACAGCGCGGTGAAGCGGGTGCGCACCGTGCTGGCGAGCTTCGGGTCGAGCGACTTCAACGCCGGCTCCAGCAGAGTGAACGCCTTGTCCGCACCCTCGATGTTGCCCTGCATGTCGAGGAGGTCGAGCTTGCTGTACCGCTCCTCCTCGCCAGTGATCTTCGTCTTGCCGACCTCGTCGAGCAGCTCGGTGGCGCCGTTGGCGATCTGCGCCGGCTGGAAGGTCGCCTTGGCCACGAGCGTGTTGAGCTTGCCGACGTCGGTGTTGAGCTTGTCGGCGATCGGTCCGGTGCCCGCCAGCGAACGGTCGGCGAAGATGGCCTTCTCCAGCCGGTGGAAGCCGGTCCAGCTCGCCGCGTCGGGTGCGTCGTCGATCCGCGCGTCGATCGCGGGGTCGAGATCCCCGAACGACTCGGCGACCGGCTCGATCCGCTCGTAGTCCAGCCGCGGTGCCGCGTAGAGCTTGGCCGACTGGTCGAGGTCGCCGGCCTTGACTGCGGTCACGAATGCGCCGGTGGTGGTGACCAGGTCCGCGACCTGCTGGCGGACGTAGGTGGCGTAGCCGGTGGTCGCGGCGGTCAGCGCCGTGGTGACCTCGGCGCCGCGGGTCGCGGCGGCGGTCGCGCCGGCGGCCTGGGTGACGGTGAAGTCGACCTTTTCCGTGTCCGCGCCGGGGCAGTAGAGCTGGTATTTGCCGGCCTTCACATTCAGCGAGAACGTCCCGGACAGGCCGGGGGTGAGGTTCTCCTTCTCCCCGAGAATGGTGTCGCCGTCGACCAGCTCGGCCTCGGTGACGTCGCCCGCGTCCTTGTTGACCACCTTGAACGTGGTCGGGCCGGACGGAATCGTCGCTACGTCCGGCGTACACGCCTTCGAGGTGATCGTGACGTTCACGGTCTGTTTCGCCCCGGCGGCGCCCGAGCCACCGGAGCTGCCCGAGTCACTTCCTCCGCAGGCGGCGGCGCCCGTCGCGATCACAACCGCGATGGCGCTAAACGCGACAGGTGCGCGGCGCACGTGTGCCCCCAAATTTCTAGGTTCTGTTTTCAGTGAGATGGATACCTGACGCGCATGTTTGGTTCCGGTCATGCCCGCCCCCGGGGTCTGGGGGCCCGGCCGGTCACTGGGCTGCGGGAGCCGGGTCGGTGGTCGCGGCACCCGCGGGGTCCCGCGCGGCGGGATCTGTGGGCCGGGCGGCGCCGGGCGGGCGACGGCGGGCCGGCCAGGCGACGTAGGCGGCCAGCGGCACCAGGTACACCAACCAGGCGACGACCTCGGCGACCACGGGTCGGGGCTGCAATCCCAGCACTCCGGTCAGCACGCTCGCCAGCGGCGTGCCCGGGCGGACCAGCCACGACAGGTCGAACGTCCGCTGCTGGCCGGTGTTGAGCCAGCCCGCCTCGTGCGCGGTGTGCGCCGCGGTCGCCAGCAGGCCGGCGGCGATCAGGACCAGGACGAAGCCCGTGACGCGGAAGAAGCGCGCCAGGTTGATGTGCACGCCGCCGCGGTAGATGGCGACGCCCACCGCCACCGCCGCCAGCACGCCGAGCAGCGCGCCACCGCCGGCGGTGGCCGGCGAGGTGCTCGCGTTGAACGCCGCGATGAGGAACACGGCCGTCTCGAACCCCTCGCGCAGCACGGCCAGGAAGGCCATGAGCACCAGCGCCCGGGTCGAGCCGGTCTCCAGCGCCGACGCCGTGGCCGATTCCAACGATCCGCGCAGGTCACGGGAGTGGCGGCGCATCCAGACCACCATGTAGGTCACCATGGCCACCGCGATGAGACCGATGACCGTCTCGAGCCCCTCCTGCTTGCGCTGGGGCAGCTCGCGGTCCAGGACGTGCAGCGCGATGCCGATGCCCAGGCACAGCAGCAGCGCGAGCGAGACGCCGAGCCACACCTGGCGCAGGGCGTCCCGGCGGTCCCGCTGCCGGAGGAAGGCCGCGACGATGCCGACGATCAGCGACGCCTCGAGGCCCTCTCGAAGGCCGATCACAAACGTGGGAAGCAAACCCTGCCTCCGTTTCTCCTCGCCCGCGGTCTCGGCGCTGCCTATGCGCGGCCCGTCACCTGCGGTTAGCCTCAGCTAAGTTAGGGCAACCTAACGGAGTTGGCAAGAGAACCGGGATGGATGGTGCGGGCCGGGGCATCGCGGCCGCCGGCTCCGCCCGCGCGCCCGCGACCTGCCCGAACGATGGTCATGCCCCGCCGCGGCGCCTTCGGTCCGCGGCCCTGCGCTCACTCGTTGACGCGAGCCGGAGGCATTACCCCACTCTTCGCATCAGGCAGTCACCAGTGGTGCGTGGATGAACCGTCAAGGTGGCATTCTGGGCCGCTTTCCGGCCCCGCGGCTGCTCAGGCGGACAGGATCTGCGGGTTCGCCAGACCAGTGACGCGCTCTTGGGTCATCCTCAGCTACTCGACCGAAAAGTGCTGGGATGGCCGTCGATCGGCCGAGATGATGGGAATCACATCGCGGCGGCGGTCGGCAGCGGGTACCGGGGTAGACCGTTACTCACGGTGGTTGGCTTCGGGGTGGGTGTGGTCTCCACGGCGGTCGGGCGGCTGCCGCCGCATCGGCCTGCGGTCGGGGGAGATGCGGTCGGGCGGGCGGGGCGGTCCCGGGCGCCCGACCGGCCCGCCGGCGTGGACGCATCCGCAGATACGGCTGATTTTTGGCTCGAGGGCACGCGTGTGCGTAGACCTGGAGCTCGAATCTCCGCTTCCGCGGTTCTGTAATCCCTAATTTCCTCTGGTGCGCGACGATCCTGAGTGGACTGCACCGTTCACCTCGGTCCGGTCGGAAGGCGGGATCCTTCCGTATCGTCGACACTGCCCGCCTTAGTTGGCACAACAGCTCGTCCCGGATGCTCGGGGCGCCGCAGATGTCAACGAAATGAACGCGCGATCTCGTGGATTATGCTCGGCTGGAAGTTCATGCTTCCGGCGCGTGGTCTTCCTCGTGGTCGCCGCGAATCGCTGGCGAGGCCGGCCATTTCGTGGTCGGGTATCGGTGATGCGGCTGCGCAGGCGGTCCGCTTCGTGGCTGCCGGCCTGATCGTCAGTCCTGCGCCAGATGGGGACGGACATGAATGAAGATCGTGAGTGTTCCAGTATGACGGACGGAAGCGGATCTCATAACGGAGCGCATTTCGTCGGACGCGAACAGCGTTCGCCGGAGGGGGCGGCGGACTGCGCGGTGGACGCTGGAGTGCCCACCGTGACCCGATCGGCCACCAGTAGCGAGTTCCCGCCCATGGCGCAGCCCTATGTAGCCGCCGGCGCCCTGTTCTTCGACGAGGACGGCCGGGTCATGCTCGTCGAGCCGTCCTACAAGCCCGGGTGGGACATTCCGGGCGGTTTTGTCGAGCCCGGAGAATCTCCGTACTCCGCCTGCGTGCGTGAGGTGGAAGAGGAAATCGGCATCACCCCGCCGATCGGCGAGCTCCTCGCGGTCGACTGGGCCCCGCGCCCCAAGGACGGCTGGCTGGAGGGGGAGATGCTGCTGTTCGTCTTCGACGGCGGCCTGCTGCCCGCCGCCTGGCGTGAGCGCATCCGACTCGACATGGATGAGCTCGTCAACTTCGCCTTCGTGCCGGTGGACGAGGTCGACCGGTTGCTCCCGCCGCTGCACGCCCGCCGGGTCGCCGCGGCCGCCCGCCTGCGGCGCACCCCGCACCGGGCCGGCTACCTCGAGCACGGTGAGCAGATTCCCGTCCAGACCATGGCGCGTGGGACGGCCGGGCGGGACGCGGTGCGCCGTGCCCCCGGCCC
>NZ_JAMQQF010000052.1:13898-21920 GCF_023716945.1 Frankia sp. AiPs1 | reverse complement strand
CACCGATCCCGCTGCGCCCGCCGACCCGCTGTCGGCGCGGGCGGCGCATCCGACATCACGCCCGCAGGCGCCATCGGCCGGCGATGGGAGCCCCCCGGGGCGGCCGGGGTCAGCTCCGGAGACGGCGGAACGGGCCCAGGTCGACCCGTCCCGCGGCCGACGCTGGGCGGCAATCTCACACCCGGACGGGCCATCGATGGGTGGCGCCTCGGGGTCGAGCCGGGGGCGACGCGGCCGGCGTGCGGCCGGGAAGCCCAGCAGCACCGGGATGCCCAGCAGCAGCAGTGTGCCGAGCGCCGCGGCCTGCACCGACGCCAACTCGGGTCCGCGGCCATAGTCGTGGTGAAGGCGAACCGTGCCGCCCTCGGCGGGCAGCCGGAAGCCCGCCGCCCAGCCCCAGGCGGCGAGGCCCGCGCCCACCAGCAGCGCATCGGCCCGGGTGTCCAGGCCGAAGTAGATCCGGGCGTCGCTGACCCCGGCGGCGATGAGGATCTCCCGCCAGGCGAACACGGCGACGGCCGCGGCCCCGAGGATCGCCGGCAGCCGGCGGCGCGCCGCCGGGCGCCGGCACAGCAGGACCAGCACCGCGGGCCAGATCAGATAGAACTGCTCCTCCAGCGACAGTGACCAGGTGTGGCCGAACCAGGCGCCGCCCGAGTCGGGCCGGAACACCCGGTAGTAGTTGTTGACGTAGAGCAGCGAGGTGACCGCGTTGTCGAGGAAGTCCCACTGGTCCGCACGGGTCTTCACCGCGACGACGAGCACCGCCCCGACCGCCACGAAGACCCCGAACGCCGGCAGCAGCCGGAAGGCCCGCCGCACGTAGAACCGGCCCAGTGAGACGGCGCCGACCCGGTCCCGCTCGGCCAGCAGCAGCCCGGTGATGAGGAAACCGCTGAGCACGAGAAACACGTCGACGCCGAGATAGCCACCGGACAGGGCGTTCATGTGGAAACAGAGCACCGCGAGGACCGCGAGCGCCCGCAGCCCGTCGAGCGCCGGGTTGTACCCCGTGGCCGCCCGCGGGACACCGCGCCGACCCACTCCCTCATCGGCTGCGCCGACGGCCGGGTCGAGGACAGGCGGCTCCACAGCCACCGGCTCGGCGACCCGTGCCTCGACCACCGGCGATGCGCCGGGCGAGGCCCCGGATTCAGACATCATTCTCCCCCCACGACAGAACGATCTGGTTTCGCGCGGAGCCCGCCGACGCGGGCCGTCACGCCGACACGTCCACATCCGGGCAGCTCACCCGGCCCTGTGCGACGCGACACATGCGGACTCTAGTGTCACGTAGCCACAGACCGAGATCGGTTCGGGCGAACACCCCCGAAGGTCCCGGACCGGCCGCCCAGTCAGAATGATCATGACCGACCGTGGGCGCCAACCGCGCCCACCAGACCGGCCGCAGCCGTGCTGTGCCGGACATCTCGCCCCTACTGCGGGCATCGGGCGTCCAGGCAGGCAAAGGTGGAAAGGAAGGTCGTGCCGCGGGGTGCGCGGCCGGACGACGGGAGGGACACGGTGGCAGGCGGGAGCGTGGCGGACGGGAGCGTGGCGGACGGGAGAGATGCCGGCAGCGCCGGGAAGTCGGCCGCGGAGCACCGCGAGTTCGTCGACCTCATCGAGGCGCTGCGCGCGGCCCAGGACACGATCACCGGTGCCAGCCCGCCCGAGGACGTCGCCCGCAAGGCCCGGGAGGGACTGGAGGAGGTGACCCGGCTGCTCACCCCGTTCACCGTGAGCGAGTCCGAGCAGCTCGCCGGCTACCTGCTCACCGAGCCCGGCCACGCCCAGGCGCTCGCGCCGGCACTCCACATCGACGAGAGCAGCACCGAGCACGTGCGGGGCCGGCTGGTGCTCGGGCGCTACTACCTGGGCGGCAACGGCGCCGCGCACGGCGGCAGCATCCCGCTGTTCTTCGATGACGTGCTGGGCCGGCTGGCGAACGCCGGGGGACGGGGCACCTCCCGCACCGCGTACCTGCACGTCAACTATCGCAAGATCACGCCGATCGGTCCGGAGCTGCTCGTCGAGGCCCACCTCGACCGGGTGGAGGGCCGCAAGCGTTTCGTGGTCGGGACGATCCGCGACCCCGAGGGCGACCTCACCGTCGACGCGGAGGGACTGTTCATCGCGTTGCGCCCCGGCCAGCCCTGACCGCTCCCACTCATCGAGTTCACCCCGGCTGAGCTGGGATTCTGCTTCGGCCCCGCAGCGAGGGGGTAGTTGAGGCAGCATGAGGCTCGACCGCGACGAGTGGCCCCCTCACCGGTCCGGCCCAGGTTCGCTGTGGCCCGGTCCAGGTTGGCTACGGCCCATCCTCGGGCTCGGCGGTGCCCGGCGTTGAGGGCACTGTTCTTCCGGCCGGGGCGCTGGTTCACCTCGCTGCTGCCACTGCTGCTGTTGGCCGGGGTCGCCGCGTTGGAACTGAGCAATCGGGAGTGGACCGTCCTGGAACTGGCGGTGCTCAGCCCGATGCTCGCCGCCACGTTCGGTGGCCCCCGGTTGACCGCGTTGTACGGGGTGCTGGCGATCGGCGTGGGAATCATGCTCGGCATTTTCGATCATCTGTTCGGTCAGAGCGATGGCGGCCCGACCGCCCAGGCGGTGCGCCTGGGCGGGGTAGCGGTCGGCGGCGCGCTGGCGGTGTTGGTCAGCCGGTACAACACCCGGCGGGAGACGAAGCTGCAGAACGTCACCCGGGTGGCGGAGGTGGCCCAGCAGTCGATCCTCGCCGCGGTGCCGAGCTCGTCCGGGGGTCTGCACTTCGCGGTCCGCTACGAGAGCGCCGCCGCCGAGGCGAGGATCGGCGGGGACCTGTACGAGGTCGTCGACACCGCCTGGGGCACCCGCCTGCTCGTCGGTGATGTCCGCGGCAAGGGCCTCGACGCGGTGCGCATCGCCAGTCGGGTGCTCGGCTGCTTCCGCTTCGTCGGGCGGCGGGCGGCGGATCTGCCCACGGTGCTGGCAGGCCTCGACGCCGAGGTCGCCGAGGTCTGCGGGCTCGACGACTTCGTCACCGCGGTGGTCGGGCAGGTCGACGGCCGGCGGCTCTGGCTGGTCAACGCGGGCCACCCGGATCCGGTGCTGGTCCGCGAGGGTCAGGCGAGCCTGCTCGACGTGGCGACCCGGCTGCCGCCGCTGGGCCTGCTCGCCGACACCAAGGACACGGCCGAGAACACCATCGAGGTCAGGCTGCGGCCCGGGGATCGCCTGCTGCTCTATACCGACGGCATCACCGAGGCCCGCGACCCGACGACCGGCCGGTTCTTCCCGCTGCTGCCCGCGGCGCAGGCCGCGCTGTCCTGCGGCACGCTGGAGGAGTCCATCGCCGACCTGGTGGACCAGGTGCGGGCGTGGACCCGCTCGACGCTGAACGACGACGTCGCCCTGCTGGCCGCCGAGCTGCCCCACCCGGCTGGCCGGCAAGGCCGCGGCCCGCCGGGTGGCTGATCCCCTGCCAGGTGGCTGTCCCGCTGCAAGGTGGCTGGCTCGCTGCCGGATGGCTGATCGGCTGCCGGGTGGCCGGCGACGGCCGGTGTCAGGAGGAGCGGGCGACAGCGCCGTCGCGGAACCGGTTCATCCGCTCGAGCCGCTCGTCGATCTCGTCGCGGAAGGCCGCCAGCCGGCTGATCTTCTCGTCGATCTCCGCGCGGAGCTTGACGTACGCGGTCTCGCCCTCGGAGAGCAGCCGCAGCCGGTCGCCGTCGTCGGAGGCGGCGTGGAACTCCACCCGGACCTGGGCGAGCCGGTCCTCGTAGGCGAGGATGGTCCCGATCTCGTCCAGGTTGAAGCCGAGCAGGGTCTGCAGCTCCCGAATCCGGCGGACCCGGGCGAGGTCGGAGTCGGCGTAGAGCCGGTTGCCGCCGGTGGTCCGCCCGGACGGGGTGAGCAGCCCCACCTCCTGGTAGTACCGCAGCGCCCGCACCGAGACCCCTAGCTTCTGCGCGGCCTGGCCGATGCCGCACAGCTCGCGCGCCACCGTGTTCGTCCCGTCCTTGTCACGCACTCCGCGATTGTTTCTCACGTTCCCACCGGTCGGCGCGGCGCCGTCGGACGCCAGGGCCCGGCCGGGCCGTTCGGCCCGGCCGGCCGGCGCTTCCTCGCCATCGCCGGTGTCGCCCATCGGGTTTCAGGACCTCTCAGAGGCTGGATGTTCCCGGTCAGGGGCCATAGTCGGGAGTCGCTGGCCGGGGGCCGTCGCCCGGCGAGCGTATCGTTCGGCGGCCCGATCGTTCGGCGGCCCGCTCCGGATCGGCGGCCCTATCGTTCGGCGGCCAGGGTGCTGCCTGCACCGTCCTCCATCGCCGCGATGTCGCCGGCGCCGGCCAGGCCCTCGGCGGCGTCCTCGCGCAGCGTGCGGCGCGCGTGCGGGCTGTCCTTGCCACGCAGCCAGGACAGCACCGCGCCGAGCGCGCAGGCGATGGCGGCGAAATAGAAGGCAAGGTGCAGGCCGTCGCCGAACGGACCGGCGATGAGGTTCGGGAAGAACGAGTGCCCGGTGAGGAAGTGAGCCTTGCTCGGGTCGAGGGCGTTCAGCGTGTCCGGACCGAGGAGCTGCTCGGTCGGGTTGATGCCGAGGAACGCGGAGAACAGGCTGCCGATCGGCGGCAGGTTCGCCAGCTCGTGGGCCTTCGCCGGGCTGACGCCCTGGGCGGTGAGACCGGAGAACATCGCGTCCGGCAGGCTGGAGGCGAGGCCCAGCACGATGACGGTGAAGAACACGCCGATGGACAGCACGCTCGCCGAGTTCTGGAACGTGTTGAGCATTCCGGCGCCGGCACCGCGCTGGTTCGGCGGCAGGGTGTTCATCACGGCGGTGGTGTTCGGCGCGGCGAACAGGCCCATGGACAGGCCCATCAGCAGCAGGATGGCCGCGAACGCCACGTAGTTGAAGTCGATCGGGATCACGTTGAACAGCAGGAACGCGACGGCCGTGGCGACCAGTCCGATGGTGGCGAACGGGCGCGCCCCGTAGCGGTCGGCGAGCCGGCCGGCCACCGGTCCGGACAGCAGGAAACCGACGGTGAGCGGGATCATGTAGATGCCGGCCCACAGCGGCGTCCGTTCGAAGCTGTAGCCGTGCAGCGGCAGCCAGATCCCCTGCAGCCAGATGATGATCATGAACTGGAGGCCGCCGCGGGCGAGCGCGGCGAGCAGCGCGGCCAGGCTGCCCATGGTGAAGGCCCGGTTGCTGAACAGTTCCAGCTTGAACATCGGGTCCGACGAGCGCAGCTCGATCACGACGAACCCGATCAGCACGGCGAGCCCGCCGAACATGCAGATCAGCACGAACGGCTTGGTCCAGCCCATCGTGTGGCCGCCGTAGGGCTGCAGGCCGTAGATGATGCCGGTCAGGATCGCGATGAGCCCGATGGCGAAGGTGATGTTGCCGGCCCAGTCGATCCGGGCCTGGGTGCGCACGCCGTTGTCGCGCAGCTTCAGGTAGGCCCAGACCGTCCCGAAGATCCCGAACGGCACCGACACCAGGAACACCAGGTGCCACTCGACCGGGGCGAGCAGGCCGCCCACCAGCAGGCCGAGGAACGACCCGGCGATGGCCGCGACGCCGTTGATGCCCAGCGCCAGTCCGCGCTCGTTCTCCGGGAACGCGTCGGCGATGATCGCGCTGGAGTTCGCGAACAGGAACGCGCCGCCGATGCCCTGACCGACTCGCATGATGATGATCCACAATGCGGCGGTCGTGCCGTGCATCCAGGTGACGGCCAGCAGGATCGAGAACACGGTGAAGACCGCGAAGCCGAGGTTGTACATCCGCACCCGGCCGAACATGTCGCCGACCCGGCCGAGGCTCACCACGAGCACCGACGTGACCAGCATGAAGCCCATCAGGGTCCACAGGAAGTACGAGGTGTTCCCCGGGGCGAGCGGGTCGACCTTGATGCCCCGGAAGATGTCCGGGAGCGCGATGATCAGGATCGAACTGTTGATCGTCGCCATCAGGACACCGATGGTCGTGTTCGACAGGGCGATCCACTTGTAGTTGTCCGAACCGGACACGGTCGGGACGTCATCGGCCCCGGGCGGCGAGGTGCCGGCGGTGGTGTCGGAAGTCGTCACGGCAGGAAGGCTAGTGCCTCCATCTCACGTTAGCGGTAGATGTGATGCGGCTCATAGTGGCTGCGCGCACAAATGGGAACCTTCCGCTTACCGCCACCTATGTTCCACCACCCCTGGCGTGCCGAGCGGGCCGGCGTCGGCCTGCAGGCCGTCATCCGCCGCGTCGGGACCAAGGACGGTCTCGTCCGGGCCGTCAACGGCTGGATCGTGCCGGCCTGCTCGCCCTACCGGAGGGCGGCCACGACGTCCGACTGCGCGTCGACGCCGCACTCGTCGACACCAACGCCTACGGCGCCACCGTGGCCGCGCAGGCCGCCGGCCGGCCCTGGGCGATCACCCCGCCGGGCTGACCGAGCCGGGCGACCCGTGGGTGCTCGTCACGATGTCCACCGATTACCAGGGTGACGAGCGGCTCGCCGAGGTGGCCGTCGAGGCGCTCCCCGACCGGCTGCGCACCGCCCTGCACGCGACGATGGCCGGCCGGGGCTGGCAGCGGCCGAGGTGTCCCGCCGGCTGTGGGCCTTCGCCGCGGCCTCGGCCGCCGCGATCGGCGGGACGCGCTTCGCCGCCGCTGCGCAGGAGCTCGCCCTGCTCGCCGCGGCGCATCGGACATTGCATTGACGATCGCATCGGCAGGCGCGTGCGACGCGGAGGGGCCCGACAGCCGCCGCCGCTGTTCCTCGTAACTGATCAGACCGGCTTCGGCCTGTCCACTGAGGACTTGTCGGGAATATTAGGCGTCGTAGCACAGTGACGTCGATTCCCGGACGACGACCGGGGATTGCAGATGTGTTCATTTACGTCGCATTCTGATCCGCTATTCACAAAACAAGAAAGGCGTGTCACCGCAACGATTCTGATTGCGTGTGCGAAGCTGACTTCACCCATGGGTAACCATCTATCCCCAGGAATTACCTTCATCGAGAGGTAGGAGGGTATGGCCTCAAAAAGTCGCCTCGTACTACTGCCGACGCTCGGCGCATTCGGAACCCTTATGTTCTGCGGGGTCGCCAACGCGGCAACACCAGACGTCGTCAACGGATGTGTCAACCAATACACGCACATTGCGCGTATCGTTACCGATCCGACCACATGCCACGCAGATGAATACAGCGTGGTGTGGAACCAGGAAGGCGTCCCAGGCCCAGTTGGCGCACCAGGTCCGGCAGGTGCGCCCGGCGCCGACGGCCCGGCAGGTCCGACAGGCGCCAACGGGGCACCAGGCCCCAGCGGCGCACCAGGTCCGGCAGGCGCCAACGGCGCACCCGGTGCCACCGGTCCGGCAGGTCCGGCAGGTCCGGCAGGTCCGGCAGGCGCCAACGGCGGACCAGGCCCCAACGGCCCAGCAGGTGCCAACGGCGCCAACGGCGCAGCTGGTCCGGCAGGCCCGGCAGGTGCCAACGGCGCCAACGGCGCCAACGGCGCCAACGGCGCCAACGGCGCACCAGGCCCCACCGGCCCGGCAGGCCCGGCAGGTGCCAACGGTGCCAATGGTGCCAACGGCGCACCAGGCCCGGCAGGCCCAGCAGGTGCCAACGGTGCCAACGGTGCCAACGGCGCACCAGGCCCGGCAGGCCCAGCAGGCCCGGCGGGCACGATCGGCCCAGCAGGACCGGCGGGCGTCAACGGCACGAACGGCGCACCAGGCCCGGCAGGGCCCCAAGGCGCTGACGGCATCGCAGGACCCGCAGGTCCAACAGGCCCAACGGGCACCGACGGTGCCCCAGGCCCAGCAGGACCAGCAGGCGCTGACGGCATCGCAGGACCCGCAGGACCGGCAGGTCCGGCGGGCGCCGACGGCATCGCAGGACCAGCAGGACCAGCGGGCACCGACGGTGCCCCAGGACCAGCGGGCACCGACGGTGCCCCAGGACCGGCAGGTCCCGCGGGCGCCGACGGCATCCCAGGACCCGCAGGCCCAACAGGACCGACAGGACC
>NZ_JAMQQF010000052.1:13672-13798 GCF_023716945.1 Frankia sp. AiPs1 | reverse complement strand
GCGGGCGTTGACGGCATCGCAGGACCGACAGGACCAGCAGGCCCAGCGGGCACCGACGGTGCCCCAGGACCAGCGGGACCAGCGGGCACCGACGGTGCACCGGGACCGGCGGGACCGACAGGACCG
>NZ_JAMQQF010000052.1:0-13572 GCF_023716945.1 Frankia sp. AiPs1 | reverse complement strand
GAAGGAGCAACCGGACCAGCAGGACCGGCAGGCACTGACGGCGCACCAGGACCGACAGGACCCGCGGGACCCACAGGCGCTGACGGCACCCCGGGACCCGCGGGACCGACAGGACCGGAAGGAGCAACCGGACCAGCAGGACCGGCAGGCACTGACGGCGCACCAGGACCGACAGGACCCGCGGGACCCACAGGTCCGGCAGGGCCGGTTGGTCCGAGCGGCGTCTCTGGGTACCAGCAGGTGACCGGGCCGGCCGTGCCCATTCAGGTCGGAACCAACATTGTTTCTGTGGCGATTCCCGTGGGCACCGTCCCGGTGGGGAGTGCGGAAATCACCCAGGGCAATGACTCGGCGCTCATCGCGAGTTTCGGACCGGACGGTGCGGGCAACTGGGTAGACAGAATTCAGGCAAGCACCGCTGGTGGCACGGCGCAGGCGATTGTGTTTGTGATCGACGCCGCCTAGTCGCTTCGACGTCGGATCTTCGGACCGGGCAGCTCCGCTGGCAGTCGAACGGGAGTCTCCGGCCTCGTTCCGGCTGAGTGAAGGTGCTGAATTCTGGGCACAAGGGCAGGGCCTCCCATGGCAGCTCGTGGATACGAACCAGCACGAGCGGCGGGAGGCCCTGCCTGTCAGAAGAGCTGAAGTGGTCGACGCCCCGGTTGCGGTGATCTGCACGGGGCCTTGGCAGTGTGAGGATTCCCCGGGCGGCGGGGATCCGGGGGACGGGTCAGACGCCGGCCAGTGCGGGCTGGGCGGGGGACGCGGGTTTCCAGCCCAGGGCGGGGGCGACCTCGGTGGCGATGAGTTCGAGCGCTCGGATCGCCACGTCGTGATCGAGGACCGCCGGGTTGAACTGGGCGATCAGGTCCGTAGCCACCGGTATGACCTGTTCCTGCCGCAACTGCGCGACGATCTCCTCCGGATGGCCGTAGAAGGAGTGGAACCGGCGCAGCGCCTCGTCGGTGTTGATCCCCTTCGGGAAGCCGCCGGGCCCGGAGAACCGTTGCGCGGCCGCGAGCACGTGCGACCCGATCTGGGCTAGCGCAGTCCGCCGGTCGGCGGCGGGAAAGATGAACCGCGACAGTCCGATGCGCGGTGGGCGGGGCTGGTTCCACGCGGCGAGATACGCATCGGCCCAGGGCCGTTGCACGGTGTCGGTGGGCTCGTCGTAGCCGTAGGCGGCGCGGTTGAGCAGCAGGTTCGAACCCGAGGCCGCGGCGTACTCGGCCCCCGGTCCGCTGAAGACGCCCTGCCAGATCCGTTCGGTGAAGTCCCGGGCCGGTGGCTGGATGGTGAAGCCGGGCGCGCCGACCTCCTCGTTCGCGAGCGCCTTACGCAGCACCGCCAGCCCCTCGCTGGTCAGTTCGCGCCGGCGGCCCACGTCTCGGCCGAACGCCGCGTACTCCAGCTCGCTGCCGCCGCTGCCGACGCCGATCTCGACCCGGCCCCCGCTGAGCGTGTCGACGACCGACACGTCCTCGGCCAACCGGACCGGGTCCTCCAGCGGCAGGATCGTGATCGCGGTGGCGAGCCGGATGCGCCGGGTACGCGCGGCGGCGTAGGCCAGGAACGTCCAGGGTGAGGGCAGCCCGCCGCCGCCCAGGGACACGTGGTGCTGGGCCACCCAGCCGACGTCGAAGCCGAGCTCGTCGGCGACGACGAACAACTCCTGCGCATGGTCGTAGGTGGACGCCAGGTCGCCCGGGCCCTGGACGTGGGTGAGGAAGCCGAGCCGCAAGCGCGGCGACGCGGGGCCAACGCCAGCGGGGCTGTCGGTGGCGGGGCGGCCGAGAGCGGGGACGTCGGTCATGTTCACAGGCCTCTCAGGAACGGACGGACGCGCTCGTGCCGGCCAGGTCGACGCCGGTCGCCACGGCGACCTTCGCCGCCGCAGGACCCTGATCCACCACAAGATCCTTATCCTCCACGCGGCCCTGATCCACCGCCTGGTTCCCGTCCGCCGGGGGGACCTGGCCGGGGATGGTGCCGAGGACCTGGCTGGCGCCGAGGACCTGGCCAGCCCCGAGGACGAGGTCGAGGACGGCGCCAGCGCCGTCGGCGGGAAGCTCCGCGCCGCGCCAGGCAACGTGCTGGTCGGGGCGGACCAGCACGTTGTCGGCGCCGTACAGCGCACGCACCGTCGGGTCGGTGAGGTGGACGACCGTGAACGGCAGCGATCGGGCCCGCGCCTCGGCGACGAAGGCCCGCTCCACCTCGCGGTCCGCGGACAGCACGAGCAGCGCGAAGGCGGTGCCGATGCGGTCGTAGAGGGTGCCGCCGTAGGGGTCGACGAAGCCGTTCGGGGCGCGATGCCCCGGCCGCGGGTCGTCCTGGTAGACGTCCGCGCGCCACGGCTCTTCGGCGTCGAGCTGGCCGTCCTCGTACCAGATCGCCGACGACGCGTCGTAGCGTTCGTCGAAGGTCACGCCGGGCGCGCCGAGAGCGCCCTGGCTGATCCGGGCGCGGATCTCGGCGCGGCGCGCCTCGGCCTGCGGGCTGTCGTCGGCGTCGTCGGGGATGCCGAGCTGGCGCAGTTGCGCCAACAGCGCGTGCGAGCGCCGCGAACGCTCCAGTGCATGGTCGGCGATCCGCCAGTTGTGCCGCCGGCGTTCCTGGTCGTAGGAGTCCAACAGCTCTTCGGGGGCCTGACCGGCGAGCACGGCGGCGAGCTTCCAGCCGAGGTTGGCCACGTCACCGAAGCCCTCGCCGAGGTTGCCGCCGGGGGTGCGCACGTGCGCGGCGTCGCCGGCCAGCAGCACCCGCCCGCGGCGGAACGTCCGCGCGATCCGGGTGGCGTCGTAGAAGGTCGTCGACGAGACCAGTTCCAGGTCGAGATCGAACCCGAAGGCAGCCCGGGCGGCGTCCAGCAGTTCCGCCTCGGTGGGGGTGTGGTCGAGCGGGTACGGCCCGGCGTACACGCGCCACTCGCGGGTGCTCACCGCGGCGAGGAACCCGGCGGCCTTCTGGTTGAACACGACGTTGGTGCCGCTGGGCGCCGGGCCGACCCGGTCGGAGATGTCCTGCGTGCGCACGATGAGCCGCAACCGCTTCTCGGTGGCGTGGGCGCCGTCGCGTTCGATGCCGGCGAGCCGGCGGACGGTGCTGCTGCCGCCGTCGGCGCCGAGCAGGTAGCGGGCCCGGATGGTGCGCGGCGCACCGGCGGCGCCGTTCTCGGGGAGCACGTCGGCCTCGGGGAGCACGTCGGCCTCGATCCGGTCGACGGTCTCCCGCAGCGCCACCAGCCGCCAGCCGCCGGCCACCCCGACGCCGCGCCGGTCGAGGTGATCGAGGAAGACCCGCTGGAGCGCGCTCTGCGGGCGGCGCAGCGCCTCCTCCGCGGAGCCACCGCCGGACGAGCCCGCGAAGGACGGGCGACGGGGGGCGAGCAGCTCGTGACCGACGAGCGAGGTGACCAGCCGGATGCCCTGGTTCCACTCCGGCGGGAAGGTCCACTCGTCGCGGATCCGTTGCAGCAGCCCCCAGCGGCGGAAGTGTTCCACCGTGCGCGGGCTGTGGCCCATCGCGCCGGCCCGGACCAGCGTCGCGGTGCGGGCGCGGTCGACGACGGCGACCCGCAGCCCCCGGGCGGTGAGCTCCACGGCTGCCGACAGGCCGACCGGGCCGGCGCCGACGATCAGCACGTCGACCTCGGTCGGGGGCGTGGCGGTGGGGAAGTGCACGGTGTGGACGTCGCGCCCACCCGTGGCCGGATAGGCCTGGTCCGAATCATCCAGGTTCACGGCGGCCTGCTCCGCCGAATGCCCAGTCATGGTGGTCCTCCTCAGACCTGTGCGGTCGCGGTCGCGGCTTCGGCTTCGGCTGCGGTCTCGCGCTCGCGCGAGTAGCGGTTGGCCGGGATCGGCAGGCCGAGGTTGTCCCGCAGCGTGTCGCCGGTGTACTCGGTGCGGAACAGACCGCGCTGCTGCAGCGACGGGACGACGTCGGCGACGAAGCGCTCGAGGTCGTCGTGGGTGCGAAAGCGGAGGTTCAGCCCGTCGGCCGCGCCGGTGGAAAACCACTGCTCGATCGCGTCGACGACGGTGTCCGGCGCTCCGGTGAACGGCGACGGCGCGTACTCGGTCACCGTCTCGACGACCTGGCGCAGGGTGAGTCCCTCGTTGCGGGCCTGCCGGATGATCTCCCAGCCACGGGTGCGCCCGCCCTTCTCGGCCAGGTGCGCGAGGTCGGGGAACGGCGCGTCGAGGTCGTGCCCGCTGAAGTCGTAGGCCCCGAAGCTGCGGCCGAGGAAGCCGAGCTTGCGGTCGAAGTCGTTGTCGGCCTCGAAGATGTCGCGCGAGAGCCGGTGCGCGTCGGCGTCGGTGGCGGCGACGACGGGGCTGGCGCCGACGAGGATGACGACGTGGTCGGGATCGCGCCCGAGCGCGGCGGCGCGCGCCTTGATGTCGGCGTAGTAGGCCTGGGACTCCGCCAGCGACCCACCTGGGGCGTAGATGCCCTCCGCGACGTGGGCGGCCAGGGTGCGGCCCTCCGCCGAGACACCGGCCTGGAAGATCACCGGCTGGCCCTGCGGCGACCGGTCGAGGTTCAGCGGCCCGGCGACCGTGAAGTGCTCGCCGACGTGGTCGAGGGCGTGCAGCTTCGTCGGATCGAGGAAGAGGTTGCGTTCGACGTCGCCGGGGAAGGCGCCCTCCTCGTAGGAGTCCCACAGGCCGCGCACGACCTCGACCGCCTCGAGCGCCCGGCCGTAGCGGGTGGCGTAGTCGAGGTGCTCGTCGAGCCCGTAGTTGCGCGAGGTGCCGGTGTCGAAGCTGGTGACGACGTTCCAGCCGGCGCGCCCGCCGCTGATGTGGTCCAGCGAGGCGAACCGGCGGGCGAGGTTGAACGGCGAGTTGTACGTCGAGCTCGCCGTGCCGATCAGGCCGATGTGGCGGGTGTGGGTCGCGACCGCCGACAGCAGCGTCAGCGGTTCGAGCCGGCTGAGGTAGTGCGCCGGGTAACCGGCGTTGATGAACTGGCTGTCGACGATGAAGTAGGCGTCGAACAGCGCCTGTTCGGCGGTCTGCGCCTGGCGGAGATAGTAGTTGATGTCGACGCTGGCGTTGTTCGGGACGCGCGGGTCCTTCCACAGGCCGTGCTGGCCGGGGCCACCGACACCGTAGGCGCTCAGGGCGAGGTGGAGCGTGCGGGCCATGCCGGGTTCCCTCCGACGGATGACGTCCGGCCTGGTCAGAGGTCAGGCCGGAGCGGGGTCAGGCGTGCAGCAGTGCGCGCAGCGCGTCGCGCTCGGCCCGGCTGGCGGCGGCGGAGCGCAGCGTCGGCGCCGAGCCGACGAGCAGCCGGGCGTAGGGGTGCTGGGGGGTGTTGATGACCGCATGGGTGGCCCCCACCTCGACGAACTCGCCCTGGTAGAGCACCGCGACGCGGTCGGCGACGCCGGCGACGGAGCCGAGGTCGTGCGAGATGAAGATCAGTGCGACGCCGGCGTCGCGCAGCTCCTTGAGGATTTCCAGGATGCCGACCCGGTTGGCGGAGTCCAGCGCGCTCACCGGCTCGTCCAGGATGATCAGGGCAGGCTCGGTGATCAGGGCGCGCGCCACCGCGACGCGCTGACGCTGGCCGCCGGAGAGCTCCCCGGGCAGGCGACCGAACAGCTCGCTGTCCAGGCGGACACGCGCGAGGTAGCCGCGGCCGCGTTCGATCGCCTCCTTGCGGCCCACGCCCTGGACGAGCAACGGCTCGATGAGGGACTCCTCGACGGGCAGGTCGGGGTCGAGGCTGCGCAGCGGATCCTGGAACACGTACTGGACGACGCCGCGGCGACGCAGCGCGCGCCACTGCCGGGAGGAGTACCGGGACACGTCCTCGCCGTCGATGAGGATCCGCCCGCCGGAGGCCCGCACCAGGCCGAGCACCGCCCGGGCGAAGGTCGACTTGCCCGAGCCGGTCTCGCCGATCACGCCCACGGTCTCGCCGCGGCTCACCGACAGGGAGACGCCGTGCAGCACCCGGCGCCGCCGCCGCCGCAACCCGTAGTGGACCTCGAGATCGGCGACTTCCAGGACCGGCCGGCCGTCAGTGGACACTGTCCAGCTCCTTCCGCTGCTCGCCGGCGAGGTAGCGGTCCAGGCCGTACTGCTCGTGCTCGGCGATCAGCAGGCGGGTGTACTCGTGGCGCGGGTGGTAGAGCACGTCCGCGGTCGACCCGTGCTCGACGACCTCGCCCTCGCGCATCACCAGCACCTCGTCGCAGACCTGCGCGACGACGGCGAGGTCGTGGGACACGACGACGAGGGCGAGCCCGCGGCGCTCCCGCAGGTCGGCGAGCAGGTCGAGGATCTCGGCCTGCACGGTCACGTCCAGGGCGGTGGTCGCCTCGTCGGCGATGAGCACCTGCGGGTCGGCGGCGATCGCGGTGGCGATGAGGATGCGCTGGAGCATCCCGCCGGACAGCTCGAAGGTGTACTGGTCGTAGACGAGCTCGGGATCGCGCAGGTGCACCGCGGTCAGCAGCTCGAGCGCACGGCGGCGCGCCGCCCGCCGCCGCAGCCCGGTCTTGACTCCGATGACCTCGGCGATCTGCGCCCCCACCTTGATGGACGGGTTGAGGTAGGAGGCGGGGTCCTGGAACACCGCGCTGATCGTCGACCCGCGCAGGTCGGTCCACTGCGGGGTCGTCAGCTCGGCGATGTCCCGGCCGACGATCTCGATCGACCCGCCGGACACGGCGAAGTGCGCCGGCAGGATGCCTAGGATCGCGCGGCAGGTCAGCGTCTTTCCGCTGCCCGACTCCCCCACGATGCCGACGGCCCGGCCGGGCCGCAGCTCGAACGAGACGCCGTGCACGATCTCGCGGTCGTTGACGTCGTCGCGGATCCGCACGTCACGGACCGCCAGCGCGGCGGCCTGAGCGGCGGGCGGATCCAGGGCGGGCGGATCCGCCGGGCGCGCCGCGGGCACCGCCGCGGTGACCGTGCCATCGGGAAGGGTTCTCGTCATCGGGCGGCGCCTCCGGCGGGGATCGGTTCGGCTGGGTTGAGGCGGCGGGCGCGCGCCCGGCGGCTGTTGAGCAGTGCGCGCCCCGCCTCCCCGGACACGTCGCGGATCGCGTCGGCCAGCAGGTTGCTGCCCCACACCGTCGCCATGATCAGCAGGGCGGGGACGATCGGGGCCCACGGCTGGTAGGACAGGTAGCCGAGGTCGGAGGCGAGCAGGCCACCCCAGGTCGGCGCCGGCGGCTGCACCCCGATGCCGAGGAAGCTCAGGCTGGAGACGACGACGAAGCCGACGCCGATGGTCTGGGCCAGCGCCACCGCGACGGGCGGCAGCACCTTCCCCCACACGTGCCGGCGCGCGATCCAGCCGATCGACGCCCCGGAGATCAGCGCCGCCTCGACGTACTGCGAGCGGGCGACCGCCAGCGTCGCCGCCCGCGTCACCCGGTAGAACAGCGGCGAGACGAGCACACCGACGGTGAACATCGCCTGCGGAATCCCGTTGCCGAGCAGCGCGGTGACGGCCACGGCGTAGATGAGGAACGGCAGTGCGAGGAGCGTGTCGGCGATCCGCAGCGTGAACCACTCGAACCCCCGGCCGAGATACACCGACAGGATGCCCGGGACGACGCCGACGGCCAGCGCTATCAGCGCGACCTCGACCGAGCCGAGAACGCTCGTGCGCGACCCGGCGAGCAGCCGGCTGAAGACGTCCCGGCCGAGGTAGTCCGTCCCGAGCCAGTGTTTCCAGGAGGGGCCGGTCAGGGTCAGCGCACTCGTCCCCAGCGGGTTGTGCGGAGCCAGCGTCGGGCCGAGGATCGCCAGCAGGGCGATCACGGACAGGACGCCGACGGCGAGCCGGCCGGTCGGCAGCGCCAGGACGCGACGGACCATGTCACACCCCCCGCTGCGAGGCCGGGGTGACCCGGCCCAGGACGATGTTGACGATCAGGTTGAAGGTGACGACCAGCACGATCGAGACGACGAGCACGCCCTGGACCGCCGGCACGTCGCCGGCCTGCGCGGAGTCGTTGGCGAACCGGCCGAAGCCCTGCAACCCGAAGATCCACTCGGTGACCACCGAGCCGCCGATGAGCGTGGGGAACCGCCAGCCGAGCACGCTCAGGGCCGGCCCCACCCCGTTGCGCAGCACATGCCGCAGGAAGATCCGCCGCGGGCTGAGCCCGCGCACGATCGCGCCGGTCACGTAGTTCTCCTGGTAGGCGGCGATGAGGCCGGAGCGCAGCTGGCGGGCGACGTCGGCCATCGGATCGAGGCTGAGCGCGAGCGCCGGCAGCAGGATGTGGGTGAACCACGGCCACGTCCCCACGCTCGCCGGGACGTAGCCCGCGGCCGGCAGCCAGCCGAGCCCGACGGCGAAGACGGTCACCAGGACGATGCCGACCACGAAGGGCGGCATCACCGAGAAGACCGTCAGGAAGCCCGTGATCGCCCGGTCGATCCAGGTGGTGCGGCGCACCGCCGCCAGGGTGCCGAGCCCGAAGCCGAAGAGCACGCCGATGATCAGTGCCAGCACCACCACCGACAGGCTGACAGCCAGGCCGTTGCTGATCAGCTCGGCGATGTTCGCCCCGTTGGTCCAGCTCGTGCCGAGCTGGCCGTGCAGGATGTTGGTGAACCAGGTCCAGTACTGGGCGAGGAACGGGCGGTCGAGGCCCCACTGGTGCTCGATGCGGGCGACCGCATCCGGGGTGGCGCTCTCCCCGAGCTGGATGTGGGCGGGGCTGAGCCCGCTGAGCGACCGTAGCGCGAAGGTCAGGAAGGTCGCCACCAGGAAGACCGGGACGAAGATCGCGACCGAACGGGCGAGGGTGACCAGGACGCGGCCGGCGCCGCGGCGCGCCCTGGCGGCGGCGAGCGCCACGCCCGGGTCGGCGACGACCGCGTGGTCAGCCGTGCTCACCGCCATGGGTTGCCTCCTCTCTTGATGCCTCATGGGCGTGGACAGGCGCCGCGGGTTGGCGCAGGTGCAGTCGGAGCAACCGGCTCGGTCGGGTCAGCCGGCTCGGTCGGCTCGGTCGGCTCAGTCGGGTCAGTCGGGTCAGTCGGGTCAGTCGGCTCGGTCGGGTCAGTCGCCGATGGTCACGCCGGTCCAGTCGATGTGGGCGGGGTTGGCGGGCAGCGCGGAGATCGACTTGTTCTTGGCGAACAGGTTCGGGCTGGAGTAGGTGAAGACGAGCGCCTTGCTCTGCAGGCCCGCGCGGGTGGCCGCCTGGAGGACCTGCGGGTAGTCCGGCGCGTCCAGCGGCGTCTGGCGGACCTTGGCGATCGCGGCCTCGAAGCCGTCGGGCTCGTAGGGCGAGCTGAGGTTCAGCGGGCCGTTCGGGCCGAAGTGCGCCGTGAGCGTCTGGACGGCCGAGTCGCGCCCGGTCGTGCCGTACAGCGAGAGCGTCAGATCCTTGGCGAAGAAGGGCGTCGCCCAGGTCTTGTCGATCTTGATGGTGACGGTTATTCCGACCGCCGCGAGCTGCGACTGCACGATCTCCGCCGCCGGGTCGTCCGCCATGATGACCAGGTCCAGCTTGATCTGGCCCGGCTTGATGCCGGCCTGTTCGAGCAGCTGCTTCGCCTTCGCCGGGTCGTAGGGGTAGAGGTTCGCCGACTTCGGGTCGTAGGCGACGTAACCCGACGGGAAGGGCTGGTTGGTCGGCTTGCCGTACCCGAACGTGAGCTTGTCGACGAACTCCTGGCTGTTGGTGGCGTAACGAACGGCGTCGACGACCTTGGGGTTGTTGAACGGCGCCTTGTTGATGTTCAGGCTGATGTTCGAGGCGTTGAATCCCGGCTGCACGAAGACGTCGAGCCCGGCCGCCTTGGCGGCCTTCGCCTGGCTCGGGGCGAGGTCGGCGAAGTTGTAGACGCCGGTCTGCAGGCCGGAGACGACCGTGGACTTGTCGGGCGCGGAGACCAGCTGCACGTTGTCGATGTGAATGTTCTTCGCGTCCCAGTAGTTCGGGTTCTTCTTGAGCACGACCTTCGTGCCCGGAATCAACTGGGTGACGACGAACGGTCCGGCACCGACCGGATTCTGGTCGAGCTTCGCCGGGTCCGCCGCGGCCTTCGGGCTCGCGATCTGCAGCACACGCTCACCGAGCAGCAGGGGAATCTGGTGGTCGACCTGGGTGAGGTGGACGACCACATCCAGGTCGCCGGCGGTCGAGACCGACTTGATCGAGGTGAGATCGCCGAACAGTGCCGAGTTCTTCTGCGACTTGGCCCGGTCGATGGCGTTCTTGACCGCCGCGGCGTTGACCGGAGTGCCGTCACTGAAGGTCAGCTTCGGGCGCAGGTGGAACGTGACCTCGTCCCCGGCGCTGTTGTAGGACCAGCTCTCGGCCAGATCCGGGACCGCGTTGCCCTTGGCATCCGTCTTCGTCAGCGCGGCATACGGCAGGGCGAGGATGCGGAACTGGGCGCCGCTGCCCCCGACCACCGGGTCCCAGTGCGTCGGGAAGAAGGAGGATGCCCATTTCAGGGTGGTCGACTTGCCACCACCACCACCGGCAGCCGCGGTTCCGGCACCGGAGCCGGAGCCGCAGGCACTGAGGACGAGGGCCGCGAGGGCCACCAGGACCCCGAGGACGGCGCCATGTCTGGTGCGGCGGGCGGACGGCAGATGTCGCGCGGAGGTCATCGTCTTCTTTCTCTGTTCGGATCTCGACGGGAACGCAGGTCTCGCCAGGAATTCAGGTCTCGCCGGGGATTCGCTCATGCCGAGGATTTCGGTCTCGCCGGGGATTTCGGTCCGGCCGAAAACGGCTTTTGTCGGGATTGGTGCGGGATCAGGGGACGAGCACCGGGGCCGCGCTGTCGGCCACCGCGTCGTCCGCGGACTGCTGCTGGCGGCGTCGGGCCGCCGTGTACCGGTTCTCGGGGATCGGCAGGCCGAGGTTGCCGCGCAGCGTGGTTGACTCGTAGTCGGCCCGGACGACGCCCCGTTCGCGCAGGATCGGCAGCACCTGCTCGGTGAAGCGGGCGAACTCACTCGGCACGTTCACGGTGATGTTGATGCCGTCGAAGCCACCGGCTTCGAACCAGCGCTGGATCTCGTTCGCGACGGTCAGCGGCGATCCGACGAAGGGCGAGCGGCGAGCCTGCAACTGGCGCTCGACCACCTGGCGCAGCGTGAGGTCGTTCTCCCTCGCCAGCTTTGTGATGGCATCCGCGTGAGTGCGGAAACTGCGCTCGGCGATCTCCCCCACCGCGGGGAACGGCGCATCCAGGTCGTACTGCGAGAAATCATGCCAGCCAAAGGGCCGACCGAGCTCGGCCAAGGCCCGCTCGAAGCTGCCTTCGCCGACGATCGCATCCTCCTTGGCGCGGGCCTGCTCATCGGTGTCGGCGATGATCGGGAAGATGCCCGGCACGATGAGCAGATTCTCCGGGTCGCGGCCCTTGGCAGCAGCCCGAGCCCGCAGCTCCTGGCGGAAGGCCTGCGCCTGCTCCAGGGTCTGCGAATGGGTGAAGACCGCGTCGGCGATGGTCGCGCCGAGGTCACGACCCTCCTCGGAGTCACCCGCCTGGAAGATGACCGGCTGTCCCTGTGGGGTGCGCTCCAGGTTCAGTGGTCCGACCACGGAGAAGTATTCACCGGTGTGATTGAGTGCGTGCTGGCGGTCACGGTCGAAGAACACGCCGCGCTCTTTGTCGCGAGGGAAGGCGTCCGCCTCGTAGGAGTCCCACAGTCCCTGCGCGACTCGCACGTGTTCGACCGCTCGCCCGTATCGGGTCGGATAGTCGTAGTGCTCGTCGCGACTGTAGTTGCCCGCCGTTCCGGAATCACCACTGGTGACGACGTTCCAGCCGGCCCGGCCGCCGCTGATGTGGTCGAGTGAGGCGAGCCGGCGGGCGATGTTGAAAGGCTCGTTGTAGGACGTCGTGATCGTCCCGACCAGACCGATGTGGTGAGTGTGCACGGCGATCGCGGACAGCAGCGTCAACGGCTCGAGGCGGCTGAGGTAGTGGTTCGGGGAGTCCGCGGTGATGAACTGGCTGTCGACGATGAAGACGTGATCGAACTTCGCGGCCTCCGCCTCCTGGGCGCGGGCGATGTACCAGCGCACGTCCACGCTGGCATCGGCCGGGATCTCGGGGCTCAGCCACGTGTTGTGCTGCCCCGGACCGCCGACGCCGATGAGGACGGCGCCCAGTTTGAGCGTGCGATCAGACATGGTGGAACCTTCCCGATCTGGGGGCGAGGCGCGCACGACGACGGCGTCGTCCGTCGAGCCGAATCCGGTTCCGGACACGGCACAATGACGCGCTGGACTACCGGGCACGCCGAGCTACGGAGCACGCCGGGCTACGGAGTGCAGTGAAGTACGGCGGGCGCGCTGAAGTACGCGAGGAAAAGGGCGGAGATAGCTACAAGGAAGGAGATAGCTACATCGCGTCGCCGGAACGGGCGACGGCTTTGGCTGCGGCGGCGCAGCGACCGATCAGGTCAGCGACAGAGCGCTGCCTGGCCACGGGCTAGATCCAGCCAACGACAACACGTGAGCATCACGGTCGTCGACGGGGTCATGAGGATGAGCATGCTGGTCCGGCGGCCGGATGTCCAACGACGCTTCGTTATGGCGATCAATCGCGTTCGGTTATGAATGTCCAGTACCCTGACCGACATGCGACGAATGCTGGACATCGCCCCGCTGCGCAGCTTCGTCGCTGTCGCGGAGTGTGGCGGTTTCCAGCGGGCCGCGACGTCGCTGCACCTCAGCCAGGCGGCGGTGAGTCAGCACGTGCGCCGGCTCGAGTCCGCCAGCGGACGCGCGCTGGTCGAACGCCAGGGCCGTGGCTCCCGGCTGACCCCCGACGGCGAGCACCTGCTCCGTCAGGCCCGCCGGATCCTTGCCATCCACGACGAGACGCTGCACGGCTTCGGCATGGAGATCGAGGAGACGGTGGTGATCGGCTCGACGGAGCATGCCGCCGCGCAGCTGCTGCCCTTCCTCGCCGCGGCGCTGGAGCAGTCGCTGCCCCGCTACCGCATCCGCTTCCGCATCGACCGCGGCACCAACCTGCGCGAGGGGCTCGAGGCGGGGCGGATCGATCTGGCGTTGCTGCTCGGCCCGGCCACCGACCCGCGTGCGACGCCGGTCGGCGAGCTGGAGCTGACCTGGTACTCCTCCCCCCTGTGGCGGCGGCCGGCGGCGACGCAGCCGATCCCCGTGGTCGCCTTCGACCATCCCTGCGCGCTGCGCACCTGCGCGTTGGAGGCCCTGTCGTCGCAGGCGCTGCCCGCGGTGATCGGCGCCGAGGCGATCCAGCTCGCCGGCGTCCAGGCAGCCGTGGGAGCGGGCCTGGGAGTCGCCCTGATGGCCACCCTGGGCCAGACGCCCGAGGGGCTCGTCGCCCGCGACGACCTGCCGAAGCCCGCGTCCCTGCCGCTCGCCGTCTGGACCCGGCACGGCCTGGCCGCGATCATCTCGGAGCGGGTCGCGGCGGCCCTGGGACGGCTGCTCGCCGAGCCGGCGGCCGAGACGGTCGGCGAGAGCCGCCAGCTCGCCAGGAGAGGCTGAGGCTCGCCCGCCGTTCAGCCCCGGAACCCGCCCGCCACCGGCCGCCGCCCGCCCGCCGTTCCAGCCCGGGACCGGCC
>NZ_JAMQQF010000529.1 GCF_023716945.1 Frankia sp. AiPs1 | reverse complement strand
GCGGTCCACGTCGCCGCCGCCCGCGCGGGACACCACGACCGACCCGCGCCGTTGCGGGGCGGCCGTGGTGAGTCCGGTGGCCGGCGGCCCGATCAGGCCGCCGCGGCCAGCGGGAGCACGACCCGGGGAAAGCGGTGGATCAGTCGGGTCGTGAGCTGACCGCCGTCGAGCATGTCGAGCAGCGCGCCGGCCCGGCGATGGTCCAGCCGGCCCGACCGGTGCAGACCCCGCAGCCGCAGCAGGCCCGGCAGGTGCGCCTCGATGGCCCGCTGGTCGGGTCGGGGGGCATCGTCGAGCCAGGCGTCGAACTGCCCGCCGGTCATGATCTCCCACACGATCGTGTCGGCCACCGCGCCGGTGCCGTCGGTGATCGTCACCAGGTGGGGCACGCGGACCAGGTCGCTGAAGCCCGCCAGGTCCGGCCGCAGCCCGGCGGTCACCACGTTGTTGCCGAGCCGGGGATCGAGCCCGGGCGCCGGGCGGCGCAGCACGTTGCGCAGATGGGAGGCGAAGGCGAGGGCCAGCGCGCTGCGGCCGGGCGGGCTGGCGTGGGCGTGCAGCACGATGGCGTCGACCCCGGGCGAGCGCACCTGCTCGGCGGCGGCCCGGACCAGCCACGCCGGCTCGACCAGGACGAATCCCACCTGGGCCCGCCGACGCTCGGCGATGGCGTCGCCGCCGTCCTCCACCGAGCCGGGGACGCCGAGGGTTTCGTGGGTCCACTGACAGGTGATGAGCCCATCGGCACCCGGCAGTGAGAGCAGGGGAAGATCTCCCGAGCTGAAGATCCGTTCGGTGGCGGGCGCGGGCATGCTGTCTCCGGTCCGGTTGGCCGCGAGCGCCGCGAAGGCGATCGCCGGCCGCAGGGGCGGGTCGGTACGGGCAGGGACAGAACGGGCCTCGTTGCGCCGCATGTCCGTCCGATCCAGCAGGTTGGGGGCCGAGACGACATCACGTTGGGACGCCTGGGCCAGCCACGCGTGCTGCGGGCTGCGGGCGAGCGGAGCTCGCACGGCCGTGGCGCACGCTTGCCGGGAAGGGACGACCGGAGTCAGCAGGACCATGATGGCGGACGCCTACTGCAGCAGGTTGTCGAAATCGCCGTCCTTGGCCCCGAGTATCAGGGCCTCTATCTCGGCTCGGGTGTAGACGAGGGCGGGGCCGTTCGGATGCCGGGAGTTGCGGACGGCCACCTCGTCGCCTGGCAGCTCCGCCGGCTCTTCTGCCAGGTGACGCGCTTCAGCGCCGCCGCAGACATGCCACTGTAGATCTTGGTCACGCGATCTCCCGAAGCCCCGAGTAGCCGTGCCACGACGGCCCTCACCCCACGCAGCCCGCCTGTCGCACCGCCGCACCGCGATGGACCCCGCGCCGGCCACGCCGGACGGGACTACCCCCGAAAACCCCGCCGATGTGCCCGCGTGTGCGCCTGCACGAACTTCGGCTCACGATACAGCACGGTCAGGTGCACGTGCATCAAGCGGGATGCATGTGCGTGACGCCGCCTCACGTGCGACTGGCCATGCGGCCGCCGCAGTCGCGGCCTCCTGCCACGTGCTGCCACGCGGACGGACGAGCGGGGCCGCGAGGACGGACGAGCCGCGGCGCCGGGTGAACGGGCGACCGGCGGCGCCGAGTGGGGATGGCGAGCGGCGGCGCCGGGTGGGGATGGCGAGGGGCAGCCGCGGGTCGGGCGAGCGGCGCCGGGGGCACTCGCCACGTGGCCGCATACCCCGGTGGCGCTAGCACTCCCGGTCGGGAGTTCCGAGAGATGACCCGAAGGAGGTAGCGAATCGTCCGAATAAACCCGCTAAGTGGCGAATCACGCAGCCAACCGGCGGCTTCGTAACGGCGCGGCGAGAGACCTGGCCACAGGAAGGGGGCCGTGACTTGCGGAAATGACGTGCGAGTGCGGCGGGGCCCTGGGACTGCGCACCAAGGGACGCCGGCCGTGGGGGCGCTCCCTGGTGTAAAAGTTCATAGCCCCGACACGTCGGGCATCAGGACGCAGCCGACGACGACCGGATCCGGAGGCCACTCGAACTCGGGAGAGACAACGCAATGGGAACCCATCACCGGACCACCGGGAAGGCCGCCGCACCACACAGCGCCTCGCCGGCCACATCCCGGATCCACCGTCCCGGCGCCGGACCATCTCCGGCCGCCGCGGTGGCACAGAACAGCGGGCCGCCACCGGTGGGCGGCGCGGGGAGCACGACCAGGCCGCTCACCCGCTCACTTTCGCCCGAGTGGGGAGTCGTCCGCCCTGCCCGGTCCCGCGGTCGGGTGGAATCAGACGACGAGCAACCGCGCAGCCACCCGCGATCCACGGCCGCAGGCGGCGGCCCACAGCCCTGGGTGCCCGGCACCGAGCGAGCCGGCGCACCGGACGGACGTGGGGACCACGGGACAAGCGGGCGAGCGGGGGCACGAGAGAGTGGGAGTGAGCGAATGCGAACGGGAGGGAGTGCGGGAGGGAGTGGAGGCGGCCCCATGCGACATCGTCGAAACGGATCGGCAGACCCGCATCACTGGGAGCTACGACCGATCCCCGGCCGCACCTTCGGGGGCATCTGCGTCGCCAGGCCAGCGGACGCCCATCACCAACACTCTCTGTGAGCGTGTATACAAATAACCCTCACTGCGCTAAACAAGCAACTGTCACCCAGACAAGTGAACCAGCCGCATAACCGGATCCAGAAGATCAGATGTCATACTCTTGCGTTGACCGATGGCGAGGGGGCCGACCGTGACGACAGCTCAGCCGGGAAGTGGGCCGACCGTGCGTCGGATCCTGCTCGGCTCACAGCTCCGTCGACTTCGCGAGGAGAAGGGCATCAGTCGGGAGACCGCTGGATACCACATCCGCGCCTCCGAGTCGAAGATCAGCCGGATGGAGCTGGGCCGAGTCAGCTTCAAAGAACGAGATGTCGCCGACCTGCTGACCTTCTATCAGGTCACGGACGAAGCCGAGCGCGCTCCTTTGCTGGCGCTCGTGCGCGAGGCGAACACCGCCGGCTGGTGGCAGAACTTCAACGACGTTCTCCCCACCTGGTTCCAGCCGTACGTGGGACTCGAGGAGTCCGCCCAACTGATCCGCACCTACGAACTTCAGTTCATTCCGGGACTACTCCAGACCGAAGACTACGCGCGAGCGATCATCACTCAAGGTAGCAGCGGGGCTCCCGTCGAAGTGATCGAGCGGCGGGTGAGCGTCCGCATCAACCGGCAGAAGTTGCTCTACCGCAAGAACCCCCCACGACTGTGGGTGGTCATCGACGAGGCAGCGCTGCGCCGGCCGATCGGCGGCCCCAAGGTGATGAGCGCGCAGATCGAGCATCTGATCAACATCGCGCCGTTGCAGAACCTCACCCTGCAGGTGATGCCCTTCGCCTTCGGCGGCCACGCGGCCGAGGGCGGCGCGTTCACCATCCTGCGCTTCCCGGAGATGGACCTGCCCGACGTCGTCTACCTGGAGCAGCTCACCGGCTCCACCTACCTGGACAAGCGCGAGGACGTCGACCGGTACATGGAGGTCTACAACCGCCTCAGCGTCGACAGCACGACCCCGGCGTCCACGCCCGACGTCCTGCGCCGCATCGTCAACGAGTACTGAGCCCGCGCCGGCCGGCCACGCACCCAGCCCGGTGCCGGCCGCCGGCGCGGCCGTTCAGCGGCCCTGGGACCCGACGGTGCCAGTGCCGGCATCATCGGCGCTGGCAACGGCGGCGCCGGCAACGGCAGTGCCGGCAACAGCAGTGCCGGCAACGGCGCGCGCGGACGGCGGCCAGGTGAGCTCCAGACTCAGCCACTGATCGTCCAGATCGACGCCGATCCCCACCATCGCGCCGGCCCCCGCCGGCTCGTCGGCACCGCCACCGTTCGGCCAGGATGGTGGTTCCCGGTCGGGCCAGGGCAGCGCGACGAAGATGCTGCCCCCGGCGGGCGCCCACAGCACGGTGACGATCGCCCGCCCGCCCGAGGCCGCGGCGAGCACCGCCCCGACCCGATCGGCCAGTGCCGCACGCACCGGCGCCGGGGCCGAGCGCAGATCGCCGGAGAGCTGGATCTCGACGCTGATCCCCGCGTTCTCGGCGTCGGCGAGCACCGGGTCCAGGTCCGCGAGCGCGGACGACGGCCCGCCGCCGGTCAGCATCCGGCGGATCGACGCGGCCCGCAC
>NZ_JAMQQF010000528.1 GCF_023716945.1 Frankia sp. AiPs1 | reverse complement strand
GAGCGGGGCCGCACGGCCGTCCACAGCACCCGGTCACCGAAGTGACCGCCGCCGACGGTCTCCACGGCGATCGGGCCGTGCCGCCGGGCCACCCGCGCGAGCCGGGCGTCCAGGTCGCCGCGCCGATCGTCCGGCACCTGGCCGAGGAAGGCGAGGGTGACGTGCCACCGGTCGGGCGCCGACCAGCGCAGGTCTGGGGCGCTCGCCCGGGCCCGGTGCACCGCGGTACACAACGGGTCGGTCACCGCGGCCGGCGGCACGGCGGCCACGAACAGCCGCGCGGTCAGCCTCGCGCTCCCGGGTCGGCGCCGTCCGCCGCCTCCGTCGCCGCGAACCGGACCTGGTCCAGGCTCCTCCCGCGGCGCACGATGATCCCGGCGGCCAGCGAGAACTGGTCGGCGAGCATCCCCAACAGCAGGTGCAGCGGCGTGAGGTCCCCGTCGCCGCGGGCGGCCGCGAACCGCACGGCGCGTTCCAACGCCCGCACCGCCTCGGCGGAGAAGCGCGGACCGCGCGCCCGTGGGCGCCGCCTCCACCACGACCGCCGGGGGACCTTACGGACCATCGTCAGTCCCAGCACGCCGGCCCCGAACCGCTCGTCGGCGGCGGCCCGGATGGCCTCGTAGTCCACCCCGATCGCCGCGAGCGCGTCGGTGTCCACCTCCCGGCCGCCGCGCGAGAGCACCCGGGCTCCGTGCAGCTCGGCCCGCAGCGACGCTTCGTCGAGCCCGAGGCCGGCCAGGGCACGCCCGACGGCACCGCCCTCGGTGACGATGGCGAACAGCAGGTGGCCGCTGTGCACCCGGTCGTGCTCGAAGGCCGCCGCCACCTGGGTCGCGGCGCGCACGACGGCACGGGACTGCGGCGTGAACCTCTCGAACACCGCCTACCTCCCCTTTCCGAATCGGCGCCCGTACTTCTTGTGCGCGGCCTGCCGGCTCACGCCGAGCACGTCGGCGATCTCCTGCCAGGACCAGCCCCTGTGCCGGGCGCTGGCGACCTGGAGCTCCTCGAGTGATTCCAACAGGGCTCGCAACGAGGCGACGGCGGCGAGACCCACCCGTGGGTCGTCGTCGGAGGCCGCCCCGGCGAGCTTCGTGGCGGTCATGTTCATGGCCGTCAACCTACGTTGACACGCCGGAGCGTGTCAACCCTGATTGACACGACGGGACGCTGTCCGCTCTCCGCGACAATCGGGGCCATCGCCGACCACCACGGGCGCCCCGGGGGCACTATCAGAGCCGTGACGACGCTCCCCGAGCTGGTGCCACCGCGCGATCCGGCACTGTCCGCGAGCTGGCGGGAACTGCGGCGGCTCGTCCGCCGCCGCCAGCCAGACCTGCCGCTCGCGATGGCGCTGGTCACCGACGGCTCCGACAGCACGACGGCCGAGGTCCTGCGCGACGCCGGGGTCGCGGTCGTCGGCCTGCTCGCCCCGGAGCCGCTGGAGTCGCTGGCCTGGGCGGCCGAGGCCGGGGTTCCCCGCGCCTACCCCGACCTGCTCGCCCTGCTCTCCGACGACATCGAGGCGGTCTGCGTGGAGACCCCGCCGCCCGGCTCGGACATCGTCGCCCGGCGGGCAGCCGAGATCGGCCTGCACGTGCTGCTCGCCGGCCCCGCCACCGCCGAGGCGGAGACGCTGCGGGCCGTCGCCGACCTGGCCGAGGAGGGCGACCTCGCCCACGTGGTGGCCCTGGACGGTCGAGCCTGGCCGGCGGCGACCCACGTCGCGGCCACGGTCCCGTCGCTGGGCCGGCTCACCCAGATGACCGTGGTCGGCGCGCCGACCGGGCCGGCCGGCCGGGTCGAGATCGTCGATCTCGCGATGCGCTGGTGCGGGGAGATTCTGGCGGTCTGCGCCGATCCCGCCGCGATGCCCGCCGCCACGCTGACGCCCGACGCGCCCGTGACCCTGGCCCTGCTCTCCGCCAGCGGCGCCACCGTGCTGATCAACGAACGGATGGGTGGCAACCTGGACACCGCCACCATCACGGTGTGTGGGGACGCCGGCCGCATCGTCGTGCAGGGCCGCCGCGTCCGCCGCCAGGACGACGCCGGCGTGCGCGACCTGCTGATGCCCACCCCGCCGACCGCCCGGCCCGGACTGATGGAGGCCACCTACGACGTCGTGCGGGCCACCGAGCTCGACGACTCGCGGCTGGTCCGGGGCGCCACCTTCCACGATCTACTCACCGCGAACCGACTCATCGCCGCCGCCGGCACCTCCCGCCAGCGAGGCGGCTGGGTCGAGCTCTGAGGAGCCGGGCCGAGCTGTGAGGGGTTTGGGGCGAACTGAGAGGGGCTGGGCCGAGCTGTGCCGGCCTGGCCGAGCTGTGCCGGGGCTGGGTCGAGCTGTGCGGGGGCTGGGTCGAGCTGTGCGGGTTTGGGGCGAACGTGCGGCGGCTACGAGCCGGCGAGGGCGTCCAGGATCGGCGCCGCCCGGGTCAGGGCGGCGATCTCCTCGGCCGGCAGCGCCGCGAGCCGGTCGGTCAGCCACTCGTCCCGGCGCCGGCGATCATCGCTGAGCAGCGTTCGCCCCTTCGCGGTGACCTCGACGATCACCTGCCGCCCGTCGGTGGGGTGCGGACGGCGCTCGACCAGCCCGGCGACCGCGAGATGCGCGATGACCCGCGTCATCGACGGCGGCTGAACGCGCTCGTGCGCCGCGATCTCCCCGAGCGTCATCGGGCCGTGACGCTCCAGCGACGCCAGCGCGGACGTCTGTGTGGGGGTGAGTTGACTCGACCGCTCCTGGCGCATTCGTCGGGAAAGGCGCATCACCGACAGCCGCAGCGCGGACGCGAGTTCGGCGTCACGCGCCGTCTCGGTCTCCATCTTCTGACGGTACTCGTCCGGGAGACCGGAGAAAGGGTGATTTCGGGGGATGCACCGCTAAGAGGACGAAAAGGGGTCGGCCACCCCCCGGTGGCAGCCGACCCCCGTACGGCGCGGTGTCCTGCGTCCGGATGCGACCACCGACGACACCGATCCGCGCCACCCAGGTTCCACCGGCACGCACTCGCTGACTTCGGGGAGACCTCCACACTTCGCCGGGGGATCTCCCAGCGGGAAGTGGGGGGTAACCCGCATTCTGACAATCGACGTGTGCGACGCTTGTCGGGTGAGATCCTGGCTACATAACGTCGACTGACGTGCCGCATCCGCGTCTGCCCGGTCGACTGTCCGCGTGCGCCGCCCGTCACCGGCCGTGGTGTCTGGCCATCGGCGGCTCCGCCACCGCCGCCGGTGCGACTGCGTGCCAGTGGCCCGCCTTCGGGCACAGCCCGCTCTTCGCGACCCTCAACGTCGTCGTGGCGCTCGCGTTCATACTCACCGCCGCCATGCTCAACGGCGAGGAGTCGCTGGGCAGCGTCACCGCGGCGCTGGTCCTGGGCGGCCTGCTGTGGCCGCTGTCATGGACGGCGAGCTGGGACGCCGGCCCGTCCGCGCTCGTGTCGACGTTCGCCTACACCCATTTCTGGGTCTGCCTCGGGTGGGGCGTGCTGCGATACCCGACCGGGCGGCTGCAGAACAACCGCGAACGGGTGCTGCTGGGCAGCGCGGTGCTCATCATCCCGCTGGCGAACCTCGGGCTGATCGGCATCGGCCGACCGGTGTGGTTCGGCTACTCCGGGCACTCCGACCTGTGGTGGTACGGCGAGCCGATCGGCCACGGAGCGTTCGACATCGTGGTCTGGATCCTCGACGGCCTGACCCTCGGGCTCGCCGCCGCCTTCCTGCTCGTCGTCCGGGGTCGACTGCGGCGGTACTCCGAGCTGGACCGGCGGGTCTTCCGGCCGGTGGCGCTGGCGTTGCTGCTCGCGTTCATCCTCGCGGCGACGGTGAACTTCTTCGTCTACAACCCGAGCAACGGCGACGTCGGGCCCGAGTTCGTCGTCATCTCGCTCACCCTGCTGGCGATCCCCCTGGCGTTCGCGGCGGCTGTGCTGCGCCGGGTGTTCGTCCGGGCCCGCATCGCGCAGCTCCTCTCGGCGCTGCCCACCCCGCCGGACGTGCAGGCGGTCCGCGCGGCGCTGCGGGCAGCGCTGCACGACGACTCCGCCGAGATCCACCTGTGGCTGCCCGGGGAGGACCACCATGTCGACGCCGACGGGACGGTCCGGCCCCCGCCGCCGCCCGGCGCGGCCCCCCCGGGACGGTGCGCTGTGTGCGGCCGACGTCG
>NZ_JAMQQF010000527.1 GCF_023716945.1 Frankia sp. AiPs1 | reverse complement strand
CGACGGCACCGGCCGGCTCGTCGCCGACTTCCCGGCCGGCTCGCCGAACGTGATCGCCTGTGGCGGCACGAAGCTGACCATCGACGCCACCGGCGCCCGGGCCAGCGAGGTGGTGTGGAACGAGGGCGCCGACTCGGCGGGCGGCGGCGGCTACTCGACGACGTTCACCCGGCCGGCCTGGCAGCCCGCCACCGTCGGCCGTTACCGCGGCCTGCCCGACATCAGCGGCAACGCCGACCCGCAGACGGGTTACCGCGTCGTCGTGGACGGCCAGCCGGCGGTCGTCGGCGGCACCTCCGCCGTCGCGCCGCTGCTCGCCGGACTCGTCGCCCGGATCGCGCAGCTCACCGGTGCCCCCGTCGCGGATCTCGCCGCCGCCGCCTACGCCAACCCCGCCGCGTTCACCGACATCACCACCGGCGACAACCAGGGCTACCAGGCCCGCTCCGGATGGGACCCGGCCTCGGGCCTCGGCAGCCCGGTCGGCACGAAGCTGCTCGCCGCGCTCGGCGGCCCCACTGCGCCCCCCACGACCCCGCCGCCCACGACCCCGCCGCCGACCACCCCGCCCCCCACGACCCCGCCCCCCACGACCCCGCCGCCGGCGCAGAGTGTTGATGCCGCGGACAGGGCACTGTGGTCCGGGGTCTCGGCCTGGGCGGGCGGCGCGCATACGGGCGCGAACGCCAGGGCAGCGAAGGCGGTACGCGCCTGGGCCCAGGCCAAGGGACTGGCCTGACCGCGCCTCGTCCCTCCATCGCCAGGCCCGGCATCAGGGGGAACTGCCCGAGATGCCGGGCCTGACGGGCAGGTGCCGGAGGCTGTCAACCGTTCGGCTGCTGGAATCCGCCCACAACCTCCTGCAATTCGGTCTCCCGCAATTCGGTGCTCTTCAGTTCCGGCGGGCGGTCAGTTGATCAGACTGGTGAGCTGGCGGCCGTCCTGCCAGGTTCCGGTCACGTCGGAGAAGGAGTTGTCCTTCCAGCGCAGCAGCCGTACGGCCGTGTTGCAGATGGCCGGGAAGATGTCGATCTGCTTGGTGTCGCAGGTGTACGGATGGGCCATGACGCTGGGCTGGTCGTGCGTCGCGCGCAGCGCGGTGAGCAGGCCGCCCGCACTTGGCTGTGGGGTCGTCGCCAGCAGGGCCCGCAGGTCGAGCACGGTCGAGAAGGCACCCTGCGACGCCGAGGTGCGATCCGCCTCCGGCACGGCCTTGCGGTAGGCCGCCGTGTCGGCGTCCCCGCCACTGGATCCGACCGGGAGGTAGCTGGAGGCGAAGTAGAGGTGGTCGGTGCGACCGCCGGCGGCCCGCGGCACCGCGGGCGTGGCGCAGGCGCCGACGAAGTAGATGTCGCTGTGGATGTTCAGCGCCGCCGCGGCCTGTACTATCCGGGCGCACGCCGCCGCCTGAAACACGACGATGATGGCGTCCGGGTTGCCGGCGGCGGCCTGGGTGAGCGCCGGCGCGAAGTCCGCCGCGTCCGACTTCTCGGCGATCAGCCGGACGTCGGTGACACCTTTCTTGCGCAGGATGTTCTGGGATCCCTTGATGGCGGCGGTGAGCAGCCCGGGGAGGTCGACATACAACGCGTGCGCGCTGCGGATGTGTCGGGTGGCGGTGAGATAGTCGGTGATGCCGAGCAGCTCAGCCACGCTGCCGCCCGAAAGTGCGAACGCGTTCTTGGAGTCGAGTTCCCCGCTGAGCTGCGGGGAGCCGGTGACATACGGGATGTGCGCCGCCTCGTATACCGGCATGGCGGCCTGTGTGCCGAAATCGATGCCGCCGACCACCGCGATCGGCTTCTCCGCCACCAGTCGGTTGGCGCAGTTCTGCGAGGATTCCGGGGAACCGTCGGTGGCGCAGGTCGACAGCCGTAGCGGTCGCCCGCCGACGCCGCCGAGCGCGGCATTCGCGTGCTCCACGGCGGCCTGCGCCGCCCGTCGGGTCTCCGGGTATGACCCGAGAGTGCTGTTCTCGACGGTGACGAAGCCGAGGGTCACCGGTGGTCCGGTCAGATGGGTCGCCGAGGCGCCGGCTGCTGCGCCGTCCGAGGAGCCACCGCGCTGGCTCGTGCATCCGGCGCCGGCGATGGCGACGGACAGGGCGACGGAGAACGCGCACAGGACGCGGGAAGCTTGTCTCACGGGCGCTCAAGCTACACTCCATCTCACCCGGTTCCTGAGTGAGACCGCCGGCCGGCGGGACGGGAGTGATTCGGTGACCGCGCGCCCACACTTCCGACTCGCTGCCCGACCGTCGGCCTCGCTGCTGGACATGTGCTCGGGAGCCCCGTGACCACCTATGTAGCCGCAATGCTGCTGGGCCTCGGCCCGGGCGCGGTGTACGCGGCGCTCGGACTCGGCCTCGTGCTCACCCACCGAGCCTCCGGCGTCATCAACATCGCGCATGGTGCCTTCGCGATGTACGCCACTTATCAGTATGCCGAGCTGCGTGCGGTCGGCGATCTCGTCCTGCCGGTCGTCGGATTGCCGCCGCGAATTCACCTTACCGACACCCCCACGTTCGGGTTGGCATTGTCGGTTTCTCTCGCGATGGCCGCCCTGCTGTCATTGGCGTCCTATCTGCTGGTCTTCCGGCCGCTGCGGCGGGCCCAGCCGATGATGACCGTCGTCGCCGCCGTCGGCCTCACCATCGCGCTGCAGGCCGTCGCCGTCGTCCAGTTCGGCGCGGACAACCGTTTCCTCGACCCCGTGCTGCCCCAGTCGCCGCTGCACCTGCTCGGCGTCACCGTGCCGAGTGACCGGCTGCTGCTGGCGGGCCTCGTCGTCGTGGCCGCCGCCGGCCTGTGGGCGATGTCGCGCTGGACCATGTTCGGCCTCGCGACCCGGGCCGTGGCCGACGATGCGGAGACCACCGCGCTGCTCGGTCGCCGGCCGGGCTGGATCGCCGCGGCGAACTGGATGCTGGCGGCGGTGCTCGCCGCGTTGGCCGGCATCCTGGTCGCCCCGATCAGCGCGTTGAACCCGACGAGCTACTCGCTGTTCGTCGTGCCCGCGCTCGCCGCGGCCCTGCTCGGGGGACTGTCCTCGTTCGGCCTGACCGTCGTCGGTGCGTTCGGCCTCGGCATCGCGCAGGGGTTCCTGCTCCCGCTGCAGCAGGACGTGGGCTGGCTCAACCAGCCGGGCCTGCGGGCGCTGTTGCCGATGATCCTCGTCCTCGCCGTGGCGGGCCGGCGCGGGACGCTCATCCCCGGCCGCGCGGCCGGGGCGGTCGTGTCGGTGCCACTGCCCGTGGTCGAGCCCGCGCGGCGTCCGCTCGGCGGGCTGCTGCTCGGCGTGCCCGTCGGGGTGGTCGCGCTGGTCCTGCTCACCGGCTCCTGGCGGCTCGGGCTCGAACGCAGCCTCGCCGGCGCCGTGGTGTGCCTGTCCTTCGTGGTGCTGACCGGATACGTCGGCCAGCTCTCGCTGGCGCAGATGTCGTTGGCCGGCGTCGCCGGCTTCCTGCTGGCCCGGCTCGAGGGCGAGCTTGGCGTGCCCTTCCCGATCGCTCCGCTGATCGCGACGTTCGCGGCCGCGGTCGCGGGGCTGTTCCTCGGGGTGGTGTCGCGCCGGCTGCGCGGCGTCGACCTGGCTCTGATCACACTGGTCGCCGGGGTCGCGATCCAGGAGGCGGTGTTCGGTAACCCGCTGGTCACGGGCGGGCTCGCCGGCTCGTCCGTGCCCAATCCGAAGATCTTCGGGTTGGACCTCGGACTGTCCGGGGCCGGCTTCCCCCGGGTCCAGTTCGGTCTGCTGGCGCTGGCCGTGCTCGCCGCCTGCGGCTACGGCGTGGCCCGCCTGCGCACCGCCGACCTCGGGCGGCGGATGCTCGCGGTGCGGGCCAACGAGCGGTCGGCGGCCGCGGCCGGCATCGACGTGCGCCGGACGAAGGTGCTGGCGTTCACGCTGTCCGCGGCGCTCGCCGGCCTCGGCGGCTGCCTCATCGGGTACGGCCAGGGTCGGCTGTCCTTCGACTCGTTCGGGGTCACCGCCTCGCTGTTCTTCCTCGCCATCGCGGCCGTCGGCGGGGTGACCAGCGTCGGCGGTGCGCTCGTCGGCGGCCTGCTCGTCCCCGGCGGGCTGGCCTTCACGGCGCTGGACCGCGTCGCCGGGCTCGGCGAATACCAGCAGGTGCTGTGCGGTCTCGCGGTGGTGGTACTGGCCGTGCTGCGGCCGGCCGGGCTCGTCTACCGGCCCGGCCG
>NZ_JAMQQF010000526.1 GCF_023716945.1 Frankia sp. AiPs1 | reverse complement strand
CCGGGGGGCGGGCCACCGGCGCGGCCGACGCCGCCCCGCCCCGCCCGGGAAAGCGGCTGCGCGGGAGCGCTCACGATGCACCTCCGGTGGTGGGCTGGGCACGGTCCGGGTTCGGAGCCGTACGTTCGGCGGCCCGCAACCGCACGGACGCCGCCCGCGGGTTGTCGGCCTTCTCGACCTCGCTCGCCGGTTCCGCGCCGCGGGTGAGCCAGCGCAACCGCGGCTCGGCGCCGGCCGGTACGACCGGCATGTCCGGCGGCACCAGCGTCTCCGCGTAGCCGCGCAGCTCCCGCTTGACCAGCCGGTCCTCGAGGGAGTGATAGGACAGCACGACGAGCCGGCCGCCGACGGCCAGCGCGTCGAAGGCGGCGGGCATCGCCCGGGCGAGCACGTCCAGCTCGGAGTTGACCTCGATGCGCAGTGCCTGGAAGGTGCGCTTGGCCGGATTGCCGCCGGTGCGCCGCGCCGGCGCCGGGATGGCGTCGCGGACGAGGTCGACCAGCCGCGCGGAGGTGGTGAACGGCTCGACGGCGCGGGCCCGGACAACCGACTCCGCGATGCGACGGGCGAACCGCTCCTCGCCGTAGTCCCGCAGAATCCGCGCCAGCTCGGCGGCGTCGTAGGTGTTGAGGACCTCGGCGGCGGTCCGGCCGCCGGTGGCGTCCATCCGCATGTCCAGCGGCGCGTCCCGGGAGTAGGCGAACCCGCGCGCATCGGTGTCGAGCTGCAGGGACGAGACCCCGAGGTCGAACAGGATGCCCTGCACCTGCGGGGAGCCGAGCCCGGCGAGAACCGTGCCGATCTCGTCGTAGATGGCGTGGACGAGCCGCACCCGCTCGGGTGCGAGCGCGCGCAGCCGCTCGCCGCTGTGCGCCAGGGCGTCGAGATCGCGGTCGAGACCGACGACCCGGACCTCGGGGAAGGCGGCGAGCAGGGCCGCGGCGTGCCCACCGAGCCCCACCGTGGCGTCCACCACCACGGCTCCCGGCCTGCTCAGGGCCGGAGCCAACAGTTCCAGCACGCGGTCGGTCAGCACAGGCGTGTGCATGGCGTTCAGCGCTGAGCCTCCCTCGACCGCTCGTGGACCTCGTCTTCAGATGTGCTGACGGGCGCGTCCGGTGCGGCGGCAGCCCGCGCAGGACGCGCGGACACCGCCGGTGCGGCGGAATCCGCACGCGGGACCGCCGAACGTGGCCAGCCCGGCACGCTCCCCACCGTGCCGGCCGCCGGGGAAGGGGCGGCCGGAGGGGCGGGTGCGGGCGTGGGCCGGAACACGTGTTCCGGGCGTCCGGATCGCGAGATCCCAGGGCAGCTCAGATAACTCCGGGCAGGACCTCCTCGGACAGCTCGGCAAAGCTCTCCTCCTGGCCTTCCAGGTAGGCCTGCCAACGCGGCGCATCCCAGATCTCGACCCGGGTGTTCGCCCCGTTGACGACGCAGTCGCGCGTCAGTCCGGCGTACGTGCGCAGCGGGGCGGGAATGGTGATCCGCCCCTGTCGGTCCGGCACGTCGTCAGCAGCCGAGGAAAAGAACACCCGGCTGTAGTCACGCAGCGCCTTTGCCGTGACCGGGGCGGTGCGAAGGGACTCGCTGATCCGGGTGAACTCCGCCATCGGAAAGACGTACAGGCATCGTTCCTGCCCTTTCGTGATCACAAGCCCCCCCTCCAACTCGTCGCGGAACTTCGCGGGCAGGGTCAGCCGCCCTTTGTCATCCAGCCGTGGCGTGTGGCTGCCGAGAAACATCGGCAACCTCCCTGCCGCTGCCGGGAAGACAGCGCCAGGTCACCCCGCGACGGTCAACCGGTAGCTCCTGTCCCCCACTGCGCGCCACTCTACCCCACTGCCCCCCACCCACTACCCCCTCAACACCCCGCGCCACCCCACCGAAACCACTCCGACATCAGGCGCGCGTGATGCCCAGACAAGTACTGGTATAAACCCCCAAAAATTAGTAGGAAAGTCTCTCGTCTGGGGGGATCGAGCAGCGCCACCCGCGCGCCGACCGGGGCTCGCCAGGTGGCGGGCCCGCCACCTGGCGCCGCCCACCCGCCGGCCCGGTCTCGGGCATGTTTCCTTGACCACGGTGGCCTGCACGGCCGCTGTGGATGTCACACTCGGGAGGGGGACGGCTTTAGTCGGGGCCGGCTCCGCGCAGCCCGAAAGCCCGACACCCGGAGGGGGGCCAACTAGTGGTGACCGACCCAGGTCTGCTCCACTGGCGTGACCCGGTGGCCGACATCGGCCACCTTGCCGAGATCGCCGACCGGGTCCGGGCGCGCGTCGAGACGGTCATCGACGGCAAGTCCGAGGCGATCACCACTGCGCTGGTGGTCCTCCTCTCCGAGGGTCACCTGCTCATCGAGGACGTCCCCGGGGTGGGCAAGACCATGCTCGCCAAAGCGCTCGCCCGCTCCATCGACGCCCGGGTGCGGCGCATCCAGTTCACCCCCGACCTGCTGCCCAGCGACGTCACCGGCGTCAGCGTCTACAACCAGGGCACTCGGGACTTCGAGTTCCGCCCCGGCCCGGTGTTCGCCAACATCGTCGTCGGTGACGAGATCAACCGGGCCGAGCCCAAGGCGCAGTCCGCCCTGCTGGAGTGCATGGAGGAGCACCAGGTCACCGTCGACGGGGTCACCTATCGGCTGGAGTCGCCGTTCATGGTCATCGCGACCCAGAACCCGGTGGAGATGGAGGGCACCCGGGCGCTGCCCGAGGCGCAGCGGGACCGCTTCACCGCGCGCATCTCGATGGGCTACCCCTCCCCCGCCGCCGAGATGGCGATGCTCGACAACCACGGCAACGCCAACCCGCTGACGGGCATCACCCCGGTCACCGACGCCGCCGAAGTCGCCCGGCTGATCTCCCTGGTGCGCACCGTGCACGTGTCTGCCGAGGTGCGGCACTACATCGTCGACCTCGTCGGCGGGACCCGGGTGCATCCCGAGATCGCGCTCGGGGCGTCCCCCCGGGCGGCGCTGCACCTCATCCGGTCCGCGCGCGCCCGCGCCGCGTTGGACCAGCGCGCCTTCGTCCTGCCCGACGACGTGCAGGAGATGGCCATCCCGGTGATGGCGCACCGCCTCCTGCTGCACCCGGAGATCATGCTCTCCGGCGAGCCCGGCACCGAGGTCGCCGCCCGGATTCTGACCGAGGTCCTGCACCGGATTCCCATCCCCCGGCCGGGCACGGCACGCCCGGCCCGGCACGGCCGTTAGAGATCCGTGTGCGGGACTTTGTCGCGGCGCTGCGCGGCCTGACGGTCCGCGGCCGGTCCTTCCTTGCCGCGGGGGCGGCCTGCGCCGTGTCCGCGATCATCCTGGGCGAGCAGGACCTGCTGCGCATCGGGCTGCTCGTCGCCAGCCTGCCAGTGCTCGCGGCGGCACTCGTCTGCCGCACCCGCTATCGGCTGTCCTGCACGCGCCGACTCGAACCGCGCCGGGTCACCGCGGGCGACCGGGTCAGCGTGCGCATCCAGCTGGAGAACGTCAGCCGATCGGCCTCGTCGGTGCTGCTGGTGGAGGACACGACCGGCTCCGGCCTGGGCGGCGGCGCCCGCTTCGTGCTCGACCGGATCGAGCCCGGCGGCAGCCGTGACCTCTCCTATACCCTGCGCGCCTCGGTCCGAGGCCGCTACCAGATCGGACCGATGGCGATCCGGCTCGGCGATCCGTTCGGACTCTGCGAGCTGTCCCGCAGCTTCCGCAGCCTGGACGAGCTGATCGTCGCGCCCGCCGTCGAGCGGCTCCCACCGGCCCGGCCGGGCGCCTCGGCCAGCGTGAGCGCCGAGCTGCGCCGGGCCACCGGCCTCATCGGCGAGGACGAGACGACCACCCGGCCGTACCGGTCCGGCGACGACCTGCGCAAGGTGCACTGGAAGACGACGGCCCGCAGCGGCGAGCTGATGGTCCGGCGCGAGGAGCACCCGCAGACCGGTGCCGCGACGATCCTGCTCGACACCCGGGCGCGAGCCTGGCCGGAGTCCGGCCCCTCGTCGGCGTTCGAATGGGCGGTCAGCGCCGTCGGCGGGATCGGGCTCCACCTGGTCCGCGGCGGCTACCGGGTGCGCCTGCTCACCGACCGCGGGCAGGTCACGAGCGCGGCCGGCCCGACCGTCGCCGGGCTGCTCGACGAGCTGGCCACGCTCGCGCCGGTCGACGCCGATTCGCTGCACCCGGCGCTCGCCGCGCTGCGCCGCCC
>NZ_JAMQQF010000525.1 GCF_023716945.1 Frankia sp. AiPs1 | reverse complement strand
GGACCTGGGCGAGGACGCGTCGGCCCTCCTCGGTCATCGCGACCCTCTTGGCCCGCCGGTCGGTCGGGTGCGGCTCGGGGGCGCGGGCGCCGCGGGCGGCGCCGGTCCAGGTCGGGTCAGCTCCTCGTGGGGGGCACCGGCCTCGGCCGGCTGGAGTCGCGGTGGACGCGGTAGAGCGCCTCCTGGCTCAGGCTCGCGCCGAGGACGCCGCCGGCGGTGTGGATCGTGCCGGAGTACAGCCCTCGTCCCCCCGCCGCCGAGCGGGGGACCAGGTCGAGCAGCACCCAGTCGTCCATCCGGATCGGCCGGTGGAACCAGACGGCGTGGTCGAGGCTCGCGCCCGAGAGGGCCGCGCCGCCGGGCAGGCCCGCGAGGCCGGTGAAGGTGTCCGACAGGTACGTCAGAACGCAGGCGTGCAGCAGCCGGTCGTCGGGCAGCGCGACGGTGCTGCGCGCCCACACCCGGGTCGGCCAGCCGGAGTTTTCGTAGGGCTGCTTCGGCAGCCGGCCCTCGATCGAGAACAGCCGACCGAAGTGCAGCTGTTCGGCCGCGTCCGGATCGCCGGCGTCGGGCATCGGGTCGACCTGATGGTCGTCGCCATCCTCCGGGACCTGGAACGACACCGACATGTTGAAGATGACCTTGCCGCCCTGGACGGCGACGACCCGACGGGCGGAGAACGACCGGCCGTCCCGGTCCCGCTCCACCCGGAAGATCGTCGGCCGGGAGGCGTCCCCGCTGCGCAGGTAGTAGCCGTGCAACGAGTGCGGGACGCGGCCGTCGGCCACCGTGCGCCCGGCGGCCAGCAGCGCCTGCGCGGCGACCTGCCCGCCGTAGAGGGAGTACCGGTCCTCGAACACCGTCAGGGCCCGGTAGAGGTCCTGGTCCAGCTCCTCCAACTCCAGCAGATCGAGAATCGAGGCCGCCGGTTCGGCCGGCGGCGGCACGCTGCTCACCTGTGTCTCCTGCATCAGCCGGCGGTGGTCAGGCCCCAGGCCTGTCTCACCTGCGCGAGGGTGGAGCTGCCCACGGCCGGTCCCATCCCGGCGACGCGCCCCGGGGTGCGGGAGAAGCGCGGCGCCGGGGCCGGGGCGACCTCGTCACCCAGGTCGACGAACACCTCCCGGGCGGCCAGGTGCGGGTGCGCGCGGGCCTCCGACCAGCTCAGGACGGGTGCGGCGCAGGCGTCGGTGCCGTCGAACACCTGCTCCCACTGCGCCCGGGTGCGGCTGGCGAACGCGGTGGCGAACGCCGCGCGCATCTGCGGCCAGCGGCTGGCGTCGTTCTGGGCGTCCGCCCATTCCGGCAGGCCGAGCAGTTCGACGAGCCTGGCGTAGAACTGCGCCTCGATGGGGCCGACGGAGAACCAGCCGCCGTCGGCGGTCTCGTAGACGTCGTACCAGGGTCGGCCGGTGTCCAGCATGTTCGTGCCCCGCGGCTCGCCCCACTCCTTGCGGGAGATCATCGACCACATCATCGCCGACAGCGATGCCACCCCGTCGACGATGGCGCAGTCGACGACCTGGCCCTTCCCGGAGTTCCGCGCCTCGTGCAGCGCGGCGAGGATGCCGACGACGAGGTACAGCGCGCCGCCGCCGAAGTCGCCGACCAGGTTCAGCGGCACCTGCGGCGGCCCGCCCGCCCGGCCGATGGCACCCAGCGCCCCGGTGATCGCGACGTAGTTGATGTCGTGGCCGGCGGTGCGCGACCAGGGCCCGTCCTGGCCCCATCCGGTCATCCGGCCGTAGACCAGCGCGGGATTGCGGGCGAGCAGATCGTCGGGGCCGAGGCCGAGGCGCTCGGTGACCCCCGGCCGGTAGCCCTCGATGAACACGTGCGCGGCATCGACCAGGTCCAGCAGGCCGGCGTGGTCGGCGGGGTTCTTCAGGTCGAGGGCGACGGAGGGCCGACCGCGGGTCAGCCAGTCCGGCTGCGTGCCCACGGTGGCCGGCTTGTCCACCCGGACGACGTCCGCGCCGAGCTCGGTGAGCAGCGTGGCCGCGAACGGCGCCGGGCCGATGCCGGCCAGCTCGACGACCCGCACGCCGTGCAAGGGGCCGTAGCCGGCCTCGGGAGAGGGGGTCGAGGGGTCGGGCATCATCGCTCCTTCGGGGTGGATCACGACTTCGGGGTGGATCACGACTTCGGGGTGGATCACGACTTCGGATGGGATCACGACTTCGGGGTGGATCGTGGTCTCGGGGTGGAACGGTCCCTTAGCTCGGATCATGCCGTTCCCGCCCGCGTGGCGCCTGGTCAGCCGGCGGTGGGGACGCCGGAGGCGGCCGGCGCCGGGACGGCGGGCGTGGTGGTCCTCGCCCGCATGAGGCGCCGGGCGATGGCATGCTTGTGCACCTCGGTCGGGCCGTCGTACAGGCGAAACGCCCGAATGTCCCGGAAGATCATCTCGACGACCGTCTCGTCGGTCACCCCGATGCCGCCGAGGACCTGCACGCAGCGGTCGGCGACCTTGAACAGCTCCTCGGACACGTAGCACTTGACCTTCGACGCCTCGTGCCGGCCCTGCTCCCCCTGGTCGAGCAGCCAGCAGGCGCGCCAGATCGCCAGCCGGCAGTTGTCCAACGCGATCTCGTTGTCGGCGAGCTGGAAACCCACCCCCTGATGCTCCCCGATCGGCCGGCCGAACGCCGTGCGGGTGCGGGCGTGCTCGACGGCGATGCTGTGCGCCCGGTCGGCCGCGCCCAGCCAGCGCATGCTGTGCGTCAGCCGGGCCGGGGTGAGCCGGAGCTGGGCGTAGCGGAAGGCGTCGCCGACCGCGCCGAGCACCGCGGTGGCGGGCAGCCGCAGGTCGCGGAGGTTCACCACGCCGTGCCCCTCGACGTAGTTGCGGTCCATGGTGTTCATGACCCGCTCCACGTCGATGCCGGGCGTGTCACCCCGGGTGAGGAACAGCGTCGGGCCGCCCACCCCGTCGACGCCGGGGGCCACCCGGGCCATGATGATCCAGGTCAGCGCGCCGTTCGCCCCGGTGATCAGCCATTTGCGGCCGTTGATCACGTAGTCGTCGCCGTCGCGGACGGCCTCGGTGCGCAACTGGTTCGGGTCGGAACCTGCCCCGTCGGGCTCGGTCATCGCGAACACCGAGCGCGCCCGGCCCTCGATGACCGGCCGCAGGAACTCCTCCTGCTGCTCCGGGTCGGCGATCTTCGCCAGCAGCCCCATGTTCGCCTCGTCCGGGGCGGCGCAGTTCATCGCCACCGGCCCGAGCGTCGACCACCCGGCCGCCTCGTAGACCACCGCCTGCTCGACGTGGGTGAGCTCCCGGCCACCGAACCTCTTCGGCGCCTGGATGGTCAGCAGGCCCGCCTTGCGCGCCAGACCCACGAGTTCCTGGCGCAGATCGTCGTTGGGGCCGTGCGCGGTCAGCCGCCGATCGCGCTCGAACGGCACGATCTCGTTCTCGACGAACGTCCGTACCCGCTCCCGGAGATCCACCAGTTCCTGCGGCAGACTGAAATCGATCATAATCGCTCCCTGCGGTCTCGTCGGAATGTGTCCGGGCAGCGGGACGGCCGGTCCCGGGCGCGTGGCCGGGCGAGGCCCAGGCCGGTCAGGTGCGGGCGGCGGTGAGCTCCGCCGTCCAGTCGAGCACGGCATCGGCGATCCCGGCGAAGCCGGCGTAGCGCGGGCCGGCCACCGGATCGCCGGCGAAGCGCCGGTGGAGCTGCATCCAGGCGATCGCCAGCCGCAGCCGGGCCAGCGTCAGGTGGAAGCCGAGCTCGGCCGGCGCGCGGCCCGCCGCGGCGAAGTAGGCCGCGGCGACCTCGGCGCGCCGTGGGAAGCCGGGTTCGAGCGAGGGCACCTGGCGCAGCTCGTGCAGGGCCGGCGGGTCGTCCGGCTCGATCCAGTAGGACAGCAGCACCGCCAGGTCGAACAGGGGGTCGCCGCGGGTCGTCATGTCCCAGTCGAGGACGGCGACCGGGGCGAGGGTCACCGGATCGACGAGCATGTTGTCGAACTTGAAATCGCAGTGGATCAGCCGCGCCGCACCCGTGGGCACGGCGGCGACGGCGCCGCGCAGCCAGCCGATGACCGCCTTGGCGGCGACCGACAGGCCGTCGGGATACACCGCGGCGGCCCGGCGCGCCCAGCCCTCCACCTGCCGGCCGAGGAACCCCTCGGGTCGGCCGAGCTCGCCGCCCCCGCCCCCCCCCCGCTCCAGGGCGGGCAGCGGTCTCTTATAAA
>NZ_JAMQQF010000524.1 GCF_023716945.1 Frankia sp. AiPs1 | reverse complement strand
GGCCGGGGGCCCGCCGGGCCGCGGGCCGGCGGGCGGATACGACCGGCGGCCATTCGGGCCCGCAGCGGCGGTCCGCGCGCGCGGCGACATCCTCGGGTCTGCTGGAACCGACCGACCGTCGGGACGCGACATCCGACGACAAGCCACCACTCGAGGACCGGCTGGCCTGGCTTCGACAGGGCTGGATCGGTCCGTTGGCGCTCGCGTTGGTCGTGGCGCTGCTGGCGGTCGGCGGCTACGTCCTGCTGCGCGGCGGTGATGGGGGCGGCGGGACGGCCGCGCCGAGCCCGACGGCCGACTCGTCGCTTACCCCGGCGACGACCAACCCGGACGCCCTCACCGGCAAGGCGATGATCGACGGTAGCTGGCAGTGCCGCCTGGTCACCGCCGCCAACCCGATCAGCCTGTCTCAGGAGGTGGGGGTGCTGGTGGTCGCGCGCACGGCCGGCGCCTACACCTGGAACGGCGCCGCCGGCCAGTACACGATCACTCCGGTGGCCGGCAACGACGGCGGGAATGTGATCGGCGACGTGAGGTTCACCAGCGGTCCGCTGAAGGATCTCGCCGCGGTGCACATCGCCAAGCCGGGAGACGGAATCCGCGGCAAGGCGCAGGGCACGCTGGATCTCAAGGCTGGCGGGACTGCGCCGCATCGAATCTGCGGAGTGAACTGAGAACATCCGTCCCTATGCTGACTGTAAGCAGGAACGGCGAAATGTCTGTTCTTACTGGCGGCTCGGCGATGCCGGCCCGTCGGTTACCGACCCCGGTTGTCGGGTTTAGACGGCGGTGCGGCAGGATCAGGTGCCATGCTCAGGTCTGACCGTGGTATGGGTGGCTGGCGGCGTTCAGCCGCCGGCAATGAGAAGGTTGTGGCTGGCGGGGTGGTCGGCGGCCCGGCGGCTGTGGGGATCGGTCGACCGGCCGTCGACCGGCGCAGTCTGCTCCGCTGGGCCGGGACCGCCGCGGTGGCCGCGCCGGCCGCCGGGCTGCTCGCCGCCTGCGGCGGGTCCTCCTCCTCCGAGGGCCCGCGCAAGGTGCGTCTCGGGTACGTGACCTCCCGCACCGGAACGCTCAGTTCCTACAGCGTGGTCGATTCGTACATCGTCCAGACGATGCAGTCGCTGCTCGCCGACGGGGTCAAGGTGGGCGGCCGCAGCTACCCAGTGGAGATCTTCGTCCGCGACTCGGAGTCCGACCGGCACCGGGCCGGGATCGCCGCGACCGACCTGATCTTCAAGGACAAGGTCGACATCGTCCTGGTCGGTGGAACCTCGGACACGGCGATTCCGGTCGCCGATCAGTGCGAGATCAACCAGGTTCCGTGTATCTCGACGAACGCCCCCTGGCAGTCCTGGTGGAACGGGCGCGGCGGTAACGTCGACATGCCCTTCCACTGGACCTACCACTTTTACTGGGGGATGGAGGACGTCGTCGCCACCTATGTGGCGATGTGGCGTCAGCTCGGGATCACCAAGGTGGGGTTGATGTATCCCGCGGACGACGACGGTGCGGCATTCGCCAACCCCGACTTCGGCATTCCCACCATCCGCAACTTCGATTTTCAGCTCACCTCGCCGGCGACCTCGGGCTATCAGCCGGGTGCGGAGTCGTTCGAGTCGTACCTGAACGCCTTCAAGACCGCCGGCGTCCAGGCCGTCGTGGGGATCCCCCAGGCCGCGGACCTCGCCACCTTCCGGCGCAAGACCCGCCTGATGGACTTCACCCCGAAGGCGCTGACCATGTCGAAGGCGCTGAACTTCCAGGAGGACGTCCGGGCGCTCGGGTCCAACGGTGACGGGCTCACCACCGAGGTCGCCTGGTCGCCGTCACACCCCTACCGCAGCTCACTGACCAACAAGACCGCCCAGGACCTGGCCAGTGATTTCGCCAGCGCCCGTGGCCGCGGCTGGACGCAGGCACTGGGCTTCTCCTACGCCCTGTTCGAGGTGGCGGTGAAGGCGCTCGGCGGCGCTGCCTCGCTGGACCGGGAGGCGATCGTCGCGGCGATCAAGGAAGTCGACGCCCAGACGATCGTCGGCCCGGTGGCGTTCGCGTCCCAGCAGAACGTGCCGAAGAACGTGGCCCGTACCGCCGTGGTCGGCGGGCAGTGGGACCAGGTCGACAACGACTTCGCGCTCAAGGTCGTGAACAACAGCGGCAACAGCAAGGTCGGGGTGGACGCGCAGTTGCGCCCGCTCCCGCCGCCGGTCTGAGCGGCAGCCCGCCGCCGCACAACGCGAGGGGGCCCCGGGATGGATGTCCCGGGGCCCCCTCGCGTTGTCGTGGGTCAGGCGCGGGCGGCTGCCCGCGACATCGTGTGTTCGACCACGGCGATCAGCGCGCTCTTGGTCGAGTCCCGGTTGCGAGCGTCACAGGTGATGATCGGCACGCCCGGGCTGATCTGCAACGCCTCGCGGACGTCCTCGATGGAGTGCCGAAGGATTCCGTCGAAGCAGTTGACGCCGATCACGAACGGCAGCTGACGCTGCTCGAAGTAGTCGACGGCCGCGAAGCAGTCCGCCAGTCGGCGGGTGTCGGCCAGGACGATCGCGCCGATGGCGCCACGGACGATGTCGTCCCACATGAACCAGAAGCGGTACTGCCCAGGCGTCCCGAACAGGTACAGGATCAGGTCCTCGTCGAGGGAGACGCGGCCGAAGTCCATCGCGACCGTGGTCGTGGTCTTGTCGGACAGGTGAGTGAGGTCGTCGACGTGGGCTCCCGCCTCGGTCATGACGGCCTCGGTACGCAGCGGGACAATTTCCGACACCGAGCCCACAAAGGTGGTCTTCCCGGCGCCGAATCCTCCCGCCACCACGATCTTCACCGAGGTCGTGGCGACGGAGGAGTTGACCCGTCTGTTGTCAGAGCTTTCGAAGGCCACTGAGAACCCTTTCGAGCAACGCGAGATCCGGTGCCTCGTCGCGGTCAGGCTGCTGGTGGACGCGGACGAAGCCTTCGTCCGCCATGTCGCCGACCAGCACACGGGCGACGCCCAGAGGCACCCGGAGCCCGGCGGCGATCTCCGCGATGGATCGCACCTGCCGGCACATGGCGGCGATGGTCTGTTGCTCAAGGTTGAGGCCGATGGCCCGTTCCTCGCCGAGCGGCGTCGTGAAGACGAGCGCCTCGATGGCGAGCTCGTAGCGTGACCGAGTACGCCCGCCGGTCATCGCGTAGGGACGGACGACCGGACCGGGCGAGTTCTCGGGATCGATACTCACCCTGACTCCCTGTGCTGCCGCTCGTTCACCGCGGAAGCGTTCCCTGCAGCTCGGCGCGCAGCGCCGGGGTGAGAACATCCTTCGCCCGGCTGACCAGCAGAGCCATCTCGTAGCCGACCAGACCGATGTCGCACGACGGCGCCGCCAGCACGGCCATGCTCGCCCCGTCGCTGATCGACATGATGAACAGGAAGCCGTGTTCCATCTCGACGACGCTCTGTGTCACGGCGCCCGCCTCGAACACGCGCGCCGCCCCCTGGGTCAGGCTCACCAGCCCGGAGGCCACCGCGGCGAGCTGGTCGGCCCGGTCGCGGGGGAAGCCGTCGGAGACCGCCAGCAGCAGCCCGTCCGCGGACACCACCACGGTGTGGGCGACACCCGGAACGCGATCGACAAAATTGTTGATCAACCAGTTGAGGTTCTGAGCCTCAGAACTCACGGGTGTCACCGTTCCTCCTGCGCGTCACGTCGAGGATTCCTCGTGGTGTCGACTCCGACATCACGTCCCTGCCGCACGCCCTGGTAGAAGCTGGCAAGGCGGCCACCGACGGCCTCGGGAGACCTGGTCGAGGTTTCGGCGGGACGCCGGCTTGGCGCGGGTTCGGCGCTGCCGGGCACGAGATGGGTCATGGGAACTCGCACCGGCAGGCCCGATCGCGTCACGCCGCCGGTGCTCGGCTGGCGCAACGACTCGGCTGCCTGCCAACCGGCGTCCCCGGGAGAGCTCCAGCCTCCCCGGTCCGGCGGCTGTGCTGCCTGCTGCGGTGGCGCGGTCTGGTGCTGCGGCGCTGTCTGGTGCGGTGGCGCCGTCTGCTGCTGTGCCGGCGGCTGGTGTGACTGGGCCGCCGCGGGCTGGGGCTGCGGGCTGGGGCCCGGCTGCCTGGATCCCGGCCGCACCGGGCCACCGGGAGGTGGGGTCTGGTGCGGCGCCGCGAAGGCGGCTACCGGCGCTGGGGCGGCCGGCTCGGCCACCGCCGACGGG
>NZ_JAMQQF010000523.1 GCF_023716945.1 Frankia sp. AiPs1 | reverse complement strand
GGAGTAGCGCACGCGGTCCGTGCCGGCGAACGATCCGGCGCTGGCCGCGGCCGCCCCGGCCAGCAGGCCGAGGCCGCACACCAGCCCGATCGCGGTCAGCCGCCGGGCTCGCCGTTCACCCGCCGGCACGCCGCCCATGCGACCGGCCAGAAGCATCCGGCCAGGCCCAGACAACCAGGCAAGCCCAGGCAACCGGGCCGCGCGGAACACCCGGCCCGTGCTCGCCATTCGACGCCTGCTGAACGCCCAACCCACCATGGCGCCGGCCTCTCCGACGCACCGGGCGGGCGGCGCGTCCGCATGTCGGCGGATCGCCGGTCGGCGGCGTGGGGACATGCCGCCGCGGACCCAGCCAGGCGATCCGTCCGCCGCGTCGGAGGTATCGCCTCTTGCCGCAGGCTACGCGGCCGGCGACACCCGCGATGCCACGTCGGGGCGATCGCCGGGCCCCGGTCGTCCGGGAGAGAATCCCGCACGTCGGTCCGCAGTGGGTGGGTCCGCAGTCCCGCAGTCCACCCTGCTGCCCACTGTCCACCCTGCTGCCCGACGTCCACCCTGCTGCCCGACGTCCAACTTGCTGCCCGCCGTTTACCTGCTGCCCGACGTCCAACCTGTTGGCCGCCGTCTAACCTGTTGCCCAGTGCGGGACCGCCACCCGCCGAACCGGGAGGACGGCGGCGGTCGCCGCTCGTCCACACACGGCCAGCCGAGGAGTCCCGCAGTGCCCGAGTCACGACGTCGCAAGCCGAAGAAGCCGACGCCGAGCGTCAACGCCAGCCAGACCCGCCGCAGCAGGCCGCCGTCTCCGCCCTGGTTCGGCGGGCTCATCCTGACCTTCTTCCTCATCGGGATCGCCTACCTGCTCGTCTACTACTTCTCCAACGGCGGCGTGCTGGGAATGGAGGGGTTGGGCGGCTGGAACATCCTCATTGGGTTCGGCTTTGTCGTCATCGGTCTCGCCGTGTCGACGCAGTGGCGCTAGCCCGATATCTGTCTTGCCGGCGGTCGTTCCGGCCGGTGCCCCGGACGCACCCGGCCGGACTTCCAGCGGTGTCATTTATCCACAACCGTTGTCCACAAGTGTGGATATCCACCCTCCTGCGCCGCTAACGAGAAGCGACCGTATGAGTACCGATCGTCAGCTCATCACTGGAACGTCCCCGTTCGAGGCGACCATCGGGTTCTCTCGGGCTATCCGGGTCGGTGACCGGGTGGTCGTCAGTGGTACGGGCCCCGTCTGGCCGGACGGAACGGTGGTCGCGGACGCGCAGGCGCAGGCCCGGCGCTGCTTCGAGCTCATCGGCGCCGCGCTGGCGCAGGCCGGGGCGAGCCTGCACGACGTCATCCGCACCCGCATGTACCTCACCGGCACGCAGCACGCCGCGGCGGTGGGCGCAGTCCACCGAGAGCTGTTCGCGACGATCCGTCCGGCCGCCACCATGGTCGTGGTCGCCGGCCTGCTCGACCAGCGTTGGGTCGTCGAGGTGGAAGTCGAGGCGGTAATCGGGATTGGGTAGGGCGCTGGTTGTGTCAGCGAGCGAGGACCGCGGTGCGCAGCCGCGACACGGTGCTTTCGGCATCGTCGGCACCGATGATCAGTCGGCGGAACTCCCCGCCCGGCCGGACCTCGACGACGACCGCCGGCCGCCCCCGGTAGACGGCCGCGAAGGCCTTGCCGTCCCGGGAGCGCCACGTGCCGAGCGCGATCACGCGCGGGATGCCGGTTCCCGGCAGCCGCCAGCCGCAGAGCTCGGTAAACGGCTCCGGCGCTGGGCGAATATCGAGGATCTCGTCGAGGGACACCGAGACGTCGCCGCGTAGCGCGCCGAGCCGCTCCAGCCCACTCATGACGACTTCGACCCGCTTGTCCCTGACCTCCAGGCTTGCCACGCCCCCACGTTAGTGCCACAACCGCCATCGACGCCGCGAATACGGCCGCGACTCAGGTCGCCGCGACTCAGATGGACGAGGCTGAGATGGACGCGACTCAGGTGGACGCGACTCAGGTGGACGGAGACGGGCGGGCGTACGCCTCGGCGTCCTCGGCTCGGATCACATACATCACGGCGTTGATCAAAGCCAGGTGGGTGAACGCCTGCGGGAAGTTTCCGAGGTGGCGACCACTGTTCGGATCGATCTCCTCCGCGTAGAGGTCCAACGGGCTGGCCAGACTCAGCAGCCGCTCGCACAGCTGGCGGGCCCGGGTCAGCTCGCCGATCTCGACCAGCGCGGACACCAGCCAGAACGAGCAGATCAGGAAGGCACCCTCCTCGCCGGCGACACCGTCGTCGGTCTCCTCGGTGCGGTAGCGCAGCACCAGGCCGTCCTCGGTCAGCTCGTCGGCGATCGCGAGGACGGTCGCCTTCACCCGTTCGTCCGACGCGGGCAGAAAGCCCAGCAGCGGTATCAGCAGCAGCGAGGCGTCCAGCGCCTTCGATCCGTAGTACTGGGTGAACACACCGCGGTGGTCGACGCCGGAATCGCAGACCTCCGCGTGGATCTCCTCGGCGATCGCCTTCCACCGCACGGCCGTCTTCGCATCGCCCCGCATCTGCGCGAGCCGGCGGCCGCGGTCCAGCGCCACCCAGCACATCATCTTGGACACGGTGAAGTGCTGCGGCGCCCCGCGAACCTCCCACATCCCGCAGTCGGGCTCCTGCCAGTGCGCCGCAGCCGCCTCGACGAGCCGCGCCAACACCGGCCACAGTCGTTCGGAGAGATAGTCGCGCGACTTGGTGTGCAGGTAGACCGAGTCCAGCACGACGCCCCACACGTCGTGTTGGCGTTGCAGCGCGGCGGCGTTGCCGACCCGGACCGGCGAGGCCCCCTCGTAGCCCGAGAGGTGACCGAGGATCTCCTCCTGGATCCTCGGTTCACCGCCGACCCGGTACATCACCTGGATGTCCTCCTCGTGCTCCGCCACGTCGGCGATGAACGAGAAGAAGTCGTTGGCCTCGTAGTCCAGACCCAGGGTGTAGAGGCCCCACAGGGCGAAGGTGGAGTCCCGCAGCCAGCTGTACCGGTAGTCCCAGTTCCGCTCGCCGCGAGGTGTCTCCGGCAACGAGGTGGTGGCCGCGGCCAGCAGGGCGCCGGTCGGCGCGTAGGTCAGCCCCTTCAGCGCCAGGGCGCTGCGCTGCAGGTGGCGCCGCCAGGGATGGTCGGGGAACATCCCGCGTGAGAGCCACTGCCGCCAGAACTCGGTCGTGCGGTCCACGGCGTTACAGGCCTGCAGGTAGGTGTCCGGCAGCAGCGGCTCCTCGGGCCGCCAGGTCAGGGCGACGAACGCCGTGTCGCCCTCCCGCAGGGAGGTGCGGGCCAGGGCGCGCCGGCCGTCGAAGCCCAGCCGGAGGTCCGTGCGCAGCCGCAACGTGACGTTGCTGCCGGCGTTGGCGATCACCCCGGAGGAGTAGTCGTCCTCCTCGTACTCCCAGGACTCCGCCTGGCGGCCGTAGTCGAAGTTCGGCTCGCAGACGAGGCTGAGGTCGACCGAGCCGTGCTCGCAGCGGGCGAGCCGCAGCAGCACGTGGTCGGAGTCCCAGTCACTGGGGGTGCGCCGATGGGTGTTGGAACGCTTGTGAGTGCGGTGCCAGCGGCCGACCACCAGGCAGTCGGTGACGATGAGCCAGCCGTTCGGCGTCTGCCAGGTCGTCTCCAGGATGTTCGTCCCGGGCAGGTAGCGGCGCCCGGCCGGGATCTGGGTGCGGTCGGGGCCGAACCGGAAGCCGCCCGCCGAGCGGTCCAGCACCGAGCCGAAGACGCTGGGCGCGTCCGGCCGCGGCACGCACATCCACTCGACGTTCCCGCTGGGTGCCACCAGGCACGTCGTCTCGCAGTCGGACAGGAAACCGTACTCGGCGATCGGCGGGAACGGACTGCCCCCGCTGCGTCGCACTGGTGAATGTGCCACCGGTACCCCCTGATCACGACCTGCCACGGCATCTCTCACGCCATCGCCACCCCACCGAGATCAATACAATGAGTGTTGATGAGAAAGCGAATAGTAGCCGCTACTCAGCATGGTGCAAGCACCTCGGCCGCTCGGCAACTTGGCGCCGATCTCCGCCGCCCGCACCGACCCCGGCCGCCCGGGCGGGATGTGGTTGCGTGGTGGCGTGACCACGCAGCCCACCGGGCCCGGGGAACCGCCCGGCGCCGACCCTTCGCCGACGTCCGCCGCCTGGTCGCCGCCGCTGTGGCGGGTCGGGCTCTACGCC
>NZ_JAMQQF010000522.1 GCF_023716945.1 Frankia sp. AiPs1 | reverse complement strand
GGGCCGGGCCGGGCGACCGACGAGGTCGAGCAGCCGGGCCGCGTCCACCGGCCGGGCCTGGCGCAGGGCCAGCGCCAGCAACCCGTTGGGCCGGCCGTCGCGCAGATCCTCGCCGGCGGGCTTGCCGGTCACCGCCGGGTCCCCGAACACCCCGAGGATGTCGTCGCGGAGCTGGAACGCCTCACCGAGCGGATGACCGAACGCCGCGTAGGTCTCCAGCAGGCCGGGGCGGGTCCCGGCGAGCAGGGCGCCGAGCTGCAACGGTCGGACGACCGTGTAGCCGGCGGTCTTGTACCGGGCGATCCGGGCGACCCGCGCCGGGTCGAGGCCGCGCCGAGGCCCGTCGCTCGGTCGCTCGGCCGGCACCTGGCTGGTTTCGGCGCGCACCTGGCTGGCGAGGTCGAGGTACTGGCCGGCGACGAGTTCGCTGCGCATCCGCGCGTACGTCGGCCAGGCCCGCGCCAGGGCGCCGGGAGTCAGCCCGCTGGCCATCAGCAGATCGTCCGCCCAGGTCAGGAACAGGTCGCCGAGCAGGATCGCCGCCGAGCGGCCGAAGGTGTCCGGATCGCCGCCGAGCCGGGACAGGCGGTGCACCCGGGTCAGCCGGCGCTGCGCGCTCGGCTCACCGCGACGCAGCGGCGAGCCGTCCATCACGTCGTCGTGCACCAGCGCACAGGCGTGTAGCACCTCCAGGGCTGCGGCGGCCGTCACGATCTCGTCGCAGTCCGGCCCGCCGGCGCCCCGCCAGCCCCAGTAGCAGAACGCGGGCCGCACCCGCTTGCCCTCGCTGAGCAGCACGTCCTCGGCGACCCGGACGAACGGTTCAAGATCGGCGTCGATGTCGCGCAGTGCCGCCCCCCGGGCGTCGGCGAATCGGCGCAACACGGCGGAGACCCGCGGCCGGACATCGGTCATCGGGGACCGGGGTACCGTGCGGTGTGCCCGTGTTCGACACCGCCATCCTGGTGATCGCCGTCGTGCTGTTGGCCGCCGCGATGGGCGGTCTGTCGCTGTTGCGGATGCCACCCGCCGAGCTGGTTCACACCGTCGACGGTATAGAGGCCGTCGAGGTCATGGTGGCCGCGGGCCGGGTCGAAGTCGCCGAACGTGACCGCTCTGACGTGCGCGTCGACCTCACGGTGCGGCGCCGGCCCGGCCGGTCGAGCCCCACGGTGACCACCGCCGGGTCGGTGCTGCGGGTCGACGGGCGGCGCAGCGACGTGCGGGTCAGGCTGGCCGTACCGCCCGGCACCCGGGTGCGGGCGGAGGTGCTCACCGGCGAGATCACCCTGTGGGGCGTGCGCGGGCAGCTGTCGCTGGTGACCCGCGACGGCACGATCGCCGGCCGGGAGCTCGGCGCCGGCCCGGTCGCCGCCCGCAGTCGGGGTGGGGACGTCAACCTGCACTTCAGCGAGCCGCCGGACGCCGTCCATGCGCACACCGAGTCGGGTCTTCTGACGATCATGATCCCCGACGGCGGGTACGCGGTGGAGGTCGAGACGGGTGATCCCAGCGCGGTCGACGTGGCGCTGCCGCCCACGCCGGGGGCCACCCGGCGGGTGGTGGCCCGCACCGTCGCCGGCCGGGTGCGCATCGGCCTGACCGCCCCGCTGGGGCCGCTGCCGATCTGATCCCGCCCGTTGATGTCGTGGGACGGTCACGCGTGTTTCCGGCTCCGGGGTACGTTCCCGGCCGTGGTCCGCGCCGGTCTACTCTCCTCGCATGACGGCGGTCAGGAGTGCGGACGCGAAACCGGCGACGATGGGGGAGTTCCTCGCCTCCGGGCGTCCCTCGTTCTCGTTCGAGTTCTTCCCTCCTCGCACGCCTGAGGGCGAGCGTCACCTGTGGACCGCCCTGCGCCGGATCGAGGCGCTGCGCCCGTCCTTCGTGTCGGTGACCTACGGCGCGGGCGGCTCGACCCGGGAGGGCACGATCCGGGTCACCGAGCGGATCGCCACCGACACCACCCTCACGCCGATCGCTCATCTCACCGCGGTCAACCACTCCGTCGCCGAGCTGCGTCAGGTGATCGGCAACTACGCGGGCGCGGGCGTGCGCAACGTGATCGCGCTGCGCGGCGACCCGCCCGGCGACCCGCAGGGCACCTGGACGGCCCATCCGCAGGGCCTGAAGCACGCCGACGAGCTCGTGCGGCTGGTGAAGTCGGTGGGGGACTTCTGCGTCGGGGTGGCGGCCTTCCCGGACAAGCACCCCCGTTCGCCCGACTTCGACACCGACGCCCGGTACCTGGTGCGCAAGTTCGACGCCGGCGCCGACTACGCCATCACCCAGTTCTTCTTCGGCGCCGACGACTACTTCCGGCTGGTTGACCGGGTCCGCGCGTTGGGCTGCGACAAGCCGATCATTCCCGGGATCATGCCGGTGACGAACGTGGCGCAGATCGTCCGGATGGCGCAGCTTTCCGGCGCCGACTTCCCGCCCGTGCTGGCCGCCCGGTTGCAGGCCGTCGCGGACGACCCGGCGGCGGTGCGCGCGGTCGGCCTCGAGGTGGCGACGGAGCTGTCCCGCCGCCTGCTCGATGGCGGGGCGCCTGGGCTGCACTTCATCACGCTCAACCGGTCGAGCGTCACCCAGGAGATCTTCGAGGCGGTCCGGTAGCTAGTCGAGGTCGTCGTAGGCTTCGAACACGCACAGCAGCCATTCGTCACGGAAGGTCTGCTCGCGCACCAGTGCGAACCCGGCCTGGTTGGCGGTGTCGATCACCGCCGCCGCGAGGCCGAGGTCCAGGGTGTTGAAAACCGGGGTGATCCGCACCGCGAGGATCACCTGATGGCGGTGGGAGGCGAAGACCACCCGCGGGTCGAGGTCCTCGAGGCTCTCCACCACACCGCTTACCTGCTCGGTCACGTCACTCCGCCCGGTCCGGGGTTGTCGCCGCGGCAGGGCCGGCACGACCTCGCCCCTGCGCCCCCACCGGCCGCGGCACGTGGTGGAAGACCCCGCGACTCTACGTCCCGGGCACGATGGAGGGTGTGTGCACCCCGGTACCCGACCGCGGCACCTTTCTGGCGCGCTGGTCGGCCCTGCACGGCGGCTACGACCCGCAGGGCGGACTGTGGCTGGTGCGCGCCTGGCTGACGCTGGTCCACCGGCTGGCGAGCCCGTTGGCGGCCCGCCGGGTGCCGCCGTCGGCGGTGACCACGGCGGGCGTGGCGGTCACGGCGCTCGCGTTGCCGGCCGCCGCGGCCGGGGGCCGCTGGCCGCTGCTGGGGGTGGCCGTGATGGTCCTCGGGGGCGTCGCCGACAGCCTCGACGGAGCCGTGGCCGTGCTGACCGACCGAGTGAGTGCCTGGGGCTACGTCCTGGACTCGGTCGCCGACCGCTGCGGCGACGCGTTGTACCTGGTCGCGCTGTGGTACGTCGGGGCTCCGGGCGGCCTGCTCGTCGCCGCCGGGTGCGCGCTGGGGTTGCTGGAGTACACCCGGGCGCGGGCCGGCAACGCCGGGTTCGGGGAGATCGGCGTCGTCACGGTGGGGGAGCGGCCGACCCGGCTTGTCATCGCCGCGTTCGGGCTGGCGGGCGCGGGTGTCGCCCCCGGTCTGGCCGGCCTCGCCGGGACGGTGGGGGCGGGCGCGACGCTCGCGGTCTGCGCGGTCGGCCTCGGCCAGCTCTTCGCGCTGTTGCGCACCGCGTTGTCGGGCCAGCCCCCGCCTGGCGACTAGCCGTACCAACTGCTTTCGGGGAGATCAGCTCCGTACACGGACAGTTTTGATTGTCGTGCGACCAGCGGAGTTCGGAGGAGCGGGACGGCCGCGGTTGACCGGCGGTTGTTCCGTTGTCTCTACCCGTGGTGGCGCCCTCCCGCACGCCGGTCGACCAGGCCGGACCGCCCCAGGTGGGAGCGGGATGAAACCGGCAAGATGATCCGCATTCACGGTCTTCTTGCCGCCTTTTCGCCCGGATCTGCGGATTCGTCGCTACGATCTGGCCAGCCGCTCAGTTCGCTGATCAGCCGCCGACCGCGGCCAGCCTGACCGGCGAACCTCCGCACCCACGAAAGATTCGGGGAAATGGTGTCGTACCTCGCCCGCAGAATGTCCCGTCCGCGTGTCGTCGCGATCGTTCTGGCCCTGGCCGCGATCCTCGTCGTCAGCCTGCTGCCGACCTGGCGGGCCGAGGCCGCCACGCCGGCTGCCACACCGGCCCCCGCCCCCGCCCAGCGGGACGGCGCCGGGGCCCGGGCACTTCCTTGCCC
>NZ_JAMQQF010000521.1 GCF_023716945.1 Frankia sp. AiPs1 | reverse complement strand
CCACCCGTTCCGCCTCGGCGAGCTCGTCGGCGTTGGGCCGGGCGGCGTCGCGCGCCCGCATCGCCGTCGCCGGGGGCAGCCGCGAGCGTCCGGCGCCGACCAGGCCGCGTAGCTGAGCGTCGGGATCGCGATCGCCGACGTGGGGCGGTCGCACCCGCGGGCGGGCGGCACGTTCGGGTGGCGGCATGTGCCCTCCTTCGGCTGCGGTCCCCGCGGCGCCGCCAGCCGGGCACGACGGCGCCGCCTGCCGTCGGCGTCGTGATCGTAACTCGTGGTGGGCTGATATGCCGGTCACCTGTGCCGGCTCCGCGGCCGTGGCGAATCGGTGCCGCAGTAATGCCCGCGTAGTGCTCCAGGTGGCTATTCCTTGTTGTTCACGAGTCCGGGCGGATATCTGACCGTCGGGAACTCGTCGCTTTCCGTGATCGATCATTTCGGTCCGCGTGGCGTGGCGTCATCCACCCGCTGTCCGATCTGTTCATCGGTGTCCGTATGCTGGGCGCCGCTGGGAGAGCGCCCGATAAGCCAATGTATGGCCGATAAGTGCCTGCCGCGGCTGAAGGGGACGGAGGTCAGGATGGCGGACTTTGGTGCGCATACATTGACACTCTCGGTGAATCGCCTGAAACTGCATGCTGATCTCGTCCAGCCGTCACCAATCGCTGCGCCCTCGTTGGTGTCTGTCACCGGTCCCGCCGTCGCAGCCTAGGAGTTGAGTCTTGGACAGCGTGCCTGTCAGCGTCATCATCCCGGCCTACAACGAGGCGATGCGCCTGCCCGGTTTGCTGATCGAGCTGGTGTCGGTGATGCGCAAGATTCCCGACGCCGAAGTGATCTTGGTCGATGATGGGAGTACCGACGGCACCGCCGCCGTCGCGGAGGGGCATCTTGCCGGTTTGCCGGGCGGCCGAGTGCTACGGCTGCCGTGGAACTCGGGCAAGGGCGCGGCGGTGCGCGCCGGGGTGTCGGTCGCGCACGGTGCCTCGATCGTCTTCATGGACGCCGACGGCGCCTCGGACGTCAACGATCTGCCGTTGTTGCTGGCCGCTCTGGAACACGCCGAGGTGGCACTCGGCTCGCGGCGCATCGGCGCCGGTGCAGTGCGCAGCAACGGCCGTCGGGTCGGCAGCTGGGCCTTCAACCAGATCACCCGATCGCTGGCCAGCCTGGACGTCGCGGACACCCAGTGCGGATTCAAGGCGTTCCGTGGGCAGGAGGCGAAGCTGCTGTTCAGCCTCGCCCGCTCATCGGGATTCGGCTTCGACGTCGAAGTGCTCTCGATCGCCCGCTCGATCGGATACCGCATCGCGGAGGTCCCGATCCACTGGGCGGAGATCCCCGGTGGCACGTTCCGGGTGACCCGGCACACGCCGGCAATGATCGTCGACGTGGTGCGGGCCCGTCGCTATCTGGGCCGCGCCGCGCCCGACCTCGTGGTTCCCGCCAACCCCGCCTCCACCGCCTCCACCGAGCGGAAGGGAAGCTGACGATGCCCGTCACCCCGGTCCTCACCCGGCGCTGGAACACCCCGGAGTCGTGGACGCTTGCGACCTACCGCCGGCTCGACGGCTATGTCGCGGTGCGCACGGCGTTGGCCGGCGACCCCGACGAGCTCATCAAGCTCATCAAGGACTCGGGGCTGCGCGGGCGCGGCGGCGCCGGCTTCCCCACCGGAATGAAGTGGGGCTTCATCCCGCAGGGCGACGGCAAGCCGCACTACCTCGTCATCAACGCCGACGAGGGCGAGCCCGGCACCTGCAAGGACGCTCCGCTGATGAAGGCCGACCCGCACTCGCTCGTCGAGGGCATCATCATCGCCGCCTACGCGGTGCGGGCCAACCGGGCGTTCATCTACCTGCGCGGCGAGCTGATCCACGCCGCCCGCCGGCTGCGCGCCGCGGTCGCCGAGGCGTACGCCGCCGGCTACCTGGGCCGCGACATCCTCGGCAGCGGCTTCGACCTCGAGCTCGTCGTGCACTCCGGCGCCGGCGCCTACATCTGCGGCGAGGAGACGGCCCTGCTCGACTCGTTGGAGGGCCGGCGCGGCCAGCCGCGGCTGCGCCCGCCGTTCCCCGCGACGCATGGGCTGTACGCGTCCCCCACCGTCGTCAACAACGTCGAGACGATCGCGACCGTGCCCTACATCGTCAACTACGGCGTCGACTGGTTCCGCACGATGGGCCGGGAACGTGCCCCGGGCCCGAAGATCTTCAGTCTGTCCGGCCACGTGACCCGGCCCGGCCAGTACGAGGTCCCGATGGGCACCACCCTGCGCGAGTTGCTGGAGCTGGCCGGCGGGGTGCGCGGCGGGCGCGCGCTCAAGGCGTGGACGCCGGGCGGGTCGTCCACCCCGATGCTCACCGCGGAGCACCTCGACGCCCCGCTCGACTTCGAGGGCATGCAGGAGGCCGGGTCGCTGCTCGGCACCGCCGCCCTGATGATCATGGATGAGACGACCGACATGCTCCGTGTCGTCCGCCGACTCACCCAGTTCTACGCCCACGAGTCGTGCGGCAAGTGCACCCCGTGCCGCGAGGGCACGAGCTGGATGGTGCAGATCCTGTCCCGGCTGGAGCGGGGGCAGGGCGACGCCTCCGACGTCGACACCCTCGTCGACGCCTGCGACAACATCTTCGGCCGGGCGTTCTGCGCGCTGGCCGACGGGGCCACCTCCCCGATCGTGTCGGGGATCAAGTACTTCCGGGACGAGTTCATCCCGGTGAGCGCGGTGACCTCGAAGCCGGATCCCACCCCGGGCGGCGAAGCGGCCGGCAACGGCTCGGCCGCGACCACCCCGGGCGCCTACGCGGGAGCGCACTGATCATGACCGTCGCACCATCCCAGCCGGCCGCGCCGGCCGCCGCGGATCTCGTCACCCTCACCGTCGACGGGCTGCCGGTCAGCGTCCCCAAGGGCACGCTGATCATCCGAGCGGCGGAGCTGCTCGGCATCGAGATCCCGCGGTTCTGCGACCATCCGCTGCTCGACCCCGTCGGCGCCTGTCGGCAGTGCATCGTCGAGGTGGAGGGCCAGCGCAAGCCGGTCGCCTCCTGCACGACGACCGTCACCGCCGACATGGTCGTGCGGACCCAGCTCACCTCGCCGGTGGCCCGCAAGGCACAGGCCGGAAACATCGAGTTCCTGCTGCTCAACCACCCGCTGGACTGCCCGATCTGCGACAAGGGCGGCGAGTGCCCGTTGCAGAACCAGTCGATGGCCAACGGCGGCGCCGTCTCCCGGTTCAAGGAGGCCAAGCGGGCCTACCCGAAGCCGCTGGCGATCTCCACCGAGATCCTGCTCGACCGGGAACGCTGCGTGCTGTGTGCCCGCTGCACCCGGTTCTCCGCCCAGATCGCCGGCGACCCGTTCATCGAGCTGTTCGAACGCGGCGCCGCCGAGCAGGTCGCGGTCAGCGACGGCCAGCCGTTCTCCTCCTACTTCTCCGGCAACACGGTGCAGATCTGCCCGGTCGGCGCGCTCACCAGCGCCGCCTACCGGTTCCGCGCCCGCCCGTTCGACCTGATCTCCACGCCGACGGCGTGCGAGCACTGCGCGTCGGGATGCAGCCTGCGCACCGACCACCGCCGCGGCAAGGTGATGCGCCGCCTCGCCGGCGACGACCCGGCGGTCAACGAGGAGTGGAACTGCGACAAGGGCCGCTTCGCGTTCACGTACGCCCGCGCCGCCGACCGGCTGACCACGCCGCTCATCCGTGACGACGACACCGGGCAGCTCGTCGAGGCGACCTGGTCCGAGGCGCTCGAGTACGCCGCCCGCGGGCTGGCCGAATGCCGCGACCGGCACGGCGTCGGTGTGCTCGCCGGTGGCCGGCTGACCCGCGAGGACGCCTACGCCTACGCCAAGTTCACCCGGGTGGCGCTGGCCACCAACGACGTGGACTTCCGGGCCCGGCCGCACTCGGCCGAGGAGGAGCAGTTCCTCGGCCACGCGGTCGCCGGCACCGGCATCGGGGTGACCTACGCCGACCTGGAGGCGGCGCCGGCGGTGCTGCTCGTCGCCTTCGAACCGGAGGAGGAGTCGCCGATCGTCTTCCTGCGGCTACGCAAGGCCGCCGACAAGCACGCCACCGCCGTGCACGCGCTCGCGCCGCTGGTCACCCGCGGGCTGGCCAAGCTCGCCGGGACCCTGGTCCTCACCGAGCCCGGCGCCGAGCCCGCCGTCCTCGACGCGCTCACCGACGCGTGCCCCGAGGCCGGCCCCGGCGCGCGCGACACCGATC
>NZ_JAMQQF010000520.1 GCF_023716945.1 Frankia sp. AiPs1 | reverse complement strand
GTACTGGCACCGGCGCACGCGCAGCAGCGTTCGACCGGCGGCTCGAACCCGCGCTCCGGCCCGCTCGCCGCCACGCCTCCCGGTTCCGCCGCGCCTCCCGGTTCCGCGGGGCTGCTCGGTTCCGCGGGGCCGGCCGAGCTGGCTTGCCTCGTCGTCAGCGATGATCGCGTGCTCACCGAACAGCTCGCCGGCGCACTCGCCCCATGGGGCTACACCACCGTCGCGGCGCCAGTCGGTGACACCGGAACCGGCGACGCGGCCACCGGCTTCGCCGCCGCCGAGCAGGGCCTCCACCGGGCCGCGACGACCACCGCCGCCGAGCTCGACGCCGTGGTGGTCATCCACGGCGCCGACGCGATCGGCGCCGGCGGGGAACCGGGCGTGGACTGGCACGCCATCCTGGCCAGCCACGCGGGGACGGCGGCGACGATTCTCGGGCATGCGGCGTGGTCCCGGGCCGCCGCGCGGCAGGTGGCGGCGACCGGGCGATCGCTGCGGGTGGTGCACGTCGTGCCCGCGCTGACCCCCGGCGGCCGCAGCGCCGCCCAGGCCGTCACCCAACTCGCCCGCTCCGTCAACGACACCCCGATCAGCCCGAGCGGCGGGCTGGTGACGTTCGCGGTCAGCGCGCAGAGCGTCGACCCGGCCGACCGGGTTCCGCTCGCCGAGCTGGTGGCGAGCCTCGTCGCCGCGCCGGACACGGCGTCGCTGGCAGGCGCGGAACTCGTCGTCCGGCCCGGCTGGCTGGGCCTGCGCGCGCACCCGGCACCGGCCGTCACCGCGTCGCTGGCCGGGGCCGAACCTGGCCCCTGGACCGACGACGTGCTGCGCGACGCCCTCGCATCGTTCGGCTGATCGCCCCGTCTCCGGGAGGCTGCTGTGGACCATCCGCAACGGGTCGTCGACGCCCACGTCCACCACTGGGATCCGGCGCGCACCGACTGGTACCCGTTCCTCGCCGCCGCCGACACTGCTCTCGCCGCCGCCGACGCTTCTTCCGCCGCCGCCGACACTGCTCTTGCCGCCGGCAGGCCCGACGCCGACCGGATGCGTCGGCCGTTCGACCAGCCGACGTACCTCGCCGAGGCGGGCCGCTGGAACGTCGAGGCGTACGTGCACGTGACCGCCGCGCCCGAGCACTTCGTGGCCGAGACCGCCGAGATCGCCCGCCTCGCCGAGGACACCGGCCAGCCGCAGGCGATCATCGGCGGGGTCGACGGGCGGGGCGGTGCCGCCGGGATCGTGGCGCAGCTCGACGCCCAGACGGACGCGCCGGGTTTCCGCGGCGTGCGCGCCAGCGCCGGTCTCGACCTCGACACCGACGCCGGGCACGCCCTGCTCGGCGCGCTCCAGGACCGCGGCCTGGTCTACGACCTCGTCGTCCATCCGGACGGGATGCGGCGGGCCGCCGCGGCGCTCGCCGCGTTCCCGGATCTCACCGTCGTCGTCGAGCACACCGGCTGGCCGCTGGCGCAGGACCCGGAGCATGCCGCGGTATGGCGCGACGGCCTGGCCCGCCTGGCCGGGCTCGGCCCGCGGGTGCACCTGAAGCTGTCGGGGCTGGCGATGACGCTGCACCGCATCGACGTCGCGTCGTTCCGGCCGTGGGTCGCGCACAGCCTGGAGGTCTTCGGCCCGGCCCGCTGCTTCTTCGCGTCGAACTTCCCCGTCGACGGCATGTTCGGCAGCTACGACGACCTGTACGGGACGTACGCGCGGCTCGTCGACGAGCTCGCCGCCCCGGCCCGCGACGGCCTGTTCGCCGCCAACGCCGCGCGGGTCTACCGCTGTTGAACGCCGGGAGACGGGCCTGGACCGTCCGCAGTACCGCAACCGCGCTCGGGACGGCCGTCACCGCCGGTGTCCCGGCCGCAGGGGTGTCCCGCGACCGGGGACCGTTGTCCGGCCGGGCCGGCGCCAGTCAGTGGGAGGAGGCGGCGGGGCGGTCGGCGACCAGGTAGGTCGTGGCCGTCGCGGCGGCGGTGACGGTGAGGACGGACGGCCAGGCTCCGAGCTTCTTCGCGAGCGGGTGGGCCGCGCCGAACGCCGCCGTGTACGTGCCGAGCAGCACGCCCGTCACCACGGGCCCGCGGGAGCGCAGCCAGGTGCGTCCGCAGACCGTGCCGGCGATGGCGAGGACGACGCCGGCGAGTTCCCGGCGTCCGCTGAGACGGGCGGCCGAATAGCCTCCGACGAGACCAGTCGCGACGACAGGTGCAGTGGGTAGCGATGCCATGCACGGCACGCTACGCCGCCACCGGACACCCGTCGGAGGCCCCAAGTCGCGCCCGCCCGGGACCGGCTGGCCCTACCGCCCCGGTGTCTCGGTGAATCCGCTGGCCGTGGGTGTTCTCGGCGGCCAGTCGTCGACAGGGTTCCCGGCGCGCCCGGCGATCCGCGTTGACGTTCATCACGCCGAGGTGAGCGCCGACCCGTCCCCCGCGCGGGGGCGCCGGCCGGGAGAGTCAGGAGCCGAGACGGTCGTTGGTGGTCGAGGTCGCCGTGGACGAGGTCAGCGTGCGCGGGCCGAGCAGCTTGGCCATCAGGTGGTCGGCGACCGTCTCGGCCGGGTAACGGGCCGGGTTGTCGGCGGACACGCACGTCGGCAGGCACTCGACGATCGCGTCGTGGTTGCCCTCGTGGAAGAAGGCGACCGAGCGGCGCAGTGCCGGCCCACGCTCGGCGGCGGGCGGCGGCACGACCCGGTGCAGCGTCGAGCGCCACCGGTCGTTCGTCCAGCGGGCGAGCAGGTCGCCGATGTTGACGATGAACGCCCCCGGCTCCGGTCGCACCCCGTGCCACGCCCCGTCCGGGCCGAGGATCTCCAGACCGGGCACGTCGTCGGCGAGCAGGATCGTGCAGGCGCCGTAGTCCGTGTGGGCGCCCATCCGGAGCTGGCCCGGCGCCGGGTCCGGCGAGCCGGGCTGGCGCAGGTAGCGGTTGGCCCGCATGACGTTCGGCGCCCGGCCGGTGCGGCCGGCGAAGTAGTCCGCGGGCAGGCCCAGGGCCTGGGCGAACGCGGACATCAGCGTCCCGGCGAGCCGGCCGATCGCGTCGAAGTACGCGACGAACACCGCCCGCATCCGCTCCGGGCGCGCCGGCCACAGGTTCGGCGCGAACATCCGATGCGCCTCGGCCTCGTAGTACGCCTCGCCCGCCGGCCAGGCGTCGACGCCGATGTTGAACGCCTCGAACATGTCCGGCAGCGCGGTCTCGGCCCCCAGGCTGTAGGCGAGCGCCTCGCTGCCGTACGGCGCGTAGCCCCGGTTGACCTCCGGCCCCGGCGGCAGCAGCCGCACCTTCTCCTCGACGGGCAGGTCGAAGAACTCCGAGGTGACGGCCAACATGTCGGCGATCAGCTCCGCCGGCACCCCGTGCCCGACGATCTGCGCGAACCCCACCGTCCGGCACACCTCGTCCAGCCGCCGGGCGACCGCCCTTCGCTCAGCCACCCGCCGTTCGGTTCCCCGGCGCTCGGCCGCCCGCTCACCATCATCGGCCGCCCCACCGTCAGTCCAGTCGTGTGCCTCGGCGCCGGTCCACGCGGAGACGTCCACGACCGGCACGAGCCCCGACCCCGCCGCAACGCCCGCCTGCCCACCGAGGACCGGTGCTCCGGCTGGAGCAGGCTCTGCGCCTCGGGCCGAGTCCACAACTCGGGACGGCATCGTGTCTCCGGTCGGCATCGTGCCCTGGGTCGGCTTCGTGCCCCGGATCGGCACCGTGTCCTGGGTCGGCTCGGTGTCCTGGGTCGGCATCGTGTCTCCGGTCGGCATCGTGCCCCGGGTCGGCACCGTGTCCTGGGTCGGCTCGGTGTCCTGGGTCGGCATCGGCATCCCTCGACTCACCTGGCGTCATCGGCGTCCAGCACGCTAGGCCCCGCCTATTACGCGCGCGTGTCCCCGACCACGAGCATCAGCCGCGCACGGACACCCCTGCCGGCATGACACGGTTCCCGCCGGAAACCATGATCACTGGAGCTGGAGCTGGAGCTGGAGCTGGAGCTGGAGCTGGAGCTGGAGCTGGAGCTGGAGCTGGAGCTGGAGCCGGAGCCGGGCGCGGTTCCGCGGAACCGCGATCCTCACTGAGGCCCGGACGCGTTCGTGTCCGCCCTGGCTCGGCGACCGACCCGCCTATCCGCTTTTCGGGTGGTCTCGCCGGCCTCGATGGGGTTCTCATCGCCCAACCGTGAGGTCGCCTCCGGTGGCTCCCGGGTGGCGGGGCCCGGCCCGTCCGCGGTGGAGCCGCGGA
>NZ_JAMQQF010000051.1 GCF_023716945.1 Frankia sp. AiPs1 | reverse complement strand
CCCCCCCCCCCCCCCCCCCCCCCCCCCCCCCCCCCCCCCCCCCCCCCCCCCCCCCCCCCCCCCCCCCCCCCCCCGGGGGGTCGCCCGGGTCCGTCGCCCCTGCTGCCGATCAGTAGCAGGGACTGCCGATCGGCAGCGGCGGCCGCTGATCGGTAGCGGGGCTGCCGATCTAGTAGCGGCTGCCGGTGGTCGTGGTGGTCGTGGAGGCGGTCCGGCTGCGCCGCCGACGCAGGCGTCGCAGCCCGCGGGCGCCGGAACGGTCCGCCTGGTTGATGTCGTGCCGAACTTCGTGCCGCATGCGACGCAGAATCTTCATTCTGGTGCCTCCCCTTCGTCGGTTTCCGGGCCGGTCTTCGTGCTATTTCCGGCTTATCCGGTGACGCCTGAGGAGGGTGTGCCCGGCGTCGGTGCCCTAACACCTCCCCGGGTGGCGAAAACTATCGGGCCGGCGGCCGGCTCGTGACGAAGATGGACGTCGAGGGCACGTAACCGCCGCGCACCGGCCCCCACTGGCCCCAGGTTCGCTCCTGGCCGGCCGGCCATTCCGGCTCGATGATGTCGTGCAGGATCAGCCCGGCCGCGACGATCTCGCGGACCCGGTCGCCGATCGTGCGATGCGTCTCCGTGTAAATCGCCTGGCCCTGTTCGTCATGCTCGGTGTAGGCGCGCCGGTCGAAGTAGCTGTGGAACACCCGCAGCCCGTTCTCGTCCGGATCGTCCGGCAGGCACCACACGAACGGATGGGTCGTCGAGAACACCCAGCGCCCGCCGGGCCGCAGCACCCGGGCGACCTCCCGCATCACCGCCCCACTGTCGGCCACGAACGGGACCGCGCCGAACGCGGAGCAGGCCACGTCGACGCTGCCGTCCGCGAACGGGAGCGCGACCGCGTCGGCCTGGACCAGCGCCACCTCGATGCCGGTGCGGGCCGCGTAGGCGCGGGCCTGGGCGAGCTGTCCGCCGGACAGGTCGAAGCCGACCACCCGGGCACCCTGGCGCCGCAGCCACCGCGCGCACTGAGCGCCACCACAGCCGACCTCCAGCACGGTGCGGCCGGCCACGTCCCCGAGCAGCCGCAGCTCGGACTCGCGCAGCCCCTCGGGGCTCCAACAGAAGTCGCTGTCGCCGAGGAAGGCGCCGTGTTCGGCCTGGTAGTCCGCGGCCGCGTCGTCCCAGTAGATGCGGCTGGCCCGCCGGGCGGTGTCGGGGTCTATGTCGAGGTACCCGTAGGCGGGTGCCTGCTCACCGCCGCCGGTGCCGTCGACCATGCCCACCCCGTCGACCACGCCCACGCCGTCGTTCGTGTCTGCGCCGTCGTTCGTGTCTGCGCTGATGATCGTGCCGCTGGTCGCGGCGTCGTTTTCTGGACTGCCCACGGTGGTTCATGCTGGCATCCGCGCACGCGGCGACCCCCGCCGGGGCGTCCGCCACCGGCGTGCTCCCTCGCCGCGGGGCTGCCCGCGCGCGCCCGGCCGCCCCTCCTGGGGCTGGCCCGGCCGGCACAGTCGGGAGATGATCCCGGTCATCCCGCAACATCACTGACAATGGGGAGGCCCGCTGGTGGCGGTCGAGGTCGGTGCGGTCGAGGTCGGTGCGGTCGCTGCGAGTGGGGCCCGTACGGGTGGGACCGGTGCGGGTGGTGCGGGTGGGGTGGCCGTGGCGGCCGGCGTCGCGGTGGTGAGGTCGTCACAGTGGCGGTGAAGCCGTCGGGGTCCGCCGCCCGGGTCGGGCGCCTGCTGAGTTTCCTCGGCGGCCACGGCGAGTCCGGTTACTCGCTCTCGGAGCTGGCCCGGGCCGTCGGCATGGACAAGAGCACCTGCCAGGCGATGCTGCTCGCCCTGGTCGAGCAGGGCTTCGTCCTCCGCGACGACGGGCACCGCACGTACGCCCTGGGCCCCTCGGCGCTGGCGGTCGCCGCGGCCGACGGGGACCGGGCGCGGCTTGCCCGGCTGGCCCGCGCGGAGCTGGAGTCGCTGACCGCGGATCTCGACCTCGAGACGTCCGCGACCACGACCTTCGCCGGCGCGTTGCTCGTCCTGGCCCGGGTCCCCCGCTCCGCCCTGTTCGGGCTGTCCATGCGGGTCGGCCAGACGCTGCCGTTACGTCCGCCGGTCGGCGCCGTGCACCTGGCCTGGGCGCCCCCCGCCGCCGTCGACGCCTGGCTCGCCCGGGCGGGGGAGCCGGTGGGCCGGCATCGGCGGGTCCTCGATGCGGTGCGGGAACGGGGCTACTCGGTGACGGCGGACAACGCGTTGCGCTGGCGGCTGCGCGACGTGGTCGACCAGGTCGCGGAGGCGCCGACCGACCCGGACCCGCGCCGGGAGCGGGACGAGCTGCTGCGGACGCTCGCCGAGCGGGACTACGAGATTCTGGACCCGGACGAGGCGAAGTCGTGGCCCGTGGGGGAGATCTGCGCGCCCGTGTTCGGCCGGGACGGTCGCGTCGCCGTGGCCGTCGGCCTGGTCGCGGCGCAGACCCTGGACACGGCCCGGCGCGCGGCGATGGTCGACCGGCTGCTGGTGGCGACGACCCGGCTCACGGCGCTGACCGGCGGCCGCCCGCCGGACTGACGGCGGCCTCGACGGCCTCGGCGGCGATCAGACCTCGCTGTGGCTGACCGCAGCGCCGATCACGGCCCGGTCCTCGGCGATCGTGATCGGCGTGTAGACGACCGGGCCGGTCGCCTGCCGGTCGACGAGGCGTCCGCGGCGGCTCTCCCCGACCAGCCGGGCCCGGCCCTCCAACGAGCCCACGCCGACCTCGTGGTCGGCTGGCCCGAACGGACCGGTTCCGGCCAGTCCGGCCTGCTCGGGAGCATCCGTGGCGTAGATCCGGACGACGGCGCCGGGCACGGTCGTCCACCCCAGCACGGTCCCGCCGAGCGTGCTGCGCGCCTCCAGATCCAGCACCGGCCGCGGCCGGGCGACGACCCGGACCACCACCTCGGCCGCCCCGGAGGGGGCCAGCGCGTCCGAGCCGTCCGAGCTGTCCGGCCCGGCCGCCCAGACCCGGTAACGGTAGACCGCGCCAGGCGCGGTGTCCTCGTCGAGAAAGTAGCCGCCGGTGCCGCGGAAGCGGCGCTTCGCCCCCGACAGCGGCGAGGTCTCGGCGAACGTCCGCTCGATCATCACCTCGTCGCGCTCCGGCATGGGCCGCCAGGACAGCGCGACCGCGTTGTCGGACATGCTGGCCCGCAGCGCGGTGACCGGTGGCAGCAGCGTGCGGGTGGGTGTGCGGACCGGCGTCGAGCGCAGCCGGCCCGAGGCGCCGGCGACCATCGCGACCACCTCGTGCCAGTGCGGGACGCCCCTGGGCGCCCCGGCGTCGAACAGCTCGGTGCCGGTGGTGATGCCCAGGCTGCGTTCGCGGCGGCCGTCTGGCGCAGCCGGGTCCGCCAGCACCCGCGACACCCGGTAGGACGCCCCCGGGGTGACCGACGGCGCCCAGCGCAGCAGCACCGCGCCATCCTGCTCCACCGCGGTGAGCTCCGCCGGTGCCGCCGGACGATCCGCCATCGCCGGCTCGGCCCCCATCGCCGGCTCGGCTGCCGCCGGTTCCGCTGCCGTTGCCGGTTCCGCTGCCGTTGCCGGCTCGGCTACCGCTGGTGCCGCTGGCTCCGCTGCCTTCGCCGGCTTGGGGAACCGCGTCGGCGGCAGATCGGGGGGCGGCTGGTGGCTGGTGCGGCCCGCCACCCGGGTCGCCTCGTCGCAGTCGTCGAGACCGCCGGCCGGGCCGCCCATCCCGGTGGGGCTCGCGGCCCGCAGCGAGCCGGGAGACGCCGGGGCCGCCGGCGCCGAGCCGGTCAACCTGCCCGGCGCGTCGCCGTCCCCGCCGGGCGGCACGGAATACCGCAGGTGCCAGGACAGGGCGTCCACGCGACTCACCCCGGGCCGCGGCCGGGAGCGGGCGGCCTGTTCGAGCAGTTCCTGGGCTCGGGCCGGAGTCGGCCGCCGGGCGGGGTCCTTCGCCAGCAGACCGTCGAGCACCGGGTCGAGGGCGCCGGCCCGCCGAGTCGGGGCGGGCGGGTGGAGCAGGATGGCGGCCAGCATCGCCCCGAAGCTGTCCCGCTCGAACGGCGGGCGCCCCTCCACCGCGTAGTACAGCGTGCCCCCCAGGCTGAACAGGTCCGCCTCGAAGGTCGCCGGCCGGTTGTCGAGTCGTTCAGGAGCCATGTAGAGGGGGGTTCCCAGCACGCCGGTGACCGTGAGGGTCGGATCGCCGTCGCCGGTGGCGATGCCGAAGTCGGTGAGCACGACCCGGCCGTCCGTCCCGATCAGCACGTTGGACGGCTTGACATCGCGGTGGACGATGCCGTGATCGCGGGCGGCGACGAGCGCGTCGAGCATCGCGATCCCAATCCGGGCGACCTCGGCGGTGGGCAACGGGCCGTCGTCGCGGACGACCTCGAACAGGGATCGGGACGGCACGAGCTCCATCACGATCCAGGGCAGGCCGTGTTCGAGGACGACGTCGAGGATCGTGACGACGTGGGGGTGGCCGCGCAGCTTGGCGGCGTGCCGTGCCTCGCGCAGCGCCCGCTCGACCCGGTCCGCCCGCTCGGCGCCCGCGACGCCCCCGGCAAACTCGATCTCCTTGAGCGCCGCCTCGGTCTCCAGGACGGAATCGAAGGCGCGCCAGACCGTCCCCATCGCACCCGCACCCAGACGCGCGACGAGTCGGTATCGGCCCGCCACCACGCGGTTGCCTACCGGAACGGCAGCCACGACACCCCCTTGGCTTCGTTCATTGTCGCAGGCCAGCTTCCCAGGTGAACCGAAATATCACGACCGGCGCCGGACCGCCGCCGCGCGCCGGCCGGCGCGTCCATGCTGATCTGCGTCTTCGTTGTGGCGTCATGGTGGTGGTCACCCGCGACGGGGGCGCCGGCAGCGCCCCTCTCCAGCCGGGCGCCGGCGGTCAGGGCGCCGGGCGCAGCAGGGAGCGCCCGGTGTCGTCGACGTCCTGCCCCGACGCCCTCGGGTCGGGCGCCGGATCCGTGGTGGCCGGGTTCGCAGCCACCTCCGGGCGGACGCCGGTGGCGGCCGGTCGGGCCGGCAGCATGGCGAACGCGCCGGCCGCAGCCACGACCAGGGCGACCGTCACGGACAGCAGCACCCGGCCGGGCTCGTCGACGTCCAGGGCCCGGGCCAGCAGCACCCCCCCACCGGACCCGGTGAAGGCGGCCAGGCCCGTGACCACGGCACCGGTTGCCCGGTTGCTCAGGAACAACATCTGAGCGCAGATCGCCCCGGTGACAGCGGCCGCCGCGGGGCCGAGGATCGCGTGGCCCGCCCGGGCGGTACCCGCCGCCCAGATTCCGCACGCGCCGACGAGCCCGCCGGTGGCGAGCAGCGCGACCAGCATCCCGCTCGGCACGGCCGGCGGCCGGACCGCCATGGGCGCGACCGGCGGAGTCGGAAGATCACCCTCCGCCTGGTCGCCGCCGGCGGATCCGGCGAGGGCCGGTCGCGGCGACGGGGTCGGCGGCGGCGATGGAGTGGGCGGCGATGGAGTGGGCGGCGACGACGGGGTGGACGGTGGCAACGGGGTGGACGGTGGCAACGGGGTGGGCGGTGTCGACGGGGTGGGAGGCGGCGGCGTCCCAGGTTGCGCCAACCGGGTCTCGTCGTGATCCGTGCGGTCGCGGTCCCCGGCGTCTCGCGGGCCGCGCGGCAGGGGATCGGGCGTCGGCAAGTCGGTCGTCGGCGAATCGGCCGTCGGGAGAGCGCTCGGCGTTGCGTGACCGGCGGTCGCGGGTCGGGAGAGCCGGTGGGTGAGCAACCCGACGAGCTCGCCGGCCGGGGGGCGCCGCGCGGGATCCTTCGCGAGGCAGCGGGAGACGGCGGCGAGCAACCGGTCGGGCGTGCCGTCGAGATCCGGTTCGGCCGCCCCGATCCGCAGGGCGACGATCTCCTGGGTCTCGCCACGGAACGGGCGATGCCCGGTCGCGGCGAACACCACGCAGCAGGCCCACGCGAAGATGTCCGCGGCGGGGCTCGCGGTCTGCCCGCCGAGCTGCTCGGGTGACATCCACGCGATCGTCCCGACCAGCTCGCCGGCCTGGGTGTAACCGGTGTACTCGGCCGAGCGGGCGACGCCGAAGTCGATGACCTTCGGTCCGGCCCAGGACATGACGATGTTCGCCGGTTTCAGGTCACGGTGCACCACCCCGGCGTCGTGAATGGCCTCCAGCGCGGCGGCGAGCCCGATCGTGAGGTTGTCGAGATGCCGATCGACGAGCGGCCCGTGCTCCAACACGGCGGCATGCAGCGTCGGGCCCGGCACGTACTCCGTCGCCAGCCAGGGACGCGAGCCATCCACCTCGGCATTGATCACCTGAGCGACGGTGCTGGCCTGGACGTGCCGCGCGGCCGCGACCTCCGAGCGGAACCGAGCGCGGAACTCCGGATCGCTGGCGTATGCCTCGTGCGGCACCTTCACCGCGACCGGCCGATCCTCGTCCGCGAACCCGAGATAGACGATGCCCATGCCGCCGGCGCCGATGCGGTTGTGCAGGCGGTACGGCCCCATCATCCGGGGGTCGTTGTCGGTCAGTGGTCTCAGCACGGCGTGTCCTCTAGCCCCAGTCTCCGGCTGCCCCGCCTTCGGGCACCATGCTTTTGCGGGTTCCGGTCACATCAGGTCGTGCCGCAGCTGGGTACCCGCCGGAATTCTCGACGGTAGTATTCCGCGGCTGCCGGATGCAGCGGTATATAGCAGAAAAGCGGCCCTTCGTAAATGGACAGGGCGTCCGGGATGCGCCGGTGCGCCGGGTTGGTGCCCCAGAGCGCCGCCTCGTAGTCGCCCTGGTCTTGGTACAGTGCGGCGGTCGCCCGGCGGACCAGCGTCGGATCGGTGTCGGCGCGGGCGATCAGGCCGTTGGGAATCGTGACGGTCCGGATCTGGCGGATCCCCTTGTAGTCCGCGGGGCCCAGGCTGCCGGCGCCGAACACTTCACCGGCGTAGAAGTGCTGCCGGTTGCCGTAGAACGTGTTCCAGTCCTTCGTGATCGGGACTCGGAACTCGGACAGATCGAGCAGGCGCAGCCGGGCGCCGCCGGCGATGACGGTCCGGATCTGGCGGGTGCCCGCGCCGCCGGCCCAGACGACCGCGTCCACCGTGCCGCCCGACAGCCGCCGCAGCGCGTCGTCAATGGACGAGTCGTCGAGGACGGGGTGGCAGCCGGGCAGGCCGACCCGCAGCAGGACGTCGCCGATCTGGCGGACCCCCGAGTCCGGCTGGCCGGCCGCGATGGTCCGGTGACACAGGTCGGCCAGCTTGTCGACCCGCTGGTCGTTGGGGCCGAGTGGACGGTCCCGGACGATTACGTGCAGCAGATCCTGGTGCACCGGCCCCAGGGTGCGCAGGCCCGCCACCTGGTGACCGCCGCGGGTCGGATCGAACTGGTTCACCCCCTCGGTGGCGTCCACGGTGGTGTTGAGCTGGGCGATTGCCAGCCCGCAGCGGGGCGGTTCGGGGGTTTCCAGGTCGTAGATGTTCGTCGTGGAACCGGCCGTCTCCACCACGTCCACGTCGAAGTGTTCCGGCGCCGCCTCCAACCGGGCCCGGAGCACCCGCGCAAACTGGTTGTACGGGGAACCGACGCTGCCGGTGAAGATCTGCACGGATCTGCATGCTGAGCGGCCGGCGGGCGGCCAGTCGCCCGCCGCCGAGGAACGCGCGGATGTCGCGGCGAGGACAGCGGCGACGGCGACGGCGAGCACGACGACGCCACCCGCGGCGGCGCGTTGGCGTCGGGTCAGCCGCTCCGGCCGGCGGCCCACCGGCTGATCCGTCGACACCGCGCATCCTCCGCTCTGGACTGTTGGTCGGCGACAACCGTGGTCGCGGAATGCGGGAAATCGTAGAGGAATCGTCGTCGCAGGCTCCTGGCCGGGGCGGCGCGATTGTCCGTCCTTCGGTCAGCTTCTCGCCAAATCCCGCCGGGCGACGATTCTTCCCGGCGGCTCGGCTTGTCCGTTGGGCGACATCGGTGGGTTCGACGTCGGTGGGTTCGACGTCAGCGGGTTCGATGTCGGTGGTTCGGCGCTGGTGGTTCGGCGTCGGTGGGTTCGATGTCGGTGGGTTCGACGTCGGTGGGTTCGATGTCGGCGCGGCGGCCTCGGGGCGGTCGGCGTCGAGGGACGTGGCGTCGGTGCGGGCGGCGCCCGCGGCAGGTTACCCCGCGGGCAACCACAGATCGACCCCGCCGACATGCCGTGGCGGGTGACCGACGAGGCTGCCCAGCAGCGCGCGCAGCTCGGCCGGCTGGCGGGCCGGCCCGAGCACGACCGCGTCCGGCGACAGCTGCTCGTACGCATCGCGGACCTGGGGCGATCCGGACACGGCCGCCGCCGTCGTCGTGCCGTTGTCGATGTCGATGAGGGCGGAGGTCAGGGCGTCGCCGGGGCCGTGGAACGAGGCCCGACCGGTCGGCCCCGGCACGGTGCAGTAGCAGCCGGGCATGACGAAGCGGAAGTCCGCCTCGGCCTGCCACAGCATCGCCTGCGCCTGCTGGGGATGCGGGTAGGGGACGACGAGGGCGGTGGCGTCCGCTGGTATCTGCCGCACGCCGCTGCCGGTGAAGAACGCCGGGGTGTGGGCCGGCGTGGTGAGCAACGGGGCGGGCACGAGCGTGGCCAGCGCCCCGGCGGTCACCAGGGCGGTGCCCGATCGGGCGAGCCAGCCGCGCCAGCCACCTGGCCACCCGGCATGCCCCAGCCGCCCAGCATGCCCCAGCCGTCCGGCGGCCTGATGCCGGCCGCGACCACCGACGGGGCTGTACAGGTCCGGGAACGTGCCGTCCACCGGCGGGACACTCGCCGCGTCGGTGGCGCGCCGGGCCCACCCGGCTACCCGGTCCAGGCCGACGGCCGTCACGGCGGCCGCGCACATCATCACGTACAGCGCGAACCGTGAGGGCAGGGCGTTGTGGAGCACGGGCACCCGCTCGAGCACCAGCCACGGCAGCGGGATCGAGGTGGCGCGGCCGTCGACGTGCAGATGATCGCCGAGCGAGAGGACCGCCATCACCAGGCCGACGGGGGCGAGGACGCCGACGAGCGGGTGGCGCCGCGTGCGGACCGCCGCGACCAGCGCCAGCAGGATCAGCGGAATCCCCAGGTAGCCGCCCACCTCGACGGCGTTGCCGGTGAAGCGCAGGCTGTGCCGCAGGGCGAGGCCCGGGGCGATCTGCTGGAGCGGCGTCGGCGTGACGAAGGTCCACAGGTCGGTCACGGCGATGCCGCCCGGCTGGATCGAGCCGTGGACCCGCTGCCCGCCGAAGAACTGCACGCCCAGCGGCCAGGCGAGTCCGACGGCGGCCACCAGCGCGGCCGTCGCGAGACCGCGCAGCACGGGACCCAGCCGCTCGCGGGCCACCGCGCGGTTGCGGGCGGCGAGGACGGCGAGCCCGACCGCCGCCGTCAGCGCCGAGGTCGCGAGGATCTCCTCGCCGATGAGGGCCTGGGCGGCGGTCGCGAGCCCCAGCAGGATCCCCGTGCGCCGCGGGCTGCGGCCGCGGACGACCAGGTCGTCCAGCAGCAGCAGCACCAGCGGCGGGAACGGGGCGAACGCCAGGTGCAGGTGGCCGTAGGAGCCGCCGATCAGGTAGGGCCCGAAGCCGTAGAGCAGGCCGGCGAGGGCCGCGGGGCCGTCGCGGACCCAGCGGCGCAGCACCCAGAACAGGGCGAGACCGCTGGCCACGGGGGCGAGCGTGAGCAGCACCGTCAGCGTGGTCACGGGACCGCCGAGCAGGGTGATCGGCGCCGCAAGCAGGCCGAGCAGCACCACCGGCGTGCTCCACAGGATGTTCGCGCCGGCGGGGGAGTTGATGTGGTGGGTCATGAACGGGTCGAGCCCGCTGCCGAACGCGTGCGGCGTCCAACCGAGGAACCACGAGAACAGGTAGGCGTCATTGCCGCCGTAGGTGACCTCCCCGAGATGTCGCCAACTCGCGCGGAAGATCCAGATGGACAGGGCCAGATAGCCGAGGGCCACGGCGAGTGGCACCAGCCGGCGACCCCGGCCGCGGCCGTTCGCCGTGGTGAACTGGCGCTGCCCGGCGGGCGTGACCATCGGGTACGCGCCGGCAGCCGCGGACTGCGGATTGCTGGTCTTCGGAGCTCCCCTCCGCGGGGTTCCGGTACTGCTGATCCTGGAGCTGGTCACGACGGTCCCCCCCTCGCGTGCCCCGCGGCCCGACGCGCTGCCCGTACTCGTCCGGACGCGTGACGTTGCCGACGATATCCGCCCCGGCTACCTCCATTGGGAGCAAATCGCACCGGAATTGGTGCGCAGTGTGACCGGTGTTGGTGGGAGTGGTCCCGCAGGAGGTACCCGTTCCTGGGAGCGTCCCGACCTGTTGGCGGCACATCGGCCGCGGTGGCACGTGACTTGGCCGGTTTTATCCGGCGATTCGGTCGGTCTCCGTCGCCTCGGGCCCGGACGGCGTCCACTCGGCGACGAGGGCGGAAAAAGTGCGATATCTCGCGACGGCATAGCCGGTGGACACGACGCCGTCGCGGTCGAGCACGGCGACGGGATAGCCGCGTTCCGCGCGGTAACCCCGTTCGCCGATGATGATCCGCCCGCCCAGCCGGACCACGCCGACCACGCAGGGCAGCGCGGTCCAGCGAGGCCGGCGCGCCGCAGCGAGGATCTCCGGGGTGCGCCAGGCGTACAGACCGCACAGGCAGTGCTCGTCCGGCGCCCGGTGTTCCTCCGGCGCCCGGTGTTCCTCCTGCGCCCGGTGTTCCTCCTGCGCCCGGTGCTCCGGCGGCAGTTCGCCGGTGACGGCCGCGTCGGGCCGCTTGGTCCGCAGGCAGCGCGCCTGCGTGATGCCGTCGGCCCGCCACAGCAGCATGCCCGGCGGGAACGGCGACCACGGCGTCCAGGCCGGGCGTAGCTGCCCCTGGCCGTCCACCGCCCACTGGCGCCAGCCGAGCAGGCTCACCCGGGCACCGGCTCCGGTTCCCGTTCCGGCGCGGGGGCGGCCGGGACGGCCGGGATCGTCAACGGCTCGGCATCGGGGAAGCTGATCGGCTCGTCCTCGACGATCCGTTCGGGTTTGCCCACATCGCCCACATGTCCACGGTGAACGCCGAGGCCCGCCGGCGTCAATGGCAACTCGGGGCCGGGCGGCTCGCCGCACCGCCACGCGGCAGTGCGGCCTGGCCGCTCGGGACCGGTCGCTGCCTGGTCGCGGGGCCGCAGGGGACGTGGCCACCGGTCGCGCATGGTGGCGCGGCCCGGAGAGGTCGCTGCACGGGACGGCACCGACGGGCGTGTCGGGCTAGTTCGGCACTGGTGTTCAATGTGGCCTTCGCATAGTCCTGTGGGGTGATGTCGTTGCTGGGCACGTCCGCGGCCGATCGGCTGCCCGATTCCTCGTCGCCAAGTCCGGACCGGGCCGATGTCGGCACGGCTCTCGCGGACGTCCCGATTTCCGAGGTCGTCCCGGTTTCCGCGGACGTCCCGGCTTCTGAGGTGGTCCCGGTTTCCGCGGACGTCCCGGCTTCTGAGGCGGTCCCGGCTTCCGAGGTGGTCCCGGTTTCCGCGGACGTCCCGGCTTCCGAGATGGTCCCGGCTGCCGGGGATGTCCGGGCTTGCGCACCTTCCACCGGCCCCGTCGGCGGGTCGGTCCCGGCCGGCGACCCGGCGGGGGACGGCCCGTACGAGATGGCCGCGACGCTGCTGTGGGCCCGCGTGCTCGGGGTCGCCGCCACCGGCCCACACGACGACGTCGTGGGCGCCCCGGGCGGGGAGGCGGCCGCGGGCGAGCTCGCGGCGATCCTGCGCGACGAGTTCGGCGTGGTGCTGGACGCGACGGAGATCGTGGCGGCTCGCACGCCGGCCGGGTTCGCCGCAGTCTGGGCCGCCCAGCAGGGGGAGGCGGACCGTCACCCCACCGTGGTGCCTCTGACCGCCGCCGGGCCCGGGACCCCGCTGTTCTGCTTCCCCGAGGCCGGCGCACCCGCCATCGCCCTGCTGCCGTTCGCCCGGCACTTCGCCGCCGAGCGCCGCGTCTACGGCCTACAGGCGCACGCCCTCGAACAGCGCGGCATTCCGGACTGGTCGGTAGCGGCGGCGGCCCGCCGGCACGTGGCCGAGCTCCGGCTGTTGCAGTCGAGCGGCCCGTACCTGCTGGTGGGGCACTCGTTCGGCGGGCTGATCGCGCTCGAGGTCGCCCGGCTGCTGCGGCAGGCGGGCCACGAGGTCGGCCTGCTGGGATTGATCGACACCTACCTGCCGGGCACCGCCCGGCTGACCCGCACCGGCGCGATCATCCCGACGAGCCAGTTGGAGGGCCGACACCCGGATCGGCCAGCCGACATGCCGAGCTCGGCCGGCCCCGGACCGCTCGCCGCCGACGACGGCCCCGCGCTGAGCCCGCGGGTGGTGGCCGATCGGCTGCGGCAGCTCGTCGAGCTTCCGCTCGCCGGGGTCGTCCGCTTCCGCGGGACGCACCGCTACGACATCTTCCACAATCAGGGCCGCATCCTCACGATGGCCTACCGCCCGCATACCTACGAGGGGCGCACGGTCGTCTGGCTTGCCGACGACCACGACGAGATCGAGGCCTGGCGCGGGGTGCTGACCGGTCCCGCGTCGATCCGGCGCATCCGCGGAGACCACCGGGCGGTCCTGCGCCAGCCACTGATCACCGAGGTGGCCGCCGGTCTGCGCGCGGATCTCGCCGCCGTGCCGGGCATCGACGCCGCCGCGCACTGAGCGCCTCCTGCCCGGCCAGCCGCCTCCTGCCCGGCCAGCCGCCTCCTGCCCGGCCAGACGTTTGCTGCCCGGCCAGACGTTTGCGGGCAGCGGGACCGCGGCCGCAGGTGACTCGCGCCCGTAAAGGTGACCCATGTCGCTCGCTCAGCGCCCACTATGGACCGGGGGCTCGGGCGTCGATGGATCCCGGGCCGGGATGGAGAGCTGATGAAGGTCCGGATCGGCATTGGCTTCGGCAGCGTCCCGCCGGCCGGGTTCGCCGTCCTGGTGGACCGGCTGGAGAAGCTCGAGATCGACTCGCTGTGGCTGTCCGAGCAGCTCTCCACCACCGCCGTTGACCCGCTCGCCGGAATGGCCTTCGCGCTGGGCCGCACCAGCCGGCTGAAGATCGGTACCGGGGTGGCGGTGCTGCCGGGCCGCAATCCGGTGCTGCTCGCCAAGCAGTTGGCGTCGTTGGCGCTGCTCGCCCCGCGCCGGGTACTGCCGGTGCTCGGCCTCGCCCCGGGCCGGCCGGTTGACCGGGCCGCCTACCCGCTCCCCCCGCGGACCGGGGCCCAGGCCGCGCCGACGGCGGAGCGCGGTGAGGCGCCACTCGCGGGGACCGTGGGCCGCCGAGGTGAGGTGTTCGATGAGGCACTGGAGGTCCTGCGCCGGCTGCTGCGCGAGCCGCAGGTGACCTTCCACGGCGAGTTCTTCGACTTCACCGACGTCGGCATCGGGGAGCTGCCCACCCGACCGCTGGACATCTGGCTCGGCGGCGCGGCCCCGGCCGCGCTGCGCCGGATCGGTCGCTTCGGCGACGGCTGGCTGGCAAGCATGGTCAGCCCCGAGCAGGCGGCGGCCGGCATCGCCGAGATCAATGCGGCCGCCGCGGCCGCGGGCCGGCGGATCGACGACGATCACTTCGGGCTGAGCCTGCGCGTCGCCTTCGCGCCGCCGGCCGCCAACGCGCTGACAGCGCTGCGGGGACGCTACCCCGATGTCGATCCGGCGCGGCTCGTGCCGGTCGGGTGGGCCGCGGCGCGGGAGCTGATCGGCGAGTACCTCGCCGCCGGGGTGAGCAAGTTCGTCATCCACCCGATGACGACGCCCGACGGCTGGCCGAGCTTCCTTGATTCCTTCGCCGCCGAACTGATGCCGTTGGAGAACTGACATCGTTGGAGAACCGAGGCATCCGGAGAACCGAGGCATCCGGAGAACCGAGGCCATCCGGAGAACTGAGGCCATCGGGTGAACCGAGGCCATCCGGAGAACCCAGGGCGTCCGGTGAACTGACGCCGCCCAGAGACCGCGACGCCATCCGGAAAACGCGACTCAGTCCGAAGTGCGGACTCCGTGCCAAGAATGCGAGGCCGTCCGGGAGGGCGGCGATGCGGAGAAGGCCGCCCATGGACGATCCGGTCTAGCCGGACAACCCGGACGGTTCCGGCCCGGCCCGCGGTTACCCGCCCGGTCCGCGATCAGCGGTACACGGATGGTTTGACGGACGCGATCCTCGGGCGGCGCATCACGTGATGCTGAAACCGCCGTCCACCACGAGCGTCTGCCCGGTGACGAAACTGCCGGCGTCCGAGGCCAGGAAGAGCAGCGCGGCAGTCAGTTCCGCCGGCTCCCCGAAGCGGCCGTCCAGGACTCGGGTCAACTGCGTCTCGATGTAGCCGGGCCGGTACTCGTCCGTCATCTCGCTGCGGAAGAAGCCGGGGGCGAGCGCATTCACCCGGATGCCCTGCCGGCCGGTCCACTGCTGGGCCAGATCCCGGGTGAGCCCGATCAGCCCGGCCTTGCTGGCCGTGTAGGCGGCCTGCGGCAGCCCGGCGGTCGTCACGCCCAGCACGCTGGAGATGTTGACGATGCTGCTGCCCGGCCGCATCACCCGGGCGGCGGCCTGAGCCATCCAGTAGGAGCCGCTGAGGTTGACGTCCAGGACGGAGCGGAACTGCTCGGGCGTCTCCTTCAGTGCCGGCACGGCCGTCCCGATCCCGGCGTTGTTGACCAGGATGTCCACCCGGCCGAACGTCTCCATCGCGGCCGCCGCGATCCGTTCGGCGCTCGCCGGGTCGGCCACGTCGGCGGCGACGGCGAGGGCCCGCCGACCGGCCGCCTCCACCAGGTGCGCGGTGGCCTCGAGCCGCTCGATCCGCCGGGCGCCGAGGACCACGTCCGCGCCGGCCTCGGCGAGACCGCGGGCGAAGTCCACCCCGAGTCCGGAGGACGCCCCGGTGACGATCGCGACCCGACCGTCCAGCCGGAACCGGTCCAACACCGACATCTGCTACTCCTTCGCGCCGAGGTTGCCACCGCCGTGCCGGCGGCAGTCGTCACGCGACCCTGGCCCGCCGGTGCGGACCCACCGCGGACCGCCGGCGGACCCGGTCCCGCCCATGGTGGAAGCGTCGCAGGTGAGGCCCATCGACGCGCCGGGAGTACCGGAGGTGATCGCCCGCGTCCCCTGGGTCACGGCCAGTCGACCGGCCCACTGGTGGGAGCACTCCAGGGCCCATCAGTACCGCCAAGGTCTTCCCCTTTTCGGTCTCGCCCGCCACAATCAACCGGGAACGGTGAGCGGCTGACGGGCGGTGCGGATCCGGCATCTGGCGGTATTACCCCGCCAGCGTGGCCGGTCTCGCGTCCAAACGCGATCCGGGACAGATGATCTGCGGGTAGAGGGGGTACTGACGATGAGTCGGTTACCCCGACATCGCAGGCCGTGAAGCGAGACAATCCCGTTCACACGGATGGTCGATCGACGACGCTGGGGAAAGCCTCGCGGGAGGAAACGTGGAACGGGCAGAGCGAACGAAAGTCACTCCCCGAGTTCAGACCGAACGTCATGTGGTGGTCGGCGTTCGCTTCGGGGACGTGTCAGATATGGCCGATGTATTGCTGGCGGCCGACCTCGCCGCGCGGCTCAACGCCCATCTCGTGCTCATCGCGACGATGGATCGCTGGTCCCGCTGGGCGAGGTGGACTGCGGGGGTGTACTGCGCCTTCGGCGTCGAGACGGTCATGTGCGCCGCTCGGATCGCCGAGGAGGAGACCCGCGAGGAGCTCGAACGCCGGCTGCGTTCGCTGCTCGACCTCGTCGGCGTCGACTGGAGCGTCCAGTGGGCTACCGGCTCCCCCCGTCGGGCCGCCGTGCGCTACACCCGCCGCCACCCCGACGCGATGGTGATCCTGCGCCCCGAGCGCGCCCACTGAGCCAGCCCAGCACGTGAGCCAGCCCAGCACGTGAGCCAGCCCGGCACGCGGGCTCACCGTGGTGCCGGCGGTCCGGTCACCGCCCACCGCTCACGTCCAGCACGGCTCCGGTCACGTAGGACGCCGCAGCCGTGCAGAGCCAGGCCACCGCTGCCGCCACCTCCTCGGCCCGGCCCGGCCGGCCCAGTGGCACGGCCGCGCCCAGCCGCCGCGCCCGATCCGGATCCCCGCCCGAGGCGTGGATCTCGGTGTCGATGTATCCCGGCCGAACGCCGTTCACCCTGATGCCCTCCGCTGCGACCTCCTGGGCGAGCCCCAGCGTCATCGTGTCGAGGGCCCCCTTGCTCGCCGCGTAGTCGACGTACGTTCCCGGGCTGCCCAGTCGCGCGGCCGCGGAGGAGACGTTCACGATCGATCCGCCCGGCCCGCCGTGGCGCGTCGACATCCGGCGCACCGCGGCCCCCGCGCACAGGAAGGCGGCGGTGACGTTGACGGTGAACATCGTGTGCAGCCGCGCGTGGTCCATCTCGTCGATCCTGGCCGCGGGGGCGACCACGCCCGCATTGTTGACCAGGGCCGTCACCGGGCCGAGCCGGTCCGCGGCGGCGAACAGGTCGGTGACGGCGGTGGGGTGCGCGAGGTCGGCGGCGGCCGAGGCGGCGACGACGCCGAGGTCCCGGCACGCCCGCGCCACCCGTTCGGCGGCGGCGGAGTCGCTGCGGTAACCCACGCAGACGTCCCAGCCGAGCCGGGCGAGCGCGACCGAGCAGGCCGCGCCGATGCCGCGGCCACCACCGGTGACGACCGCCACGCCGCGCGTCCGCGGTTCGGACATACCTATCACTCCTCGTGCTTAACGAATGACGTTGTGCTTACCGAATGACGTTTCGTCCACTGGTCCTCGGCCGCCGGCGCGATGCCCGGCGTAGCCGTGGGATGCCCGAAGTGTCGTGGTCCGGTAGTCCCCCCGGCAGAAAGTGGAGCTACCACCACTGCGTCCGAGCGTTGAACATCCGACACTGACAGTGTCAAATCGCGATGGAGCCGTCACGCCGCCTTCCTCCGGTGCGTCCGTCAGGTGCGTCCCTCAGGTACGTCGTTGTCGTGACGCGATCGGCTCGGTCGGGGCTCGACCGTTCATGTGATGGATGTCTGACAGCGCATATCGCGTGGCGTGAAGGCGGTTCGGAGGAGCACAGTCGTCCTCGACACGGTGACCGTTGGGCTAACGCCGGCTGGCGGTGTGCCCGTAGGTCCGGGGCATACCGGGCGGTTCGCGGTGGTTGTCGGTCTCGGGGGTGGCGGGACCGGGTGTGGCCGAGGGTTGGGCGCACCATCCACCGCGGATTGATCGGCGTGGCGCGTCATGGTGGCCGCGAAACGTTGGGAGGAACACCGATGAGCTGGGCCCCATCCACGGACTCGGCCGATGGCCGCCGCCCGGCGGTGAGCTCGCCCCTGGTCCGACACGGTCTGGGGACGTTGGGCTGCCCGCAGCCGCGAACCTCCAGCGCGCCGACCGACCAGCGCGGCGGGATCGACCCGGGCGCCCCCGCGCCGGCGGGGTCGCTCGCCCGGGCGCGCCGGGTGGCCGGGGCGGTGGCGTACGCCGTCAGTCAGCTCCTGCTCATCGCCGTGCTCTACGGGACGTACAGCTTCAGTCGCCACCTGGCCAGCGGCCGGGAGCCGGCGGCACTGGCCGCCGCGAAGGACGTCTGGCGGCTCGAACGATTCCTGCACCTGCCCAGCGAGGTCGCCGTCCAGCGGCTGGCGCTGCACTCGCACCTGCTGATCCGGGCCGCGGACTGGTTCTACATCCTCGTCCACTTCCCGTCGGTCATCATGCTGCTGCTGTGGGTGTTCATTCGGCATCGTCGGCACTGGACGCGCATCCGCAATGTCCTGATCATGACGACGGGCCTGGCCCTGATCATCCATCTGCTGTACCCGCTGGCGCCGCCCCGCTTCCTGCCGTCGGTGCTGCACGTGCCGCTCGTCGACACCGGCGCGGTCTACGGCCCCTCGCCCTACGGGGAGGGCAGCGGTGGGATCGCCAACGAGTACGCGGCGATGCCGAGCCTGCATGTCGGGTGGTCGCTGCTCGAGGCCTGGGCGGTCATCACGATCCTGCACCACCGCGCTCGGTGGCTGATGGTGCTGCACCCGATCCTCACCATCATGGTCGTGGTCGTCACCGCCAACCACTACTGGCTCGACGGCATCGTGGGCTCCTCGCTGGTGGTGCTCTCGATCGTCGGGCTCGACCAGGCCAGCCGCATGTGGGCCCGCCGCGGGCTGAATCGGCACGAGTCACCCCTGCGGATCCCGGCCCCGGCCCCGGCATCAGACCAGCCGGCAGCAGACACGCCGGCTTCGGCGGTGCCGGCTTCGGCGGTGCCGGCTTCGGTGGTGCCGGCTTCGGTGGTGCCGGAACCGCGTCCGGAGCCCGGCGGCGGGACAGGGCCGTAGCCAGGGGTACACAGAGCGGTGGGAGCACCGCGACCGCGGGCGCACGGACACGGGGTGGTGGCCATGCAGACGGCCGATGTGGCGATCGTGGGGGCGGGGCTCGCCGGGCTCTCGGCCGCCACGCTGCTTGCCGACCAGGGTCTCGGCGTGGTGGTCTGGGAGGCGGCCGACGACGTCGGCGGGCGGGTCCGCACCGACGAGGTGGACGGGTTTCGGCTGGATCGCGGTTTTCAGGTGCTGCTGCCGTCCTACCCCGAGGTGCGTCGCCAGATCGACCTGCCGGAGCTTCGCCCGCGGCCGTTCCTGCGCGGGCTGGTGCTGCGCGACGGCGTCCGGTCGGTGGTGTTCGGCGATCCGGTCGGCGGCGCGGACGCGCTCGCGGGCCTCCTCCCGGGCCGGGCACTGCGGGCCGCGGACCTGGCCCGGCTGGCGGCCCTCACCGCACGTGACCGTCTGCGGACGCCGGCAACGCTGGTCGCCGGACCCGAGCGCAGCACCCGAGAGGATCTGCGGGCCCGCGGCCTGTCCGACCACGCGATCGACGGGGTGCTCGCGCCGCTGCTGCGCGGCATCTTCCTGGAGGAGGACCTGACCACCTCGGCCCGGTTCTTCCACCTCGTCTGGCGCAGCTTCGCCGGCCAGGCGCCGGTGCTGCCGGCCGAGGGCATGGCGGCGCTGCCCCGCCAGCTTGCGGCCCGGCTGCGGCCGGGCACGGTGCGGCTGAACTGCCCCGCCGACATCGTCACCCGCGCCGCGGTGCGTTCCCGTGACGGGGAGTCGCTGCGGGCCAGGGCGGTGATCGTCGCCACCGACGGCACCACCGCCGCCCGGCTGGTGCCGGGGATCGCCGAACCGGCCTGGCACGGCGTGACCACCTACTACTTCCGGGCGGACGAACCGCCGCTGCGTCGGGGCGCACTCGTCGTCGAGGGGGCCGTCGACGCCCGACGCCCGACCCGCCCGTTCCGGACCGGACCAGTGATCAACACGGTGGTTCTGAGCGAGGTGGCGCCCTCGTACGCGCCGCCGGGGTCCGCGCTGATCGCAGCCTCGGTGCTGGGCGTGCCCGAGGACGCCCCGGCCGTCGCGGCGCGGCCCAGTCCGCTCGACCTCACCGACCCGTTGCGCGCGACGGGTCCGCTCAGCCTGACCGACCCGAATGCGGCGGCGGCGCCGTCGTCCGGCAGCGAACGGGCCGTGCGCGCCCACCTCGGTGCCCTCTACGGTGCCGACACCGCCGGGTGGACCCTGCTGGCCACCTACCCGGTGGCACGGGCGCTGCCCGACATGACCAGCCCGCGCGTGTTGCGTCGGCCGGTGCGCACCCCGTCCGGCGTCTACGTGTGCGGCGACCACCGGGACACCAGCTCGATCCAGGGCGCGCTGTACTCCGGCCGGCGCGCCGCCGACGCCGTCCTGGCCGATCTCGGTGCCGTCCGCCCCGCCCCCTCCGCGGCCAGCACCAGCAGCTGGGCCGAGGTCAGCGACGCCGACGCGAGTGTCTACGCCGCCGTCGCCCGGAAACGATGATGGCCGGCCGCCAGCCGCTCCCCGACGCCACCGCCCCCTGACGTTCCACCGCCTCCTGACGTTCCACCGCCTCCTGACGTTTCACCGCCTCCTGACGTTTCACCGCCTCCTGACGTTCCACCGCCTCCTGACGTTCCACCGCCTCCTGACGTTCCACCGCTGCCTGATATGGACGCGGTCTAGCTGGACCTTTGGGTGAATTCGGCCGAGGTCTACCCGCGTGGGTGATGATGAAGCCCGGCGTCGGCGCTACGATCTGTCCGTCTGTAGCACGATGTTCACCCCGTGGGGTGGTTCACCTGGATGACAGCACGAGATCCCTCGCTCGCGGCCTGCTGGACGCCGCGCCGGACGCGATCGTAGGTGTCCGGGCGGACGGCCGGATTGCCCTGGTCAACGCCCAGGCCGAGCGTCTGTTCGGCTACACCCGAGAGGAACTGCACGGCGAGCCCGTCGAGATCCTGATCCCCGAGTCCGGTCGCCGCCTCCACCCGCACCACCGCAGCTCCTACCTGCGCGACCCGCAGCCGCGGCCGATGGGCGCGGGGATGGAACTCGCCGGCCGTCGCCGCGACGGCAGCGAGTTCCCGGCGGAGATCTCGCTGTCGGCCATCGACAGCGACGACGGGCTTCTCATCACGGCGGCGGTCCGGGACGTCACCGAGCGCAAACGGACGGAGGCCAAGTTTCGAGGCCTGCTGGACTCGGCGCCGGACGCCATCGTCGCCGTCCTGTCCGACGGCCGGATCGCGCTGGTCAACGCCCAGGCCGAGCGCCTGTTCGGGTACAGCCGCGACGAGCTGCACGGCCAGTTGGTGGAGATCCTCGTGCCGGAGGTCGGCCGGGGTCACCATCCGCAGCACCGCGAACGCTACTTCCGCGATCCGCGGCCGCGCCCGATGGGCGCCCAGATGCAGCTCGCCGCCCGCCGCCGCGACGGCAGCGAGTTCCCCGCGGAGATCTCGCTGTCCGCCCTGGAGACCGAGGACGGTCTGCTCGTCTCGGCGGCGATCCGGGACGTGACCGATCGGCTGGAGGCGCAGGCGGAGCGGGAACGCCTGCGTGCGCAGGCCGAGCGCAAGCAGATCGAGGCCCAGCTCCACCAGTCGCAGCGGCTGGAGAGCCTCGGCCAGCTCGCCGGCGGCGTCGCGCACGACTTCAACAACCTGCTCGGCGTGATCATCAACTACACCGCCTTCGTCGGCGAGGTGGTGGCGACGGCGGCCGAACGCGACGGCGGTCAGTGGGAGGCGGCCCGCCACGACCTCGAGCAGGTCCAGCGTGCCGCCGAACGGGCCACCCAGCTCACCCACCAGTTGCTCGCCTTCGGCCGCCGGGAGGTCGTCCAGCCCCGGGTGCTCGACCTCAACGACGTCGTGCACGACATCGAGGAGATGTTGCGGCGCACCCTCGGTGAGCACGTCGAGCTGATCACCCTGCCGGCGGCCGATCCCTGGCTGATCTTCGCCGATGCCGGTCAGCTCGAACAGGTGCTGGTCAACCTGGCGGTGAACGCGCGCGACGCGATGCCCGGCGGCGGCAAGCTCACGATCGACACCTCGAACATCCTCATCCACGAGGACATCGCCGGCGACCGGCCCGGCCTGAAGGCCGGCCGACACGTCAACCTGCGGATGAGCGACAGCGGCAGCGGCATGGCCCCGGAGACGGTCAGCCGTGCCTTCGAGCCGTTCTTCACCACCAAGCGCAAGGGGGAGGGCTCCGGCCTCGGCCTGGCCACCGTGTACGGCATCATCACCCAGGCCGGCGGCCACGCGGAGATCCTCTCCGGTGTGGGCCTGGGGACCACCGTGAGCATCCTGCTGCCGGCCGTGGACAGCGTCGCCGCGACTCCCGAACCGATCTCCGACGGGGCCATCCTCACCGGCGGCGAGACCGTCCTGGTCGTCGAGGACGAGCGGGCGATGCGCGAGGTCACCCGGCGTCTGCTGGCCCGCAACGGCTATCAGGTCATCACCGCCGCGGACGGCCACCGCGCCGTCGAGCTCGCCGTGAGCCACCCCACCGAGATCGACCTGCTGCTGACCGACGTCGTCATGCCGCAGGTCCTCGGCCGGACCGTGGCCACGCTCGTCCGCCGGCACCGGCCGGGCATCCGCGTGCTGTTCATGTCCGGATACGCCTACCCGGTGCTGGCGCACAACGGGGTCCTCGATCCGGGACTGGCGCTGCTGGGCAAGCCGTTCTCCGAGCAGATGCTGCTGGCGAAGGTGCGCGACGTCCTCGACGCCTCGACCGAGGACTGAGTTGCCGCACGATCCGGGCGCCCGGCCGGTTCGAGGGTGCCAGGTGTTTAGGTGTTAGGCGCTGGGGCGGTCGAGGCGGAGCGCCGCACTCCAGCCGCCGGTGGCGGTGTCGTGGCGCAGCGCGACGCCCAGCAGGTCGGCGACCGGGCGCAGCCGGGCGGCCCGCGCC
>NZ_JAMQQF010000519.1 GCF_023716945.1 Frankia sp. AiPs1 | reverse complement strand
GCGTGACCACGTCCGGCTCGCCGCCGCCCGGTGGTCCGCCGCCGGGGCCCGGCGGGGACCGGTACTGGCTGACCCGTGCGGTCGAGCTCGGGCGCCGCTGCCCGCCGTCGTCCACGGCGTTCTCGGTCGGCGCGTTGATCGTGGCGGCCGACGGGACCCCGCTGGCCGACGGCTACTCCCGGGCGCAGGAACCGCACGACCACGCCGAGGAGGTCGCGCTGCGCCGACTCGCCGCCCGCACCGACCCGGACGGCGGCGTCGATGTCGGCGTAGATCCGGCGGGGGCGACGGTGTACAGCTCGCTGGAGCCGTGCAGCGCCCGGGCATCGCGGCCGCGGACCTGCACGGAGCTGATCCTCGCTGCCGGCATCGGCCGGGTGGTGTTCGCCTGGCGCGAGCCGGCGCTGTTCGTCGACTGCGACGGTGCCGAGCGGCTGGCCGCGGCCGGCGTCGAGGTGGTCGAGATCCCGGCGCTCGCCGCGGAAGTCCGCGCGGTCAACGGTCACCTCCCGCTCGGCTGAGGGCGCGGCGGGCCGCGCCCGACCTGGTATTTGGCCGGCGGGCATGACCTCGGTCACGTCGTCGGGTGCGGCGTGCGGCCGCTTCGTATGTCAGACTTGGGGCAGTACAACCAGCAGCACGCGCGCTCCGGGGTCGGTGAAACTCCGAGCCGGCGGTGATAGTCCGCGACCCGTCCGCAGGTACTGGGACGGCTGATCCGGTGAAATTCCGGGACCGACGGTTAAAGTCCGGATGGGAGGACGCGCGCGGGCCGAGTGCCCGTGGGTGGCCGTCGCCGTCCATGGGCGCGCGCCGGCGTGCGCATGCCGGCAGGTCCCGCGTGGGAACCCCCCGTGACCGGGGAGCGGTGCCCGGGACCGAAGGGCGCGAGTCGGATGTTCACCGGCATCGTTGAAGAGCTCGGCGTGGTGGCTGCGGTAGATGCGCGGCCGGAGTCGGCGGCGCTCACCATTTCCTGTCAGACCGTACTGACGGACGCGACCCACGGCGCCTCCATCGCCGTCAACGGCGTGTGTCTCACGGTGACCTCCTTTCAGCAGGCCGGCACCGATCCGGACAGCACCGATCCGGACAGCACCGATCCGGACAGCATCGATCCGGCCGGAACTGCGCCGGTCGGCACAATTGCGGTGTCCGCGACGTTCACGGCTGACGTGATGCGCGAAACCCTCGTGCGGTCCTCCCTCGGTGAACTCGCCGTCGGGGACCGGGTGAACCTCGAACGGCCCGTCCGGCTGGCCGACCGCCTCGGCGGCCATCTCGTCCAGGGGCACGTCGACGGCGTCGGCGTGGTCGTCGACCGGCAGGCCGACGAGCACTGGGAGGTCGTGCGCATCGCCCTGCCCGCCGGCCTCGACCGCTACCTCGTGGAGAAGGGCTCGGTGACGGTCGACGGCGTCAGCCTGACCGTCGTCGAGGTCACCCCGGCCGGGGGCGACTCCCCGGCGACGTTCACGGTCAGCCTGATCCCCACCACCCTCGACCTGACCACGCTCGGCCGCCGCGCACCGGGTTCCCGCGTCAACATCGAGGTCGACGTGCTGGCCAAGTACGTCGAGAAGCTGCATGCCGGCACCATCGACCCGAACGGACTGTCCCGATGACCACCTCCGCGGCCGGCGCCTCCTCGACGGCCATCCCCGCTCCCTCCGTCTCCGTCCCGACCTCGTCCGGCACCGGGGCGTCCGGCACCGGGGCGTCCGGCACCGGGGCGTCCGGCACCGGGGCGTCCGGCGCTGGCATCGGCCCGGCGTCCGGCGTCGACGGTGTCGACGTGACGTTCGCCTCGATCGAGGACGCCATCGTCGAGATCGCCGCTGGCCGGCCGCTCGTCGTTGTCGACGACGCCGATCGGGAGAACGAGGGTGACCTGATCTTCGCCGCCGAGGCGGCCACCCCCGAGCTCGTCGCGTTCATGACGCGCTACACCTCCGGGGTGATCTGCGTGCCGATGGACGCCGTCGACACCGACCGGCTCGAACTCGACCAGATGGTCCCGCACAACACCGAGCGGATGGGCACGGCGTTCACCATCACCGTCGACGCCCGTGAGGGCGTCTCCACCGGCATCTCCGCCGCCGACCGGGCGCGCACGATCCGGCTGCTTGCCGACCCCGACACGGTCCCGGGCGACCTGAGCCGACCGGGGCACATCTTCCCGCTGCAGGCCAAGGACGGCGGCGTGCTGCGCCGGCCGGGCCACACCGAGGCGGCCGTCGACCTGGCCCGGCTCGCCGGCCTGCGCCCGGCCGGCACCATCTGCGAGATCGTCAACGACGACGGGACGATGGCGCGCCTTCCCGAGCTCGCCGCGTTCGCCCGCGAGCACGGCCTGCTGCTGATCTCCATCGCCGACCTCATCGCCTACCGCCGGCGGACGGAGAAGCAGGTGGTGCGGGTTGCCGAGGCGACGATCCCGACCAGTTACGGCACCTTCCGCGCCGTCGGTTTCCGCAACATCCTCGACGGGGTGGAGCACATCGCGCTGATCCGCGGCGAACTGGGCGACGGCGAGGACGTCCTCGTCCGGGTGCACAGCGAGTGCCTTACCGGCGACGTGTTCGGCTCGCGGCGCTGCGACTGCGGCACCCAGCTCGACGCCGCCCTGCGGATGATCGCGGCCGAGGGTCGCGGGGTGGTCCTCTACGTGCGGGGGCATGAGGGGCGCGGCATCGGCCTGATGCACAAGCTGCGGGCCTACCAGCTCCAGGACGCCGGCCACGACACCGTGGACGCCAACCTCGCGCTCGGCCTGCCTGCCGACGCCCGCGACTACGGCACCGGCGCGCAGATCCTCGTCGATCTCGGGGTGCGCGGCCTGCGGCTGCTGTCGAACAACCCGACGAAGCGGGCCGGTCTGGAGGGCTACGGGTTGCGCATCGTCGAGCTCATCGGCATGCCGGTGACCCAGACGCCGGAGAACCTGCGGTACCTGACGACCAAGCGCGACCGGATGGGCCATGTCCTGCCGGGGCTGCCCCGCGCGGTCGGGGAGGACACCCCGGCCGGCGGCCGCTGGGCGCCGAGCCCCGCACGGGTGCCCGCGACCTCCGGCTGCGCCGCCGTTGCGGGCGGCGCCGGCTCCCCGGCCGGCATGGATCTCACCGATGGAGAGGGTCTGTGAGCGGCTTCGGCGCGCCGCAGGAGGTGCTGCCGGCGGTGGCCGGGCTGCGGTTGGCGGTCGTCGCCACCCGCTGGCACGCCGAGATCACCGACGCGCTGCTGGCCGGGGCGCTGCGCGCGGCCAAGGACGCCAGGCTCGCGACGGCGCCGACCGTCGTGCGGGTCTCCGGTGCGGTCGAGCTGCCCGTCGTCGTCGCGGCGCTGGTCCAGCGGCACGACGCGGTCGTCGCGCTCGGCGTGGTCATCCGCGGCGGCACGCCGCACTTCGACTACGTCTGCCAGTTCGTCACCGCGGGGCTGGCCCGGGTCACCCTCGACGCCCGGGTCCCCGTCGGCTTCGGCGTGCTCACCTGCGACACGGTCGACCAGGCCCGCGACCGGGCCGGGCTGCCCGACTCCAGCGAGGACAAGGGCCGGGAGGCGACGCTGGCCGCCCTCGACACCGCGGCGGTGCTGCGCGAGCTGGCCCTCGCCGGCTGACCGCACCGACTGATCCCGGCGAGCCGCGTCGCCGGCTGCCGTCGGCCACCGTCCCCCCGGGGGACGGTGGCCGTCCGCATCCTCATGTCACACGCACGGTGCGAGCCCGATCCGTCCCGGTGACATGACCTCGGTATGGTGTTGCCATCGCATGGCGATTCGGAGTGGATCGAGTGTGCCGGTGGTGTGTTCACTGCTCGTGGGTCTGTTTCCGGCTATCTGGATCATCCTGAAGCTCTTGTCGGGGCAGTGGGTGACGCGAGACCGTGATGCCACGCCGTAGCGGTTGCCTCGCGCTCCGGTGTCGTCCAGTGGAGTCGGTCCGGAGATGGGGGCGGGGTGGCGCGGATGGCGGGTCATGGTGGGAACCGGGACGATGACGACACCTCGGCGCCGGCCGCTTCGTCCGCGGCCGATCGGGACGGCCTGGACGTCTCGGCCCGGTCGGTCGATGCGCAGGCGTCCGGCGCGGGCGGCGGGGACGCCCGTCCGATCTCCCTGCTCGGCCTGCGCCTGACCGAGCCGCCGTCGCCGCGCAACGCCCTGGTCACCCGGCGTCCCACTCGGACGCGGCCCGGCGTGCCGCGGGTCGAGCCCGGCAGTGGAGTCGTCGGGGGGCCCACCGGTGGGGTGCCCGC
>NZ_JAMQQF010000518.1 GCF_023716945.1 Frankia sp. AiPs1 | reverse complement strand
CCCTCCCGCACGCCGACAACAAACACCACCCGGACCCCCCCCCCCCCCCCCCCCCCCCACCCCCCCCCCCCCCCCCCCCCCCCCCCCCCCCCCCCCCGGCGGGTGGCGGTCGACTGCAGCCGCTGCGCGAGGTCGACGAGATGGCGAACGACGTCGGGTGGGGCCTGCAGGGTCCGCGCGATCCGCTCGACGTCGGCGGGGCTCGGCCGGAGCAGCCCGTTCTCGATCTTGGAGATCGTGCTCTGGCTGATGCCGACGGACGAGGCGAGCGCCTGGCCGGTCATCGCGCGGGAGTGGCGCAACTGCGCGAGTTCGGCCCCGAGGCGGCCGGGCGGCGTGCCGTCGGACGCAGTCGCCGCCGCAGGCACACCTTCGCCCTCCATGCCCACCTCCGAGGTCGGTCCGTCCTCGCCGGCCACCGCATGCGCCCCGACGGTTACGCCTGCGCCGGCAGCCCGCGCGCGGCCGCCAGAAACACGCTGCGGGGGATGCGCACCAACGCCTCGCCGGCAGGCACCTCGCCCGTCGGGATCCGCTGGTCCGGCACCACGTACCCCTGGACGAAGATGTCCTGATCCTCATCGTTCACATACACCGTGGGACAGTTCGCGCTGGCACACGACGCACTGGCTACCGGGACGAGCCGCATCGCTCCTACCTCTCTGCACCACTGCGCTTCATCCTAGGGATCCACCCCCCGAGTGGGGACATAGCGCAGTAATAACGATCAGATCTACGGCGGCGACGCGAATATTCCGGCCACTTGCGGCGGATCGTCACCTACACGTGACGAAGTGACGCCGAAGGCCATGACCGAACGTCACCCCTACTTGGCGAATCTCATCTTCCAGCAGGCGTGGCCGCCACCTCAAGCAATTTCATCACTACAGAGAGTCGCGGGACCTGGCGACATTACGCTACGCGGGACCATCGCAAATGGTACCGAATCGCGCGAACCAGCAGCTCCTTCGGGCTACCCGTTCTCGGGAGTAGGCACTGAACGTGACGGCGATGCCGGGCCATGGTTCCAACCTGTCGGCTACACCGCGTAGCATCGTGAATTATTTGGGACTCCGTCGGGAAGTCGGTTCAGGCGGGAAACTATGTCGGGTACAGCCGGCCGGCGCCTGGTGACGAGACCGGACCCCGCGATGCCGCCCGACGGGCTGACGGCCGGGCGGCCGCGGGCGCGCCCTTCGAACCATTGCAGGGAGGGGACCCACGCCGCCGGCGCTGGTGTACTCAGGCCGCAGTCCCTTGACCGGATCCCGCACGCCGCAACGATTGTGGCTCGATCGCGAATATTCAGAAATTCCCTTGAGATTCGGATCACCGTGCCGGATGATTCGGACGGAGCATCCCGTCAGCCGACGCTCCCGCGCCCGGGGCGATCCCCCGTGCCACCGGGGCCACGGCGGCGAAGCGGCGCCCCATGGGGTCGCGGTGCGCCGGGCACGGTTTCTCGCTTCAGACCGTGCACGTCGTACCGCAACCCTCATCGCAAGATCAAATATGTGTCGCCGGGGTCAGCGGGATGGAGCGGGCTCCTCGCCGCCTCGACCGACGTGGGGCCGCCCGACCGGAGGAGGGCCACATGTACGTCGCCAGCCGGCCGTCCGCGCCGCCCTGGCTGGTCGCGATCCTGATGACGATCGCGAGGGCTCTCGCGCCCGCCGGGCCCGGCCGTCGCCCCCGGGCTCCCGCCCGAGCAGCGCCCGTGCCACCAGCCGGGCGGCCGGTTCGGCCGCCCGGGCGCTCCGGCGACGGGTCCCATCGCTTCGACCAGGCCGCCTTCGAGCCACTCGCGGATCGGATGTCCTGCCTGCTGCGGGCCTTCCTCGCCGCCGCCGTGCCCAGGCCGGACCGACCTGCCCGCCTGGACCTGCGGGCCCCCGCGACGACCTGGTTCGTCGACGCCTTCACCGCCGCCTCGGACCTGCTCGTCGGCACGAGCCAGGCCGACCGCCCGGAGTCCCTGGCCGCCGCCGTCCGGGAGGCCGAACGGCGGTGGGGCCTGATCGACGCGTGGAGCCGCGAGGCGGCGGAGCCCCTGGACGATTCGCCGGCGCCGCCCGGACCGGTCGAATCGGGCCGCCCCCGTCCGGACGATCCGGACTCCGCCGACCACCGCTGGTAGCCGATCACCACTGGTAGCCGATCACCTGCGGTAACCCGAGGCCAGGCCGCACGCCTGTCCTCGGCCACGCGATGGCGACGGTGGGCGCCGCCAGGACACCGCCCTCCGGGTCGGCGCCCCATCGGGGGCCGGCGCGGGCCAGGATAGGGACATGGCGACACCCGTCCATCAGGACCCGGCCGCATCCGGCCTGCCGGCGCACGAGATCGACGCGGAGTTCCTCGCGCTGCCGCGTTCCACCCTCGCGGACGCGGCCCTGCAGACCGCCCGCGATCTCGGCGCCACCCATGCCGACATCCGCATCGAACGCCTGCGGGACTCCTCACTGTCCTTCCGCGACGCCGCCCTGGAAAGCCGGCACGAGGGCGCCACGCTGGGCCTCGCCGTGCGGGTCGTGCACGGCGGGACCTGGGGTTTCGCGGCCGGCGTGGACCTCACCCCGGACGAGGCGGTCCGGCTGGCCCGCGAGGCCGTCGAGATGGCGCAGGTGGCGGCCCCGCTGAACTCCGAGCCCGTCGAGCTCGCCCCGGAACCGACGCACACCGACGCGGTCTGGGTGTCGGCGTACGCCGCCGACCCCTTCGCCATCGACGCGCGGGAACGGATCGAGCGGGTCGGCGGGCTGTGCCGCACCCTGTTCGCGGCGAACGACGTCGACCACGTCGAGGGCCGTTTCGAGGCAGTGCTGGAGAACAAGTACTTCGCGGATCTGGCCGGCACCTCGACGATGCAGCAGCGGGTGCGGGTGCTCTGCCAGATCGAGGCGACGCGCGTCGACCCGGGCGGCGGCTTCGAGACGATGCGCACCATCGCTCCGCCCGTCGGCCGCGGCTGGGAGTGGATGGTCGCGGGGCCCGCGGCCGGCTGCTGGGACTGGGACGGCGAGATCGCCCTCATTCCCGGGCTGTTGGCGGAGAAGGCCAAGGCGCCCTCGGTCGAACCCGGCCCGTACGACCTGGTGATCGACCCGTCGAACCTGTGGCTGACGATCCACGAGTCCGTCGGCCACGCCACCGAGCTCGACCGGGCGCTGGGCTATGAGGCGGCCTACGCCGGCACCTCGTTCGCCACCCTGGACCAGCTCGGCACCCTGCGCTACGGCTCACCGGCGATGACGATCACCGGGGACCGCACGGCCCTGCACGGGCTGGCCACCATCGGCTACGACGACGAGGGCGTGCAGACCCGCCGGTTCGACATCGTGCGCGACGGCACCCTCGTCGGCTACCAGCTCGACCGGGCGATGGCGGCCCGCAACGCGCCCGTGCTCGGGGTGGAACGCTCCAATGGCTGTGCCTTCGCCGACTCCCCCGGCCACGTGCCGATCCAGCGGATGGCGAACGTGTCCCTGCTGCCCGCGCCCGGCGGACCCTCGACCGAGGAGCTGATCGGCCGGGTCAACCGCGGGATCTACATCGTCGGCGACAAGAGCTGGTCGATCGACATGCAGCGGTACAACTTCCAGTTCACCGGGCAGCGGTTCTACGAGATCCGCTCCGGGCGCATCGTCGGCCAGCTCCGCGACGTCGCCTACCAGGCGACGACGACGGACTTCTGGGGTTCGCTGGAGGCCGTGGGCGGCCCGCAGACCTACCTTCTCGGCGGCGCGTTCAACTGCGGCAAGGGGCAGCCCGGCCAGGTCGCGGCGGTCAGCCACGGCAGCCCGGCCGCACTGTTCCGCGGCGTCAACGTCCTCAACACGCGGCGGGAGGCCGGCCGATGAGCCAGGTGACCGGAGCGGACACCACCCGGGCTGACCGGGCCGAGCGGGCGGGCGCGGTGCCCGCGGCGGCCCACGAGATCGTCGAGCGTGCCCTCGCGCTGTCCCGCGCGGACGGCTGCGTGGTGATCGCCACCGAGTCCAGCTCGGTGAACCTGCGCTGGGCCACCAACACCCTGACCACGAACGGGGCAAGCCGGGACCGGTCGATCACCATCGTCAGCGTCGTCGGCCGCTCGTTCGGGGTGCGCACCGCCTCCACGATCGACACCCCGGCCGGCGGTCGGGGGGCACGGCCGGGCGACCTGCCGCATCCCACCGACGCCGACGGCCTCGCCGAGCTCGTCCGCGCCGCCGAGGACGCCGCCCGCGAGGCGCAGGACGCCGAGGACTACGCCGACCTGCTC
>NZ_JAMQQF010000517.1 GCF_023716945.1 Frankia sp. AiPs1 | reverse complement strand
GCCCCGGCCCCCGCGGGGGCGCTCAGCATCACCGGGCACCCGGCCGTCGTGCTGCCCGCCCTCGGCGCCGAGGATCCCCTGCCGGCCACGGCGGCCCGGGCGGCGATCCGGTTCGGCGGCGGCCCGACAGCCGGACCGACAGCCGGACCGGGAACCGGCTCCGCCGCCGCGGCGGCGGACAGTCCCGGCCTCCGACTCGGGACGGCCAATCCGGTCATCTCGCGCATCGCCCGGCTGCTCGACCCGCCAGGGGTCCGTTGGTGGCTGCCCGCCGGGGCCTACCTGGCCGCCGCAGCCGTCCTCGCAGCCCCCCCGATGATCGTCCTCATCGGCTGATCGCGCAGGTCACCGGCGGTTTGCGAGCGCAGGCGCCGGCTCGGCAAGGGCGGGCGGAACATGCGGGAGACGATTTATCTCTCTCCCGCCATCTCGCCCATAGGCAAGGCGCGGGCGAGTCGGCAGACTGGGCCGCGTCGGCGCAGAACCGTCTCGTCGGCCCGGCGACATCGCGGTCGCCGCCTCTCGTATCTCGACGGACCCAGGCAGACCCCAGGCAGACCCAGTCGACCCCAGGCAGACCCCAGTCGAACCCAGTCGAACCACCGGAGGCGGCGTGACGACCGAGCGGATCGCGAGTACGGCCCTCGACGAGCTGCCCCCGGATCCCGGCGCCTTCGCCGGCGGGGTCTCCTCCGACGCCCGCCATGCGGCCGTTCGGGCGGGGGTCCGCCGTCTCGGGGATCTACTCGGTCAGGCCCTGACCCGGCACGAGGGCGCGGCGACGCTCGAACTCGTCGAGCAGGTCCGCGCGCTCGCCCGACGGCCCGACAACGGCGTCGAACTCGGTCGGCTGCTCGCCACCGTGGACGACCAGACGGCCATCGTGCTCGCCCGCGCCTTCACCGCCTACTTCCAGCTCGCCAACATCACCGAGCAGCTGCACCGGTCCCGGGAGCTGTCCGACCGGGCGAAGGGCCCGCTGGCGGAGACCTTCGACCGGATGGCCGCCGCGCTCGACGCCGGCACCCTCGACCGGTCACTGGCCGAGTCGATCGCGCGGCGCCTGGAGCTTCGCCCGGTCTTCACCGCCCATCCGACCGAGGCCAGCCGCCGCTCAGTGCTCGACACGCTGCGCCGCATCGCCGACCTGCTCGACGCGGACAGCCTGGACGGCGCGGCACCGACCGCCGACCGGGACCGCACCCAGCGGCGCCTCGCCGAGATGGTCGACGTGCTGTGGCAGACCGACGAGCTGCGGGTGGAGCGACCGAAGCCGGCGGACGAGGCCCGCTCGGCGGCCTACTACCTGGAGCTGATCGCCACCGAGGTGCTGCCCGACCTGTTGGAGGAGCTCGACCTGGCGCTCGCCCGGGTGGGGCTCACGCTGCCGGCCGGGGCGCACCCGCTGCGATTCGGCTCCTGGGCGGGCGGCGACCGCGACGGCAACCCGAACGTGACCCCCGCGGTCAGCCTGGAGGTGCTCACCCTCCAGCACGAGTTCGGCATTCGGCTGCTGACCTCCCAGGTCGAACAGCTCATCAAGGAGCTGACGGCGTCGACCCGGGTGGTGGGGGTCGGCGACGAACTGCTGTCCTCGCTGGTCGCGGATCGCCAGGCGCTGCCCGAGGTCCACGACCGCTACATCCGGCTCAACGCCGAGGAGCCCTACCGGCTCAAGTGCAGCTACATCCTGGCGCGGCTCGCCGGCACCCGGGATCGGCTGGCCGCCGGCGCGCCGCACGTGCCCGGACGGGACTACGGCGGCGTCGCCGAGGTGCTCGACGACCTGGCGGTGATGCGCACCTCGCTCGCCGCCGGCGACGGATCGCTCGTCGCGGACGGCCCGCTGCTGCGCGTCATCCGCACCGCGCGTGCGATGGGGCTGTCGTTGGCCACCCTCGACATCCGCGAGCATGCCGACAAGCACCATGCGGCCCTGGCCGCGGTGTATGACCAGGTCGGCGAGCTCGACGTTCCCTACGCCCAGCTCGACCGGCCCGAGCGGCGCACGCTGCTGTCCGCGGAGCTGGCCCGGCGCCGGCCGCTGCTCGGCGCCGTGCCGCCGCCGCTGCCCCCGCCGGTGCTGGGCACTCTGGAGCTGATGCACACCGTCCGGGAGGCGCTGGACCGCTTCGGCGGTGATGTCATCGAGAGCTACATCGTCTCGATGACCCGCGACGTCGACGACATCCTGGCCGTGGTCGTGCTCGCTCGGGAGGCCGGCCTCGTCGGGCTCGGCTTCGCCGACCGCCCCGCCTGGGCCCGCATCGGGTTCGTCCCGCTGTTCGAGACGGTGGCCGAGCTGCGGGCGGCCGGCGGGCTGCTCGACGGCATGCTGTCCGACCCCTCCTACCGCTCGCTGGTGCGCGCCCGCGCCGACGTGCAGGAGGTCATGCTCGGCTACTCGGACTCGTCCAAGGACGCGGGGATCACCGCGTCCCAGTGGGAGATCCACAAGGCCCAGCGGGAACTGCGTGACGTCGCCCGCCGCCACGGCGTCGTGCTGCGGCTGTTCCACGGCCGCGGCGGCTCCGTCGGCCGCGGCGGTGGCCCGAGCGGTGAGGCGATCATGGCGCAGCCGTTCGGCACGCTGGACGGCTCGATCAAGGTCACCGAGCAGGGCGAGGTGATCTCGGACAAGTACACGCTGCCCCAGCTCGCCCGGCACAACCTGGAGATCACCCTGGCGGCCGTGGTCGAGGCGTCGATCCTGCACCGATCCTCGCGGCTGAGCCCGACCGTCCTCGCCGGGTGGAACGAGACCATGCAGGCCGTCGCGGACTCGGCCCGAATCGCCTACCAGGCGTTCGTCGGCGATCCGGCGCTCGTGCCGTTCTTCCTCGCCGCCACCCCGGTGGAGGAGCTCGGCAATCTCAACATCGGCTCACGGCCGTCTCGGCGGCCCGGCGGAACCGGCGGGCTCGCCGATCTGCGCGCGATCCCCTGGGTGTTCGGCTGGACGCAGTCGCGGATCATCCTGCCCGGTTGGTTCGGCGTGGGCACCGGCCTGGCCGCGGCCCGGGCCGCCGGGGCCGGCGACACCCTCGCCGAGATGTACCGGTCGTGGCACTTCTTCCGGACCTTCCTCGGCAACGTGCAGATGACCCTGGCCAAGTCGGACCTCACGATCGCCCAGCGGTACGTCTCGACTCTCATCGGCGACGGCGACAGCCACGGCAGCGGCAGCCACGGCAGCGGCAGTGGCGGCGATAGCGACAGCGGCGGCGGCGGTTCGATCTTCGAGACGATCCGCGCCGAACACGCCCGCACGGTCGCCGAGGTTCTCGCGGTCACCGGCCAGGCCGAGCTGCTGGAGAACGCCCCGACGCTGCGCCACACCCTCGAGGTCCGCGACGCCTACCTCGCCCCGCTGCACGCCCTGCAGGTTTCCTTGCTCGCACGCGCCCGAGCCGCCGGGGATGGCGCCGATCCCCTGCTGCGCCGGGCGCTGCTACTGACGATCAACGGCATCGCCGCCGGCCTTCGCAACACCGGCTGACCATCCGGGCCGCCGACGGCCGCCCCGCCCGAATCCACCATCGGGCGGCCCGCTCGACCGATGAACCGCCCGGCCGATCGACCGTCGCGCCGTCCGAGTGACGAGGCGGGTGCGAAGCGGCTCCGAGTGCGACGGATCATGGTCGTTCCCGCACTAGACTTTGCTGCCGTGACGGGTCAAGGCGGTCCGCGGGGCAAGGCGTGGGCTCCGCCGGCCATGCCGCCGCCCGCGGACCCCGCGACCGGCACCGGCGTGGGGGCCGTACCGCGCCCGCCGGCCGGATGGGCCGCAACCCGCAGCGGACGAATCACCCGGACCGCGGTGGCGTCGCTGCTGACCGTCGGGTTGGCGGTGGCCGCGCACGTCCTGGCGTGCGGCAGGGCGCCGGCCGTCACGGTCGCGCTGGTGGGGATCATCCTGGTGATGCGCGTCTGCTGGGGCGTGTCGGAGCGCCGGGTGGCGATGCCCCGGCTGGTCGGCCTGGTGCTCGCCATCCAGGGGTGCCTGCACGTCGCCTTCGAGCTGTCCGCCCCCGCCGGCCACGCCGGCATGGGCGGCCTGGGCGGCGAGGGAAACCACGCGGCACTCACGGCGGCCTCGCCGGTGGATCTGGTGCCCGGCGGTGCGGCGATGCTCGGCCTGCACCTGACCGCCGCGCTGGTCCTCGCCGGTTGGCTCGCGCTCGGCGAGCGCGTGCTCTGGCAGGCCGCCCGCGGCGCGGTTCGGGTGGCCCGCCGCGCGGTGGGCCGGCTGCACCGCCCACGGC
>NZ_JAMQQF010000516.1 GCF_023716945.1 Frankia sp. AiPs1 | reverse complement strand
GGGCGGTGGCACCGGCCGGCGCGGTGGCACCGGTGCGGGCCGCCTCGAGGCGGTTGACCCGGGTGAGCAGCGACTGCAGGCTGATGCCGACCAGGTCGGGCAGGCGGTCGTCGTGGGCGGGCTGCGGGCGGCTCGGGCTGATGACCTGGCCGGGGACGCCGACGACGACCGAGCCGGGTGGGACCGGGTGGACGACGACGGCGTTCGCGCCGATGCGGCTGTCCGCGCCGACGGTGAACGAGCCGAGCACCTTCGCGCCGGCGCCGATCACCACCCGGTCACCGATCGTCGGATGCCGCTTGGTGGCCTCCAGGCTGGTCCCGCCGAGCGTCACCCCGTGGTAGATCGTCACGTCGGCGCCGACCTCGGCGGTCTCGCCGATGACCACGCCGGTGGCGTGGTCGATGAACACGCCCTCGCCGATCCGGGCGGCGGGGTGGATGTCGACGCCGGTCAGTGTGCGGGTCACCTCGGCGCCGACCCGGCTGAGCAGCGGCATCCCGTGCGTCCACAGCCAGTGGTTCACCCGGTGGCCCCACAGGGCGTGCACCCCCGGGTAGCACAGCGCGACTTCGAGGGTGGAGCGGGCGGCGGGGTCGCGGTCCCGCGCCGTGCGCAGGTCCCGGCGCAGCGTCGCGAGCACGGCTCAGTCCCCCAGGCCGGCGAACAGCGGCGTGGACAGGTAGCGCTCGCCGAAGTCGGGCAGCACGACGACGATCAGCTTGCCGGCGTTCTCGGGCCGGCCCGCCACCGTCAGCGCGGCCGACACCGCGGCCCCGGCGGAGATGCCGACCAGCAGGCCCTCCTCGCGGGCGAGGCGGCGGGCGAGTTCCATCGCGTCGTCGGCCTGCACCTGAATGATCTCGTCGACGAGCGAGGTGTCGAGCACGCCGGGCACGAAGCCGGCGCCGATGCCCTGGATCGGATGCGGCCCCTTCGCGCCCCCGGACAGCACCGGCGAGGCGGCCGGCTCCACCGCGACGAACCGGGCCGACGGCCGGCGCGCCTTGATGACGTCGGCCACGCCGGTGATCGTCCCGCCGGTGCCGACGCCGGCGACGAGGAAGTCGATCGTCCCGTCGGTGTCGCGCCAGATCTCCTCGGCGGTCGTGGCCCGGTGGATCGCCGGGTTGGCCGGGTTCTCGAACTGCTGGGGCATGAAGTAGCGGGAGTCGCTCTTGGCGAGCTCCTCGGCCTTGGCGATGGCCCCGGCCATCCCCTCGGGGCCGGGGGTGAGCACCAGGTCGGCGCCGTAGGCGCGCAGCAGCATCCGCCGCTCGACGCTCATCGTCTCGGGCATCGTCAGCACGCACCTGTAGCCGCGGGCCGCGCACACCATCGCCAGCGCGATGCCGGTGTTACCGCTGGTGGGCTCCACGATGATCGTGTCCGGGCCGATCGCGCCGGCCCGCTCGGCGGCGTCGATGAGCGCCAGCCCCAGCCGGTCCTTCACGCTGTGCGCCGGGTTGAACGACTCCAGCTTCGCGACGACCTGGCCCCCGACTCCGTCGGTGACCCGGCGCAGCCGCACCAGCGGCGTGTTCCCGACCAGCCGCGTGATGTCCTCGGCGATCCTCATCGACGTTCTTCTCCTCGGTCGGCGCCCTTCTCGGTCACCGGGCCAGCGTATGTCCCGACTCCGGCGCGAAGCCGTCCATGAGCAATCAGGCACCATCGTGCACTCCTGCCCACGGCGGCCGGTGCCCGCTGCGACCGACCGCGACCCGGCTGCGACCGGGCCGCGACCAGGCCGCGACCGGGCCGGAGCCCGGCCGGAGCCTGGGCGGGGCCTGGCCGGGCGGCGGGTTGCGCGATGGACGGACGGCCGCGGTCCGGGCGGGATAGCTTCGGACCCGTGGCGCGGGTCCGGGATCGAAGGTGCGCAGGCGGGCGCGGTGTCGGGACGCGGCGTCGGGCCTCCGGAGGCGAGGTCGGATGAGGATCGCGTTGTTCGTGACGTGCCTGGTCGACGCGCTGTTCCCGCGGGTCGGGCAGGCCACCACCGAGCTGCTCGAACGCCTCGGCCACGAGGTCGTCTTCCCCGCCGGGCAGACCTGCTGCGGGCAGATGCACACCAACACCGGCTACGCCCGCGAGGCGGTCGAGCTGGTCCGCCATCACGTCGACGTCTTCGAGGGAGCCGACGTCGTCGTCACCCCGTCCGGGTCGTGCGCGGGTTCGGTGCGCCACCAGCACGCCGCGCTCGCCCGCGACGCCGGCGACGCCGCGCTCGCCCGCCGCGCCGAGGCGGTCGCGGCCCGCACCTACGAGCTGTCCGAGCTGCTCGTCGACGTGCTCGGCATCTGCGACGTCGGCGCCTACTACCCGCACCGGGTCACCTACCATCCGACCTGCCACTCCCTGCGGGTGCTGCGGGTGGGCGACCGGCCGCTGCGGCTGCTGCGCCGGGTCGCCGGGATGACGCTGCTGGAACTGCCGGAGGCCGAGACCTGCTGCGGGTTCGGCGGCACCTTCGCGGTGAAGAACGCCCCGACGTCGACGGCGATGCTCGCCGACAAGATGCGTCACGTCCTCGGCACCGGCGCGGAGGTGGCGACCGCCGGCGACGCGTCCTGCCTGATGCACATCGGCGGCGGCCTGACCCGGCTGCGCGCCGCCACCCGCACGGTCCACCTCGCCGAGATCCTCGCCAGCACCCAGGCATCCATCCGATGACCGCGACGCGCCACGCCGGCACCCCCACGGCCGGCGACCCCACGACCAGCAATCCCACGACCAGCAATCCCACGGCCAGCGACCAGGCGGCCAGCACCTCCGCGGCCAGCACCTCCGCGGCCGGCAACCAGGCGGGCAGCCGGTGACGGCCGCGTTCCTCGGGATTCCGGCTCCGCCCGGCGTCGGGCAGCTGCGCGGCGACCGGCCGTTCCCCGCCGCCGCCCGCGACGCGCTCGCCGACAGCCAGTTGCGCCGTAACCTCGGCCACGCCACCGGGGTCATCCGCACCAAACGGGCCGCCGCCGTCGGCGAACTCGACGACTGGGAGCAGCTTCGCCTCGCCGGCGAGGCGATCAAACGGGCGACGATGGCCCGCCTCGACGACCACCTCGTCCGGCTCGAAGCCGAGGTGAGCGCCCGCGGCGGGACGGTGCACTGGGCCCGCGACGCGAACGAGGCGAACGCGATCGTCACCGGCCTCGTCCAGGCCACCGGCGCGACCGAACTGGTCAAGGTCAAGTCGATGGTCACCCAGGAGATCGGCCTGAACGGCGCGCTCGCCGACGCCGGCATCACCGCGCACGAGACCGACCTCGCCGAACTGATCATCCAGCTCGGCGACGACGTGCCCAGCCACATCCTGGTCCCGGCGATCCACCGCAACCGCGCCGAGATCCGCGAGCTGTTCCTGCGGGAGATGCCCGGCGTCGACCCGGCGCTGTCCGCCGAGCCGCGCCGCCTGGCGATGGCCGCCCGCGCCCACCTGCGCCGCACGTTCCTGCGGGCGCGCGTCGCCGTGTCGGGTGCGAACTTCGGCGTCGCCGAGACCGGCTCGCTGGTGGTGGTGGAGTCCGAGGGCAACGGCCGGATGTGCCTGACCCTGCCGGAAACGCTGATCACCGTGATGGGCATCGAGAAGGTCGTGCCGAGCTGGCCGGACCTGGAGGTGTTCCTGCAGCTGCTGCCGCGGTCGTCGACCGGCGAACGGATGAACCCGTACACGTCGATCTGGACCGGTGTCACCCCCGGCGACGGGCCGCGGGCGTTCCACCTGGTCCTGCTCGACAACGGCCGCACCGCCGCCCTCGGCGACGCCGTCGGCCGCGACGCGCTGCACTGCATCCGCTGCTCGGCCTGCCTGAACGTCTGCCCCGTCTACGAGCGCACCGGCGGCCACGCCTACGGCTCGGTCTACCCCGGACCCATCGGCGCCGTGCTGTCCCCGCAGCTCACCGGCATCCACTCCGGCAGCGACGACAACGCCTCCCTGCCGTACGCCTCCAGCCTGTGCGGCGCCTGCTACGACGTCTGCCCGGTGCGCATCGACATCCCGTCGCTGCTCGTCCGGCTGCGCACCGCCCACGTCGACGCCGCCCGCGCCCGTCCGCTGCCCACCGCGGAGGCGCTCACCATGGCCGCCGCCGCCTGGGTGATGTCCTCCCCCACCCGTTTCGCCGCCGCCGAGACCGCCTCTCGCCTCGGCCGCCTGGCGGGCCGCGCCACCGGCCGGCTGTCCTCGCTGCCCCCGCCCCTGTCGGCGTGGACGTCCAGCCGCGACGCCCCCCGGCCCCCGGAGGAGACCTTCCGCCAG
>NZ_JAMQQF010000515.1 GCF_023716945.1 Frankia sp. AiPs1 | reverse complement strand
GACCGCTGGTGCGCAGGGACTGTTCGTACGCCGGGTAGGTCCGAGGGACGACCGAGCCGCCGAAGTTCGGCGGCATCCGCCGCGCCTCGGCGAGGAACTGGCCGGCCAGCGAGAGCGCCAGGGGCAGGCCGCCGAGGCGGCGGCCGAGGCTCTGTGCGGCCTGCGCGGAACCCGGGCCGTCGCCGGCCAGGTCGAGCAGTGCCCGGCCGGCGTCGTGGTCGGTGAGGGGAGTCAGCCGGTGTAGGCGTAGCCAGGGCGGGGTCCGGCCCTCGGGCGAGCCGAGCGACCAGGCCGCGCCGTCGCGGGTGGTCACCACGACCATCCCCGGCGCCCCGGTGACCGGACGCAGCCAGCCGGTGCCGTCAAGCACGTCGCCCGAGGACGAACCCAGATCGTCGGCGGGATCGTCGGCGTTGTCGACGACCAGCAGCCACGGTCGGCCGAGGGCGCCGAGCAGGCGCCAGACCAGGTCGGGCAGGCTGGCCCGGCGCAGTTGATGATGGGTGGCGCCGAGCTCGACGGCGAGCGCCGCCATCGCCGCGGGCACCGCGCCGGGACGGGTGGCGCTGATCCACCAGGTCCGCACGCCACGATCGAGCGCGGCCGAGGCGAGGGCGAGGGCAACGGTGCTCTTGCCGATCCCGCCGAGCCCGTGCAGCACGTGCACCCGGCCGTGGACCCGAATGTCCTTGTCCGGCCGGCCCGGCCGGCCCGGGTGGCCCGGCCTCGGGGGAGCAGGATCATCGGTATGGCGACCAACGGGCGTCGTGGTCCCGGTGCCGCAGGCTGTCGATCCGGATCCGGAACTGGGCCGCGACGGTCGCGCTGCTGGCCAGGACGGGCAGGACGCTGGTGACGAGCTTCAGCTCGCGCACGGCCCGCAGGACGGCGAAGCCCTCCCAGGACGTCACATCGAAGCCGTACCCGCGGGCCAGGTCGCGGTGGGCCCGGGGGTCGTGGCCGAACCGGATCCGGCCGACTGCGACCGGCACGAGATCCCATTCGGCCGGGCCGACGCTCGTGGCGTCGAAGTCGCACATCAGCACCCGACCGTCCGCCGCCCGGATCAGGTTGCCCAGGTGGGCGTCGCCGTGCACGACGACGGTCGGCAGCGCGTAGCGGACGGTGCCGAGCGCCGCGGCGACGCGTTCGGTCATCCGTTCCAGGAACCGGCGGTCGGCGCTGGCCAACGTCTCCGCGTCCGATAATCGCCGCCGGACGTCGTCGAGGGGATCCCATCGGGGCAGCGGTGGACTGGGCGGGTCGAGGGTGTGCAGGGCGCGCAGTAAGGCGGCGAGGTCCCCGGTGCGCGGGGCCGGGCCGGCGGGCGGCGAGCCGGCGGGCGTCGCGTCGACCCAGACGGTCGCGACGAAGCCGCCGGCTTCGACCGGGGCGGGCACACCGGGCAGGAGGCGGACGGCGGGGGCGCGCCGATCGGCCAGCCAGCCGGCAACCCGGACGACCTTCGCCACCCGGTGCGTCATCGCGGCGGAACCGGTGATGCGCATGATCGCGCCCGCGCGGGGTAATCGGTACACGGCGTTCACCGTGCGTTTGACCAGGACGGCGCCAGCGTCGTCGAGCCCGGCGCGGGCGGCGAGCTCGGCCACCGCGCGGCGGGTGGCCGCCGCCGTGAAACGGGCCCGGCGCGGCGGGCCGGACGGATGACTCCAGGTCGGACTGTCGTCGGCCATCTCCGCGGTCCTCCCGATTGAGGGACACCGGTTCTGGGGGCCGGATCGGGTCGCGGATCGCGCCGACGGCACGCGGGGCCGGTCTCCGGCGGGTTGGTCGGGTCGGACGGTCAGGCCCGGTGTCAGGTCGGAGGGTCAGGCCCGGTGTCGGGTCAGACGGTCAGGCCCGGTGCGGTGACCGCACCCGGTCCCGGACGCTGGCCGGCCGCGGAGCGCTGCCATTCCCGGACGAGGAGGGCGAGGTCCCGGACCTCACGTACCTCGCTGTGCGGACGGGTCGCGGACAGGAGCTGGTCGGCGCGCCCGGAGACGGAGGCGACCGTGCGTCCCCAGGAGATCTGGATGGCCTCGGTGGCCAGGTCGCAGACCCGTTCGAGTTCCAGGCGGCCCTGCCGGGCGAGGGCGAGGGCGAGATCCAGCCGGATCACCGAACGGAAGCCGGGGGCGTTCATCGCGTCGAGCTTCGGCAGGGCGAGTTCGGCATGCTCCTGCGCCGCCTGCGGCCGGCCGAGCAGGCACAGCGCGGTGGTGGCGTTGTAGGACACCTCGACCGGGTTGAAGTTCTCGAAGCTCGGCCCGGGCCGTCCCCAGTGGTCCGGGGGGATCAGATCGGCCAGATCGTAGGCCTGGTCCAATGCCTGGGCGGCGCCGCGCACGTCGCCGAGGGCGGCCAGGGCGCGGGCCACCTGGCAGGTGAGCCGGGCGCGCACGGGTCCGTCGCCGACGTGGGTCAGCCCGTCGCGGGCGAGGCGGAGGGCCTCGTCGGGATGGCCGGCGTAGAACTCGTTGACCGCGGCGACCTCCCGGGCGGAACCGCGCAGCGCCCCCTCCCCGGCGAGCCCGCCGGCCTGGAAGCCGAGGGCGGTCAGGGACCGGGCGGTTTCGATGTCGCCGAGTTTGAAGGCCGCGTCGGCGCCGAGGACGGCGACCCGCCCGGTGAGCACGTCGCGGCGACGGGCGTCACCGGTTGGCATCGAGCGGCGGCCGAGCCGCTCCAGCCCTCGGCGTAGGCGGGCGGTCTGGGCGAAAATGTGTGCCGGTGGGGTCGCCTCGTGGGCGTCGAGGAGGTCGCCGAGCATGTCGTCGGCCCGCTCCAGCGCGAGCTGGATGGGGCTGGCCGCGAGGACGTCGGAGACCTCCATGATCTGGCCCTCGGCCAGGATCGCGGTCATCATCGCCGCGCCCGCGTACCGGTGGAACTGTCGTCGGTCGGAGACCCCCGGGATCGTGGGCCGGGTGGCCGGGGGCGCGGCGTCGGCGGGCGCGTGGCCGGGGGCGGTCGGCGCGAACGCGGAGGGGCCGCCGAACATCGTCAACGTGAGTGCGGCGGGGTGCGTCGAGGGCACCGCACACGACGGGTGCGGGCCGCCCGGCGACCACTCGGATCCGACCGGACTCGCGGCGCCGAGTGGATTCGGGGAGCCGAGCGGGCTCCCGGGGCCGAGCGGATCCTGGTTGAACAGGGCCGAGGAGCGAGCCAGGTCCGCGAGGTCGTCCGTGGCCCAGAGTCGCTGGGCGGACGGCGCGCTGATGGGACCGAGGTCGCACCGGTCCACCGGCGGCTGCGCAGGTGGCTCCGGTGAGTAGTCCTCAGGGTGATCGTCCGGCGGGGTGCGGGCCGGCGGGATGCTGATTGACTCGCTTGTTGCTCGCCGGACCGGGGGAGGGCCGGAGCGACCGGTCGGACCCGAGGATCCGTGGTCGGCCCCACGGCCCGGTGAAGATCCGCTCGACTGCGGCATGCCGCGCGTCCTTCCTTCCGAAAACACCACGGTCATCGACCGTGTCGACAAGGTAGCGAGGGGCGAGGTCCGTTGCGAGGGGCAACCCGTCGGAGGCGCACAGTGAGACCACGCAACCTGAGGGGTTCCGTGACCGTCGGCTGCTCCGGCGGCGGTCCGGTCTGGTCTGGTGCGGCGATCGATGGCCGGCTGATCCGGCGATCGCGCGGCGGCGACGCTGCCACCAACCGATCACTCCGGTCGTGTTGACCCGGTTCTACCGGTACCTCGTTATCGATACTAGAAGGACTGATGCGCCGGAGGGTGACGATGAAGCGGCCGCAATGTGCCGGCCATTGTGGCTCTACGTGGTGTTTCTCGGAGGTTTCCACAACTGATCTTGTTGTGGCCGGCTGCTCTCGATCGCCTGGTGGGGCTGGGCCGGCGCCGGTTCCGGCGGCTGCGGGAGAAGGAAATCACGTCCTGACCGGACCGAACGGTGAAGGATTGTGCAGTTGCCGTCGGAATCCGCCGGCCTTGCGTGGTGGGGCCGGATCGGCCGTCGGTGGCAACCGACCGTCGGTCTGCGCCAGAATGGGAACGAAGCGGCAATAGTCCGGAAATTATGACATTCGGTCATGGTTGCCGCTGCTGGGTGGGGTACAAGGGTGGCGCTCATCCGACCGGTGTCGCCGTCCATCGACGCCATCGGGTCGGTAGCCTCGGCATGATGGCGGATGCGGCCCAGCAGTACTCCCACTTCGGCAGGTCGCGCCGTGGGCGCGGACCGGCCCGGCCGACCGGGGCGCGCCGTGCCCGGTGACCAGGCGGCGCCCTGCGCGCCGGACCCGCTGATCGGCCCCCGGGC
>NZ_JAMQQF010000514.1 GCF_023716945.1 Frankia sp. AiPs1 | reverse complement strand
GGTCCGCGCCGGCCTGCCCCGGCCGACCGCCGGCCCGCCGGGCGGCGCGGCCACAGACCCGCCGGGCGCCAGAAGCCCGGCAGGGAGTCCAGCAGGGAGTCCGGCCCCGACCGTCCGGCCGGCCGGCGCGGTCCCTGCCGGTCCCGGACCGGCCTGGGACCTCGATCGGGTCGCGGCCGTGTTGCCCGCCCTCACCGCTCTGCTCGGCCCAGCCGACATCGCACCCGCCGCCACCACCCCCTCGGCCGACACCACAGCAGCCGACACCACAGCAGCCGGCACACGACCTGACAGCACCGCGCTTGCCCGCACGCAGGAGGAATACTCCGATGCCTGACCACCCGAGCAGCGACGTCGACGGCCCGGGGCCGGCCCGGCCTGCCGGCGAGTCGGCGGCGCAGGAGGAGCGGCTGCGGCGGTGGCGGCTGATCCTCGGCGCGCCGGCGGCGTCCGTCTGCCACCCGGCACGGGCGCTGTCGAAGCGGGACGCGGACATCGACGCCGCGCTGGACGCGCTCTACGACGCCGACGGCGAGTCCGGCGGCGGTCGTAGTCGGCGGCGCAGGGCGGGGCTCGGCGGATCGGCGCCGGCGGTGACCCGCTGGCTCGGCGACATCCGCGACTACTTCCCGTCGTCGGTGGTGCAGGTTCTCCAGCACGACGCCGTCCAACGGCTGGGGCTCGCTCGGCTGCTCATGGAGCCCGAGCTGCTGGCAGCGGCCGAACCCGATGTGCACCTGGTGGGCACGCTGCTGTCGCTGCGCTCGGCGCTGCCCGAGCGCACCCGGGAGACCGCGCGGATGGTGGTACGCACGGTCGTCGAGGACATCGAGCGGCGGTTGGCGCAGTCGCTGCGCTCGGCGGTGTTCGGCGCGCTGAACCGCGGCGAACGCGCCCGCACCCCGCGGCTGCCCGACGTCGACTGGAACCGCACGATCCTCGCCAACCTGCGCAACTACCAGCCTGAGCAGCGCACCGTCATCGTCGACCGGTTGATCGGATACCAGCGGGCCCGGCGGGTGGCCGCGTTGCGCGACGTCATCCTGCTCATCGACCAGAGCGGCTCGATGGCCTCGTCGGTCGTCTACGCCGGGGTGCTCGGCGCGTCCTTGGCGAGTATCCGGTCCCTGAGCACCCGGCTGGTCGTCTTCGACACGTCGGTGGTGGACCTGACCGACTCCCTCGACGACCCCGTCGACGTGCTCTTCGGAGTCCAGCTCGGCGGCGGCACCGACATCGACCGCGCCGTCGGCTACGGCGCGAGCCTCGTGCGCCGGCCCGCCGACACCGTCCTCATCCTCATCAGCGATCTCATCGAGGGCGGCGACCAGTCGTCGTTGATCGCCCGGCTGCGCGGGCTGGTCGATTCCGGGGTCACCGTCGTCGTGCTGCTGGCGCTGTCCGACGACGGCACTCCCGCCTACGACCACGGGCTCGCGGCGACCTGCGCGCAGCTCGGCGCGCCGGCCTTCGCCTGCACTCCGGACAGATTCCCCGAACTGCTGGCCACGGCGCTACGCCGGGAGGAGGTCGGCCGGTGGGCAGCCCTGCACGGCCTCGTCCCGGCCTGACCCGGCGGCCGGCGTCAGCGCGAACAGCTGGGGTCGAGGAAAGTCTGGGTGCCCAGGAAAGTCTGGGTGCCGAGGAAGGTCTGGGTGCCGAGGACGGCGAGCATCTCCAGGCGTTCACCCGCCCCCGAACCGGGCTGCGGACGGGACAGGACCAGCCGCTGGCCGGACGGCGGACTGATCACCACGTCACACTCCAGGTCAAGCCGGCCGACCTCGGGATGGACGAGCACCGTGCGGGTGGTCCGCCGCACCGCGACCTCCTGTCGGGCCCACACCTCGCGGAACTCGGCGCTGGCCGCCGAGAGCTCGGCGACGAGGGATCGGACCGCCTCGTCCTCATGCCGACGGCCGAGCGTGACGCGCAGGTCCGCGACGTGCTCGCGGCCGAGCGTGTCGTGCTGTTCGGCGAGGTATCGCCCGCGCAGTTCGCCGCCGGTGAACCAGCGCCACAGGAAGTTGCGCGCCCGGCCTGGCGCGCGGGCGATCGGGCCGAGCAGCGCGACGTTCAGCGGGTTCTGCGCCACGACGTTGTCGAGGTCATCCATGATGAGCGCCGGCACGGCGGGCGCGAGCGAGTCCAACACGCACATCAGGCCGGCGTCGGCGTAGCCGAGCGAGCAGTGCCGCGGCGGGGCCTCGTGGCCGGCCAGCAGGTAGATGTGGTCGCGCTCGTCCAGCGTGAGGCGCAACGCCCGCGCGATCGCGCCGAGCATCGACGGCGACGGCCGCGGCCCGCGGCCCTGCTCGATCCGCTCGTAGTAGTCCGTCGACATGTCGGCGAGCACGGCGACCTCGTCACGGCGAAGCCCGCGCGCCCGTCGCCGACCGCCGGCGACCAGCCCGACGTCCGACGGCCGCAGCAGCTCCCGCCGATGACGAAGAAATGCACCCAGCTCCTGGCGCTGCACGGCGGTACCTCCGGGGTTCACTCGACCGGCTGCCACCCGGCCGTGTGCCCACGGCCCAGCAGACATTTCCATGCAGACATGTCCATCATGACCGCGGCCGGCCGGACCATCCCCGGACTCGCGATCCGGGGATGACCGAGGCGCCGCTGTCGGCCGGTGCAGGTGCCAGGTTGGCGGCAAGCGCCACAGGCATGTCACGGGAGGAACAAGGAACTCATGTCCGACAGCAGAATCGCCCTGATCACCGGCGCGAGCCGCGGCCTCGGGCGCAGCATGGCCACGCACCTCGCCCGCGCCGGGGTGGGCGTCATCGGCACCTACAACAGCCGCCAGGACGAGGCCGACCGGCTCGTCACGGAGCTCGAGGGGCAGGGGGTGCCCGCGGCGGCGCTGCAGCTCGACGTGGGCAACAGTGCCGACTTCGCCCGGTTCGCGGCCGACGTCCGTACGACGCTCGCCGCCCTCGGCGCCGAGCGCCTCGACTACCTCGTCAACAACGCGGGAGTCGGCCTCGACGCGCCGTACACGGAGACGACCGAGGAGCAGTTCGACGAGTTGTTCCGGATTCACATCAAGGCGCCGTTCTTCCTGACGCAGACGCTGCTGCCGCTGCTGGCCGACGGCGGGCGCATCCTCAACATCTCCTCCGTCCTGGCCCGCATCACCCGCCCGGGCGCCTCCGTGTACGCCGCCGCGAAGGGCGCGCTCGAGGTGCTGACCAGGTACCAGGCGCAGGAGCTCGGCGAGCGGCACATCCGGGTCAACGCACTCGCGCCCGGGGCGATCGCCACCGACTTCAACGGCGGCCGGGTCCGGGACAACCTCCAGCTCAACGAGGCGCTCGCGAACGCCACCGCACTGGGCCGCGCGGGCGAGGCCGAGGACATCGGCGCGGCCGTGCCGCTGATCCTCGCCGACGGCTTCGGCTGGGCCAACGGCACCCGCATCGAACTGTCCGGCGGCCAGAACCTCTGATACATGCGAATCGCATCCGATTACCAGGATCTTCTTACGGCCTGGGGAAGCGTGCCCTCGATCCGACCCGGGCGGTGCCGGCCAGGGGTCATAGTCGACGGAGCCATCGGCGCCGACATCGACGTCCCGCACCAGACAGGCGGGAGGCGGACGCATGACTGGGACCGGGCAGGGGACGGGGCAACCGGCAGGCACGAACACAGCTACGACGCAGCCGGGGCAGGAGACACTGCACGCCAGCTGGGCGGCCCTGGCCCGAACATCGCCGGGCGCCTCGCCGTGATCAGTAGGTCAGGATCGGCGGAGGAGATCGCAGTATCCGCCGATCGAGCCGCACGACGCCGGGATGCTCGACGTCGGCGACGGCAACCTCGTCTACTGGGCAGTCTGCGGCAACCCGGCCGGCAGGCCGGCGCTCGTCGTCCACGGCGGCCCGGGCTCCGGGGGCGCGCCGCTGGTTCGACCCGGACCGCTACCGGGTTGTCCTGTTCGACCAGCGCGGCTGCGGTCGCAGCACCCCGCATGCCGCCGACCTAGGCCGGTACCTGCGCGACGCGTTCGACCGGTTCGCCCGAGGTCAGGACGACAGCTCGGGCGCGGCGGTGTAGGCACCGTCGGCGTCGAGGACGGGAACGGCGGCGTCGGCATCAAGGTCGGCCGCGCAGGCCACGTCGTCGTCCCAGCCCAACGCAAGCAGCTCCCGCCCGGACGCCGAACGGCGCAGCTCGCCGGCCAGATCGGCCTCGGCGGCGCGGAACGCGGCGATGGCGGCGCGCGCCTCCGGGGCGACCGCCGAGCGTTCCAGGGGGCCCGCCTCGACGATCCGGGCCAGGAC
>NZ_JAMQQF010000513.1 GCF_023716945.1 Frankia sp. AiPs1 | reverse complement strand
GGAGCGCCCCTCCCCGGAGCGCCGATCGCCGGAGCGCCCCTCGCCGGAACGCCCGGCGACGTCCAGCAGCGGGGTGGCCGGTGGCGGGGGGCTCGCGGAGCCGGCCACCCGCAGCACCGTGCCGTTGGGGCGGCGGATCTCCACCAGGTAGTCGGTGGGACCGACGGCCCGCTCCACCCCGGCCCGGTCCAGCATCGACGGACGGGTCAGCAGGGTTGCGACCGGCAGCCGGCCGAGCACCTCGGCGCGCCCGAGCTGCTGGTCGATGCGGTCGTAGAGGTAGGAGCGCAGGGCGAACGCGCTCGCCGTGCCGGCGATGGTCAGGCCGAGGGCGCACAGCGCCACCAGCCCGGCCATCAGCTTCAGTCGCAGGGTCACCGGCCGGCTCCCGCCGCGGGCAGGCGCAGCGCGTAGCCGAAGCCGCGCTGCGTGTGGATAAGCGACGGCCCGCGACGGCCCAGCTTGCGCCGCAGGTAGCTGACGTACTGGTCGACCACGGTCGGCTCACCCGTGAAGTCGTAGCTCCACACCGCGTCGAGGATCTGCGCCCGCGACAGCACCCGGTTGGGATTGGTAAGGAAGTACCGCAGCAGGGTGAACTCGGTCGGCGACAGCTCGAGCGGCTCGCCGGCCCGGCGGACGACGTGGGTGTCCGGGTCGAGTTCGACGTCGGCGAAGCGGAGGATGGCCGACGGTTCGGGGTCGGCCTCGGTCCGCGGCGGGGACGTGCGACGCAGCACGGCCCGCACCCGGGCGATCAGCTCGTCCACCGCGAAGGGCTTGGTGACGTAGTCGTCCCCGCCGTAGGTCAGGCCGGCGATCTTGTCGCGGTGGGCGTCGCGGGCGGTGAGGTAGACGACGGGCACGCTCTGGCCACCGGCCCGCAGGGTCCGGCAGACCTCGAAGCCGTCGACGTCGGGCAGCATCACGTCGAGGATCATCAGGTCCGGCCGGGCCTGGGCCGCGAGCTCCAGCGCGGCCCGCCCGGTCGCCGCGGTCAGGACGTCGAAGCCGTGGAAGCGCAGGGCCATCCGGAGCAGGTCGACGATGTTGGGCTCGTCGTCGACGACCAGCACCCGCGGGGCTGCGACCATGTCCGACTCCCTCGATGTCTCGTGGCGGGGCCCGCCGGCCGGTCCGGGTGCGGGTCCGGGTGCGGATCCCCGGGTGCCGAGTTCATCGGAGCATCGTGAGAGTTCCGTGTGAAGGGACCGGTAACGCACGTCGGCCGGGCGGTCCTCGGCCCGGTGGTGAAAGCCCTGGTCGCGCAGGCGGACTGGCCGGCCGGAACAGTCCCGCGAGCGGGAATCCACACCCGTGGGACATGGTTGACGGGCGTCAGGTCTGGAACAGTCTCCCAATGAGATCACTCACGGACACCGAGCTGATTCGCGAGCTTGAGCCCGTCGCCGAGGCGAACGTGAACCGCCATCTCGACATCGCCACCGAGTGGATGCCGCACGAGTACGTCCCCTGGAGCCTGGGCCGGGATTTCGACACCGTTCCCTGGGAGCCCGGCCAGTCCTCCCTGTCGAAGGCGGCGCAGATCGCCTTCGAGGTCAATCTGCTCACGGAGGACAACCTCCCGAGCTATCACCGGGTCATCGCGGAGGGTTTCAGCCGGGACGGCGCCTGGGGCACCTGGGTGCACCGATGGACGGCCGAGGAGGGTCGCCACGCGATCGCGATGCGCGACTACCTGATGGTCACCCGGGGGGTCGACCCGGTCGCCCTCGAACGTGACCGCATGTACCAGATGGGCCGGGGCTTCGACCGGTCCGGCATCACGCCGCTGCAGTCGATGGCGTACGTGTCCTTCCAGGAGCTGGCGACCCGGGTCAGCCACCGCAACACGGGTCGTTTCTGCGCGGAGCCGGTCGCCGAGAAGCTGCTCGCCCGCGTCGCCGCCGACGAGAACCTGCACATGATCTTCTACCGGAACCTCGTGGCCGCCGCGTTGGAGATCTCCCCGTCCCGGACGGTGGAGGCCATCCGTGACGAGATCCTCAACTTCGAGATGCCCGGCGCCGGCATCCGCGACTTCGGCCGCAAGGCCATCCAGATCGCCCGAGCCGGCATCTACAACCTGCGCATCCACCATGACGACGTGGTGACGCCGATCCTGCGCCAGTGGCGTTTCTTCGACCTGACGGGACTGGACGCCGCGGGCGAACAGGCCCGCGACGAGGTCGCCAGCTTCCTTGCCGGCCTCGACGCGGCCGCCGCGCAACAGCAGGCGAAGTTCGAACAGACGCAGGCCCGGTTGGCGCGGCGCGCGGAGACCTTGGCCGCCGTCTGACCGGAGCCGTTCAAGCGGATCTCAGGCAGTGTCCGTAGCCCCCCAACCGGGCATTAGTGCCCCAATCGGGCAGCAGTGCCCCGATATGGGTGGTACGTGCTACGGTCCGACCGTCGCCGCCATCGACGGATGGAGCCGCGTGAGCGTGCACCGAGGGAACATCCGGATCACCTTCCCGCAGCTCGGGCTGGGGATCGTGGCCATCGCCGCCGTGGCCGTCGCGGTGCTGATCGGGCAGCGCGGCGCCGCCGCGCCCGACGACGCGGTCGGCGCCACGGAGTCGACTCCCTCCGCCACCGGCACCACCACCGCGCCCCGCCCCGGCCGGGCCCTCGCCGCCCTCCCCTCCGCCGCCGCCTCGGTCGCGGCCGGCGGAGGCACCACATCGCCGTCGGGCGAGCGCAAGAGCCCGGTGTCCCCGTCGCGGCACGCCGCCGTCCGGAACTCGTCCACACCGAACCGGGTCCCGGCCGGCCCGAGTGTCGGTAGCACCGCGGGCACGGCGGGCACCGCGGGCACCAGCCAGCCGGTCATGGCCGCGGTGGCACCGTCCACGTCGCACCACGCCCCGGCACCCGCGCCGCGCGGCCACGGTCCACACGCCGGATCCGGCGTCGTCGTGCGGATGCCGCCGGTCGTCCTTCCGAGCTGCCTCGTCGGCTGCTGATCCGCTGATCCGCTGATCCGCCGGCCCACCGAGCCGCGGCGTGATCAGCGCAGCAGGGCGCCGAGCCACCCCTCGATGATGCCGACAGCGCTGTCCCGGTCCACGATCAACCAGGGTGAGACCCAGTCCCGGACCGCCAGGTCCTCGTACATCCGCGCGCACCGCTCCTGCAGGCCACCGTCGGCCTCGAAGGCATCCAGCGGCCGGTCCGGGTCGTCGCCGGCCCGCGCCGCCGCGCCCGCCCGCGCCTTGGCCAGCGGTACCCGCAAGAGCACCTGCAGGTCGGGGGCCGGCAGGGCCAGCGAGCCGAGTTCGAGATCGGCGACCCAGGCGGGGAAGGCGGCCCGCTCGGCCGCGGGTAGCCGGGCCGCGCCATAGGCGGCGTTCGACGCGATGTACCGGTCGAGGATGACCACGTCGTTGGCGTCGGTCAGGGCGTCGAGTTCGGGCCGCGACGCCGCCCGATCGAGTGCGAACATCATCGCCGTGGCGCGGGGGGCGGCGGCCAGCGCGGCGAGCCGGGCGTCGCCCCCGAGCAGCCCGCGCATGGCCGGGCCGAGAGGCTCGGCGGCGTACCGCGGGTAGGCGAGGGTCGCCACGCTGCGCCCGGAGTCGGTGAGCCGGGTGACGAGCCGCCCGGTCAGCGTGTTCTTGCCCGCTCCGTCGACGCCTTCGATAGCGATGATCATCCGATCACCGGCTGCTTGCGGAAGTGCTCCACGACCGCGTCGGACCAGCTCAACAGCCGGCCGGCGAGGGTGGCGGGGATGCCCGCCCAGGCCGCCCCCGCCTCGATCCGGGCGTGGCGCATCTCGGCCGGCAGCAGCGCGACCGCGCCCGCCTTGCCCTGGAACGTCGCCCACAGCCCGGTGAGCGCCCGGCCCTCGATCGGCGGCAGGGCCGCGGCGGCGGTGCCGAGCACCGCGCGCGACCACCAGCCATCCCCGCGGATGACCGCCGACGCCGCCGGCTCGCCCCGCACCACGTCCAGCCCGCCGACGACCAGGTTGTTCGCGTTGCGGACCGCGACCAGGGGGTGGCGGTACTCCAGCCGGTCGTCCCGCTCGGCCAGGCAGGCCGCCAGATACCACAGCGACAGCAACGTCGGCGGCGTTCCCGACACGAGCATGCGGCCTCCTCACCGACGGCGTTCAGCGGATTCGGTCGGGAGCGTAACAAGACGGGCGGGTCGCGGCGGGTACGCCGCGATCGGTATGCCATGTACGCCCATGGACGGATGGCACGCCGCCGCAGGCTCGCTACCGTCGCAGGGGTGATGAGCACGGACAGGTCGCTGGCCGCGCGGGCGGCGGCCCTGGCACGCCCGTCGCCGCCGCCGGGACAGCGGACG